>JAYVXB010000553.1:0-13820 GCA_043785585.1 Deltaproteobacteria bacterium | reverse complement strand
GACGCGAGCTGAAGTCCGTCGTGCCGGACGCGGGGCACACGCAGGAGCGCGAGCGTCTCGCGCAGCTCGCGAAGCGCCTTCGCCATCAGCACGACGAGTTCGAGAAGGCGGCCGCATCGTGGGCCGACGATTCCGCGGCGAAGAAGAAGAGCATGCGCGAGGCGCGCGCAGCGACACTCCTCGAGGTCAACGTCGTGCTGGCGCGGCTCGGCGAGGTCGAGCGACTGAAGACGTTCGAGCGCCTGCCGTTCGAGAAGAAGGTCGAAGAGCTCGAGGCGTATCTGGCGGAAGCCGAAAAGAGTTACGGGCGCTGACCTAGGGCGAACCACCAGGGAGAGGGAGGATCACCGCGATGCCGGACTTCACAGCCGACGTCATTTTAGGAAAAGTAAAACGGGGCGAGAAGATCGATCGCGCCGATCTGCGTGGGGTGCAGCTGCAGAAGGCGGTGCTCGACGGGGCGAGCTTCCGTCGCTGCGATTTCGAAGGTGCGAACCTCGAGGGCGCGCGTCTCGCGAAGGCGAACCTCAAGAACGCGAGCTTGCGCGAGGCGTACCTCGCGGGCGCCGACTTGCGCGAGGCGAACCTCGACAACGCGGATCTCGAAGGCGCGAACCTCGAAGCAGCGATGCTCGCCGGCGCGAACCTGGGGCGCGCGAACCTCGAAGGGGCGAACCTGTCCGGCGCGGATCTGACCGGCGCGCGCTTGTCGCACGCGCAGCTCGACTCGGCGAATCTGTCGGGCGCAAAGCTGAGCGGAGCGATCCTCACGCACGCGGATCTCGTCGAGTGCGATCTCGGGATCGCGATGCTCGACAACGCGGATCTCACGAGCGCCAACCTCGAGTCGGCAAACCTCGAAGAGGCGAGCTTCGTCGACGCGAACTTGAGCGAGGCAGATCTGAGCGAGGCGAACGCCAAGGGGGCGAAGTTCTCGCGCGCGTCGCTTCATCGCGCGAACCTCAGCAAGGCGAGCTTGGCCGGCGCGGACTTTACCGGCGCGGATCTTCGCGGCGCGAAAATGAGCGGCGCGAAGGCCGACGGCGCGAACTTCACCGGCGCGAAGATCCACGGCGTCGTCGCCGTCGACGCATCGTTCGAAGGGATCCGCGCCGACTGGGCCGACGGCAGCGTCGAGGGCAACGGGAAGAATCGCGTCGCTGCGGCCGACGTCGCAGGCACGCTCGCCGGCATCGTCCTGGCACCGTCCGCGATCAAGCGCTACTTCGGGAAGGGCGACGTACTTCGAAACGCGTCGCTTCAATTCGACGAAGGCGCGAGCGTCGAGATCGAGAGCCTCTTCGAGCAGTGCACGATCGCGCTCGGTCACGGCACCGAGCTCGTCGTCGGAAACGAAGGCGTTCTCTCCGGTTGCCAGATCACCGGCGCGGGGAACATCACGATCCACGGAAAGTTTTTCGAGCGCACGAGCCCCGGCATCGCCGGAGCGAATCAGCTCATCGTCACGTCGGGGGGCGCGCTCGTCGGCGCGGTCGAGCAGGCAGAACAAAACACGAGGTTCGCGTTCGAGCCTGGGTGCAGGCTCCGCATGAAGATTCTCCAGAAGTCCGGAAAGAATGGGAGGCCGTGATGGCAGATCCGATGAATGGCGGCGGCGAGAAGCAGACGCTCGTCGAGGAAGGCACGCAGTTCAAGGGGTCGCTGACGTCGAGCTGCCCGATCGTCGTGCGCGGGAAGGTCGAGGGTGATCTCACCGCGCCGTCGCTCACCGTGAGCCCGTCGGGCTCGGTCCGCGGTCAGGTGAAGGTCGGCGAGATGCGCTCGCAAGGAGAGCTCGCGGGCGAGTTCGACGCCGACATGGTGCAGCTGTCGGGGACGGTAAGGGACAACACCGTCATCCGCGCGAAGTCGCTCGAGGTGAAGCTGCAGCCGGCCGAGGGGAAGATGCAGGTCATCTTCGGCGAGTGCGCGCTCGAGGTCGGTGAGATGCCGACGAAAGAAAAAGACACGAAGAGCGGTAAAAAGAAGAAGGACGACAAGGACGAGCCCGCGCCGGGTACGGATACGAGCGGCGTGCCGTAGGGTTTGTCGAGTCCCCAATCTTGGGGACTGGCCGACATGCATGGGCGTGTTAAGTCATGGTCGTGCTCACACCGATTGATGGACTCGCGCGGTGTCTGACCATCGGGGCGCTGCTCGATGTGATGACGCGTCGGTTCGGGGGCTATGAGGTCGTCGCACATTGGACGCTCGGAGAGCTTCACCACGACATCGTCGTGATGCTCCCGGCGGCCGCGACGGTCGATCTTCCGGGGCGCGTTCTGGTGGTTTCCGCGAACGGCGAGGGGGGCATCAAAGAGGTGCTCTGCTTCGCCGAGGTCCCTGACCGTTCGGCGCTGTGGCATGACCGCTGCCCCGAGGCGTTGGAGTTTTCTGGCGAGCTCGAGCCCATCCTCGGGCGCGCGACGACGCAGCACTGGTTCGATCCGCGCGAGCTGTTGAAGGCGGCGCCGCGCGATGCGCAGGCCGAGCCGCGACGCGCGCCGGGCAAGGGCGCCGCGTGGGACCGCGACGAGCCGCCGACGCAGCGCTCACGTTGACGCACGATCCGCGCTAGCTTCGCGCCGTGGAAGGCGCGGCACATCGAGACAGCGTCGCGTTGTCGTTCGCCTCGGGCACGATCGAGGTGCGCGGGTGGCCCGACGCGAGCGCGTCGCCGCCGGGCTCCGCGTGGGACGACCGGACGCGGTGCCATCGCGCGCCGGCGCTCGCGTACGCCGACGTCGTGCGCGCCCTCGTCGCGGCGAAGATCCCGTACGTCGACGAGGCGCGTCGCTACGAAGAGCTCGCCACCGGCGCGCGCGCACATCGCGAAGCTCGCCCGTTTCAAACCGAGGCGCTCGATGCGTGGCGGCGCGCGCGCGGCCGAGGCGTCGTCGTCTTGCCGACCGGCGCGGGCAAGAGCCACGTCGCGCTCCTCGCCATCGACGACAAGCGCCGGAGCACGCTCGTCGTCGCGCCGACGCTCGATCTCGTGCGCCAATGGTTCGATCTCCTCGCGGCGACGTTCGGCGGACCGATCGGCCTCGTCGGCGGCGGCGAGCACGACGTCCGCGCGATCACGGTCACCACGTACGACTCGGCGTACCTGCACATGGAGCACCTCGGCGCGCGCTTCGGGCTCATCGTCTTCGACGAGTGCCACCACTTGCCGAGCGCGGGCTACTCGCTCGCCGCGCGCGCGTGCCTCGCGCCGTATCGGCTCGGACTGACCGCGACGCCCGAGCGCACCGACGGGCGCGACGCCGAGCTGACGCAGCTCATCGGCCCCACGGTCTACCGCAAGGACATCGTCGAGCTCGCGGGCGACTACCTCGCGGACTACGACATCGAGCGCGTTTCGATCGAGCTCGACGCGAGCGAGCGCGCCGAGCACGACGCCGAGCGCGCGATCTACCGCGAGTTCGTCACGAGCCACGGCATTCGCATGTCGAGCCCGAGCGGATGGGGCGAGTTCATCATGATGTCGACGCAGAGCGCCGACGGACGCCGCGCGATGGCGGCGTACCGGAGGCAGCGCGCGATCGCGTTCGCGCCGGCCGCGAAGCTCGAATACCTCGAGCTTCTCTTGCACGAGCATCGCGACGATCGCGCGATCCTCTTCACGCAGGACAACCGCGCCGCGTACGAAATCGCGCGACGCTTTCTCGTGCCGGTGATCACCCACCAGACGAAAGTGCGCGAACGAAGCAAGATCCTCGCGGGGCTCGCCGAGGGGACGTACCGCGCAGTCGTGACGTCGAAGGTGCTGAACGAAGGCGTCGACGTGCCGGACGCGAACGTCGCAGTGATTCTCTCGGGGAGCGGATCTGTGCGCGAGCACGTGCAGCGGCTCGGTCGGATCTTGCGAAAGAAGGACGGCAAGCGCGCGACGCTCTACGAGCTCGTGACCGAGGCGACGACCGAGACGTACACGAGCGAGCGGCGGAGGGAGCACAGTGCTTACCGCTGATCTCGTCAGCGCGCGCCGTCGCGGAGGCGAGCTCAAGCTCGTGGCGCTCGACGACGAAACACGCAGTCGCGCGATGGCGATCGCGAAATCGTTGCTCGACACCGCGCTCGCGCACGTCGAGCACACACGCGAAGAGCTCGATGCGGCCCTCGCTTCGATCGACGTCGGCGCGCGCGAGCACAGGCTGCGCGACGGCCTCGCGAAGCTGGTCGAGGACCGTTGCACGTTCGATGCGATCGACGACGTCGATCCCGAAGAGCTGCGGCGCGACGTCTTCACGCGCGCGGCGGCGGCGCGTCGTGCGCTCGGCCTCGGCGAGCACTTCGATCGCGACGCCATCCTCGCGGAGATCGCGACGTCACGCGCCGTCACGCCCGACGTCATCGAGCGTGCGCTGTTCGCGGATCTCCGCGCGGCACACGTCCTCCTCACGCTCGACGCGGTCTCGCCCGTTGCGCTCGTCGATCTCTACGAACGCGGTCAGGCGCAAGCCGTGCTGCTCCGCGCGGTCAAGGTGACGATCGACGTTCGATGCGCGTCGCCCGGCGCGATGCGCGCGCTCTTTCGCCGGCTGAAGTTCTTGCGCTTGCTCCACACGATCGCGAAGGCAGACGACGGCGGCTACCGGATCGTCGTCGACGGACCGTTCAGCCTCTTCGAATCGGTCACGAAGTACGGGCTGCAGCTCGCGCTCCTCCTCCCGGCGCTCGACGCCTGCGACGAATGGAAGCTCGAAGCCGACATTCGCTGGGGGAAGGACCGCACGCCACTGGTCTTCCGGCTTCGAGGCGAGGCGCGTGCGACGCACGAAGATCCGCCGCTGCCCGACGAGGTCGCCGCGCTCGTGAAGACGTTCGCGTCGCTCGACACGCCGTGGCGCGCCGCGCCGAACAAGACGATCCTCGATCTCCCTGGCGTCGGCGTCTGCATCCCCGACCTCGTCTTCGAGCGCGGACGAGGACGTGCGCGCGACAAAGTCTACCTCGAGGTGATGGGCTACTGGAGCCGCGCGGCCGTGTGGAAGCGCGTCGAGCTCGTGCAGTCCGGTCTCGCCGAGCGCGTTCTCTTTGCCGTGAGCTCACGCCTCCGCGTCAGCGAAGAGGTCCTCGACGACGACGCGTCGAGCGCCCTCTACGTCTACAAGGGCGCGATGAGCGCGCGCGCCGTGCTCGAGCGCGTCGACGCGCTGATCGCGAAGTCCTAGAAGGCGACCGAGTAGTTGAAGTACGCGCCGTGCGCGTCGGCGGTCGCGCGAATGTGCGCGAGCTCTCGCGCCGCGCTCCACGTCTTCGGCGGGAGCAAGTACGGCACGAGCGCGCCGATGATCCCCGCGCCGCCTGCGATCCAGAGGCGTGCGGCACGCTCTTCCGTCGACCATCCGAGCAGATCGGTAGTCGTCGACGCCGACGTCGTCGCGACGCCCGTGATGGTCGCCCCCAACATCCCGCCGACCAGTGCGAGCGTCAGCGCGAGCGGCCACGTCGCGTGCACGTCGCCCTCGCGCGGGGCGTAGCTGACCCAATGCGGATCGCACTTCGGCAGCGCGAGATACCCGCCACCGATCGTCGCCCCCCAACTGAAACCGACCGCCGCCGGTCCGAGGAGGCGCACGCCTTCCGGATGCTTTGCCGGATCCATCAGCTGCGAGTTCAGCCAGATCGATCCGACGTCGAGCGCGAGGAGGCCGCCGAGGTAGATCCAGTCGGGATGATCGGCCTTCGCGCAGAGCTCGCGCTCGCGCTCTCCGACCGGATAGATGTCGCTCGGCGCGTACACGTACGCGGGCGGATCGTTCGGCGGCGAGGCGGGGGGGGGCGCGGCGTCCATGGGTAAAGAGCGAGCGGGACTATAGCGACTACGGCGGGCTTGCGCGAGGCGCCGAAACCCGCGAAGAAGAGCACCATGAAGGTTCCCACCCAGATTTTTCGCGAATACGACATTCGCGGCGTCGCCGATCGCGATCTCACCGATGATCTCGCGCGCGCCGTCGGCCGCGGCCTCGGCACGATGCTCCGCGCGAGCGGGCGTGCTGCGCGCATCGCGGTCGGGCGCGATTGCCGCCTCTCGAGCGAGCGCCTCTTCGCCGCCCTCACCGACGGCCTCGTCCGCGCGGGCGTGAACGTCCTCGAGATCGGCGTCGGCCCCACGCCGTTTCTCTACGGCTCGGTGTTCGCGCTCGACGCCGACGGCGGCGTGATGATCACCGGGAGCCACAACCCCGGCGACGAGAACGGCTTCAAGGTGATGCGCGGCAAGGCCAGCTTCTTCGGCGCCGACATCCAAGCGCTGCGCGAGCTCATCGAGACCGAAGCGTACGGCCCCGAAGAGAAGGGGAGCGTCGAGCGCGTCGACGTCGAGGAGAAATACGTCGACATGGTGACGAGCAAGATCAAGCTCGCGCGCACCGACATGAAGTTCGTCGTCGACGCGGGCAACGGCGCCGGCGGCCCCCTCGCGCTCCGTTGCATGAAGAAGCTCGGCCTCTCGCCCGACCCGCTCTTCTGCGACATGGACGGCCACTTCCCGAACCACCACCCCGATCCGACGATGCCGAAGAACGTCGCGGCGCTCATCGCGCGCGTGAAAGAGACCGGCGCGCGGGTCGGGATCGCGTACGACGGCGACGCGGACAGGCTCGGCGCGGTCGACGCGAACGGCGACATCATCTGGGGCGACAAGCTCTTGATCCTCTTCTCGCGCGCGCTGCTGAAAGAGGCGCCGGGCGCCGCGATCCTCGGCGAGGTCAAGTGCTCGCAGACGCTCTATGACGACATCGCGAAGCACGGCGGTCGCGGCATCATGTGGAAGACCGGGCACTCGCTCATCAAGACGAAGATGAAGGAGGAGCACGCGCTCCTCGCCGGCGAGATGAGCGGTCACATCTTCTTCGCGGATCGGTACTTCGGATACGACGACGCCATCTACGCGTCGCTGCGTCTCCTCGAGATCCTCGCGGCCGATCCGCGGTCGATCGGCGAGATGCTCGCCGACGTGCCGAAGACGTTCACGACGCCCGAGCTTCGCGTCGACTGCCCCGACGCGATCAAGTTCGACGTCGTGAAGGCGATCACCAAACGCTACGAAGCGGCTGGAAACAAGGTGATCGCAGTCGACGGCGCGCGCATCGGTTTCAAGGGGAGCGACTGGGGGCTCGTCCGCGCGTCGAACACGGGACCGATCCTGGTGATGCGCTTCGAAGCCGCGACGGAAGCCGAGCGCGATCGGCTGCACGCGGAGGTCGCCGCGGCGGTCGACGAGGAGCGGGCGAAGCTCGGATGACGGGGTGACGCAGCCCGCGCAGCAGGTCTGGACGATCGAGGCCGTCGTCAAATGGGCGACGGATGACTTTCGTTCGCGAGCGATCGAGAGCCCGCGCCTCGACGCGGAGGTGCTCCTCGCGCACGCGCTCGGATCGACGCGCATGCAGCTCATCCTCGATTCGAAGCGTCCGCTCGAGCCGGCGGAGCTCGCGCGGTTTCGGGATCTCGTGAAGAGGCGGCGCGTGCACGAGCCGGTCGCGTACCTGCTCGGGAAGCGCGAGTTCTACGGTCGCGAGTTTCGCGTCGACAAGCGCGTGCTCGTTCCGCGTCCCGACACCGAGACGCTCGTCGAGGTCGCGCTCGCACGGACGCGCGGCTGCTCGATGTCGATGCGCGCGCTCGATCTCTGCACGGGCAGCGGCTGCGTCGCGGTCTCGCTCGCGCGCGAGCGCCCGACGTCGAGCGTCGTCGGCGTCGACGTCAGCTCCGGCGCGCTCGCGGTCGCGCGCGAAAATGCGCTCCGCCTCGGCGCGTACAACGTCGCCTTCCGCGAAGCCGATCTGTTCGACGGCCTTGGCTCCAGTCGCCCCTGCCGGTTCGACGTCGTCACGGCGAACCCGCCGTACATCGCCACCGCGGAAATCGCGACGCTGATGGCGGACGTCCGCGAGTTCGAGCCGCACCTCGCGCTCGACGGAGGCGACGACGGTCTCGCGATCGTGCGCCGCATCGTCGACGCCGCGCCGCGCCATCTGGTCCGTGGCGGCGTCCTCGCGATCGAGATCGGCGCGGGAGAAGCCTCCGCGGTCCGCGCGCTCTTCGAGCAGGCGCACGGCGGGTGCTTCGCCGACATCGAGATCGCGCGCGACTATGCGCGCATCGAGCGCGTCGTGAGCGGCGTGCTACATCGCTGACGATGCTCTTCACGCTGCTCCCGATGGCGCTCGGCGTGCTCAGCCATTTTCTCTTTTATCGTTGGGCGGTCGCGTGCTGGCCGCGCGTCGCGCGCTTTCGCGTCGCGTACATCGCGCTCGTCATCGTGCTCCTCGTCGCGAGTCCGCTCCTGCGCTGGCTCGTGGTGAGGCGTCACATGCTGGGGCTCGCGCCGCTGCACACTGTGCTCGGCTTCGAAGCGATCACGATTCTCTTCGTGATGGTCCCGCTGGCGATCATCCACGGGATCTCGCTCCTCGTCGCGCGCCGGTCGCCGTCGCCGTCGCCGTTGCCGCTGTCGCCCGCCCAGCCACTCTCTCGCCGTCAGGTGATCGAAGCCGCTGCCGGCTCGACGGTCCTCGCCGCGACGGGCTCGATGCTCGGTTGGGGGATCGTGCGCGGACGTCATGCGTTCCAGATCGACGAGGTCGTCGTGAAGATCGCCGGCCTCCCGCGCGTCCTCGACGGCTACACGATCGCGCAGGTGTCCGACATCCACGTCGGCACGTACATCGGAGAGCGCGAGATCGCGGAAGGCTTCTCGCGCATCGCCGAGATTCGCCCCGACCTCGTCGTCGCGACGGGCGACCTCATCGATTTCGATGCTGCGTTCGCGCCGCTCATCGCGAGGAAGCTCGCGGACCTCCGCGCACGCGATGGCGTCGCGGCGATCCTCGGCAACCACGACTACTATGCTGGCGCGTCGCAAGTCGTCGACGCACTTCGCGCGGCGGGGATCGAAGCGTTCGTGAACGGCGGCAAGCACCTTCGTGCGGGCGATGGCGGCGGGTTCGCACTTCTCGGCGTCGACGATCTTCGCGCGCCCTGGCATGGCGGCGCCGGCCCGATGCTCGCGCGCGCCGAGACAAAGCTTCCGCCGGAAGCACCGCGCATCCTGCTGTCGCACCAGCCGAGCACGATCGATCTCTGGGCCGGGCGCGTCGCTCTTCAACTCAGCGGCCACACGCACGGCGGGCAGATCAACCCGGGATTTGTGCCCGCGTCGTTCGTCATGAAATACGTCGCCGGTCGCTACGACGTGCGAGGCACGACGCTCTACGTGAACCGCGGCTTCGGTACGGTCGGTCCGCCCGCGCGTGTGGGCGCGCCGCCCGAGGTGACCAAGGTCGTTCTCGTCGCTGCGTGAGTCACTCGGCGATCGAGCCGTGCATGATGTAAATAGAGCTGCCCTATGCGCATCGCCCTCTCCATGCTCCTCGCGCTCGCCGCGAGCGCGTGCGTGCCGTCGACGCAGCGTCCGGGCGACGTGCTCATGCCCGCGCCCAAGCGGATGGAGAGCGGCGCGATCAAAGGCAGCGATCTCGATGCCGCGCGCGAGCTCGATCAACAAGGCGTGCGCGCGTTCGCGGCCGGCCGATACCGCGAGGCGATTCGTTATTTCAACGAAGCGTGGCGGCTCGGTGGACCGCCGACGGAGATATGGAACATCGCGCGTTGCCACGAGCGGCTCGACGAGCCCGAGGAGTCGGCGAAGGCGATCGAGCAATATCTCGCGATCCCCGCGGTCGGTGGCGACGAGCGCACGGACGCGCAGCGCGAGCTCGAACGCTTGAAGATGCGTCCGTCGATCCTCATCGTGGTCACCGCGCCCGCTGGCGCCGCGATCACGCTCGACGGTCAACCCGCGGGTGTGACGCCCACCTCGCTCGAGGTCGCCGCGGGCGCGCACACCGTCCTCTTCAAGCGCGACGGATTCGCGTCCAAGACGACGCGCGTCGACGCGCACTTCGGTCGTGGCGTGATCTTGGAGGTCGAGCTCGTGAAGGGCTCGAAATAGCTCATGGCCGGCGCGCTCGCGCTCGGGGCGATCGCATCGCTCGTCGCGCTCGCGGCGCCCGACGGCTGGCGCGCATCGGGAATGCAAGCCGCGCGCGGGATCACCGTGGGACCGATCGAGAACGGCTACCACCCTGGCCTCGGCTACGGCTCCGCGGCGTACGCGCGCACGCTCGACGAATCGCGCAGCATGGGCGCGACGTGGATCGCGATCACGCCCTTCGGTCGCGTCGCCGATCTCTCCGGCGCCGGCGTCGATCTCACGTTCGAGCGTCCGTTCGAAGAGAACCGCGCCGACGTTCGCCGCGCCGTCGCGATGGCGCACGCGCGCGGCCTCCGCGTCATGCTCGTGCCGCATCTGTGGGTCGAGTCGTTCGAGTGGCGCGCGCTCATCGATCCGAAGACGGACGAAGGCTGGGATCGCTGGGCGAAGAGCTACGCGCACTTCGTGAAGACGTGGGCCCACGTCGCCGAAGAGAGTGGCGTCGAGATGTTCTCCGCGGGCGTCGAGCTGCGCTCGTGGGTGACGACGCCGCGCGCGCCGAGCTTCGCCGCGATCGTCCGCGACGTCCGCGCGATCTACCACGGCATCGTCACCTACTCGGGAAACTGGGACGACGTCGATCACACGGTCGTCCTCGGCGAGCTCGACGTCATCGGCATCAACGCTTTCTATCCGCTCGCGGACAAAGACGGCGCGAGCGACGCGGCGCTCGCCGAAGGTGGACGTCGCGTTCGCGCCAAGGTCCACGCGCTCGCGGAGACGTGGAACAAGCCTGTCCTCTTCACGGAGATCGGCTACACGACGCGCCCTGATCCGGCGATTCGCCCGTGGGAGTGGCCCGACAAAATGAAGAGCGTGAAGGTCGACGAGTACGCGCAGGCGCAGGCGTACCACCACCTCGTCGCGCCGCTCCTCGACGAGCCGTACTTCGCAGGCTTCTTCGTGTGGCGCGTCTACAGCGATCCGGACGACGTGTCGCAGGAGGCCGAGTGGGGGTTCTCGCCGCGAGGCAAGCTGGCCGAGCTCGTCGTGCGCGATGCGTTCGCCGCGAGCTGGGCAGGCGACGCGAATCGCCAGCTCGGATGGGCGCTCGGCGCGCGCGTGCCAGGTCTCTATCGCTAGGTTGTTGGCCGCCGTCGGACGGGCTTTCTACGATCCGTTCGACCATGTTCCGGATCGGTCTGCGCGTGCTCCTGCCCGCCCTCTCGGTGGCGCTCGGGACGTGGCTTGGCCTCGGCCGGCCCGATCGCGCGACGTTCACCGCGTCGTCGACGCGCGCGTGGCGCGTCGTGGTCGGCAGATCCGGGGTGATCGAAGCGCGCGTCGTGCCGCCGCCTCTCGAGGTCGTCCCCCAAGCCGCCGACGCCGCCCTCGCGCCGCCGCCGGCTCCGATCGACCCGCACGACTTTCCGCGCATGAACCCCGAGGCGACGATCGCGCGCGCGTGGCTTCTCGCCGAAGGCCCGCACTACGCGCCCGACGACAACCATCGCTACATCACGTTCACGTTCGACGACGGTCCGTTCCCCGAGACGACGCCGCACGTCCTCGATTTGCTCGAGCGCTTCCACGTGCGCGCGACGTTCTTCTTCATCGGTCGCTACCTCGACGGCGACGACACGCGCACGGCCATGGCTCGAGACGTCGCGCGCCGCGCCGCGACCGCGGGTCACCTCATCGGCAACCACACGTACGATCACACGCACCTCACGGAGGTCGGCCGTCCTCAGGCGCTCGCGCAGATCGATCGCGGCGCCGAGGTGATCGAGCGCGTCACCGGCCAGAGACCGATCTTCTTCCGGCCGCCGTACGGCGATCTCAGCCACTTCCTCGAGCGGACGCTCGGCGAGCGCGAGACCGAGGTCGTCCTGTGGAGCCTCGCCGCCGACGACATGGAACGCGACGACGAGAAGGCCGTGGCGCACGAGCTTCGCTTGCGTCTCGAATACGCCGGCGGCGGCATCGTGCTTCTCCACGACTGCAAATGGAAATCCGTCGTCGCGCTGGAGCGCCTCCTGAGGTGGCTCGACGACAATCGATGGGATCCCATGCATCCCGACGTCCGCGGCTTCGAGGTCGTCGATCTCCCGCAGTACCTGCGCGTGACCGCCGCGTCGCCGCAACCGTACGCCAACCGCGAGGAGCTCGACAACGCGCGCCGGGCGGCCTGGAAGAAGGCGCATCCTGACGTCGTCGCGCCCGCGCTCACGCAAGGCAAGCGCGCGGACATCGTCCTCTGATCGAGACTTTCACAGAAGGCGAGAAGGAAAGAAGAGTGATGGGGTCGGACGCCCAGTCGTCTTCTCTTCTCCTTTCCTTCTGTAAAATCTCTAGCGTTACTTCACGTACATCTGTCCGGCTGCGATGCCCGCGCCCTTCGTCGCCATGATGACGAACTTCGCGCCCGTGGCGAACGGCAGCTGCCACGTGTAGCAGCGACCCTTTCCGCCGAGCGATGCCTGCGCGCCGCCGCCCGAGTCGCGCGCGAGCGTCGGGTTCATGTTCGGAATCGGCGTCGTGAGCACGAGCGTGATGTCGACCTCTTGGATCCCGACGCCGACGGCGAGCACCGTGTAGCACTTGTTCGGTTGCAGCGTGACGGCGGTCTCGAGCACTTGCCCTTGCTGGAACTGCGCAGCGACGAGCGGTCCGTCCTTCGTCATGCCTGCGGCTTCGGTCGCCGCGAAGATGAAGAGCGGTCCTGTCGCGACGACCGCGAAGTTCGGATCGATCGGCGTCGCGGACGGACCCGATGCGGTCGGCGCGGGCGGCGGCACGGGCACCGGGAACGTCGGCGCCGGCGGCGCGGTGCTCGGCGGAGGCGGCTGCGGCTGCGGCGCGGTCGGCTGCGGCGGATAGGGCTGCGGATACGGCTGCGGCGGAGGCGCGGTTGCGGTCGGCGGCGGATACGGCTGCGGCGCCGTCGGTTGCGGCTGCGGCGGATACTGATTCGGCGGGTACTGGCCCGGCGGATATTGCCCCGGCGGATATTGCCCAGCGTACTGCGGAGGTTGCTGCGTTGCAGGCGCCGGATCGTGGCACGCGAAGGCGAGTGAGCCGGCGATCGTCGCGATGGCGAGCGGAGCGAAGGGGACGAAGCGAATGACGTTCAAAGCGAGACTCCTTAGATCGGGTACGTCTCGCATTATGGCTCACGCGGGCGAGAGCTGCATCTGCGACGCCAGCGCGACCTTGGGAGCGCGTGGCTCGCGGTTCACGAGGCCATCAGGACGTCCATCGCGAGCGCCGTCACGATGCGCGGGTCTTTGAAGATGTTCAGCTTCGGCGCGAGCAACTTCGCGTAGCGGTCGAAGTAGAGCATCTGCTTCGTGATGAGCACGAAGTCGCGTGGCATGCGCATCCGGTGCTTGATCGCGACGCGCATGATCGCCGGGATGAGGTCGGCGTACTTCACGCTTTCGAGCGAGCCTTCGAGGAGCGGCGCGTAAGCCTCGCGCAGATCGCGCGCGAACGCGTCGATGTCCACCGTCCGCCCGTCGACCGATCCCATCGCGATCATCGTCTCGGCGAGCTTCTTGTAGTCGCCCGACGCGAAGCTCATCAGGTAGTCGGTCACTTGCACGCGCCGCTCGCGCGGAAAGCGCCCGACGATCCCGAAGTCGAGAAAGCCGATGCGCCCGTCGCTCAGCGCCATCAGATTTCCGGCGTGCACGTCGCCGTGGAAGAAGCCGTGAAAGATCATCGACTGGAACCACGCGCGCATTCCGAGCAGCAGCTTGGCCTCGCCGTCGGCGCCGCTCGCGCGGATCTGCGCGACGTCGTCGACGCGATGACCGTAGAAGCGCTCCATCACGAGGACGCGTTTCGTCGTGAGCGCGTGGAAGACCTTCGG
>JAYVXB010000552.1:0-13919 GCA_043785585.1 Deltaproteobacteria bacterium | reverse complement strand
GCTGCTTGCAGAGCGCGCCCAACGCAGCGATGTCGTTGATGCGGCCGGTCGTCGTCTCGTGGTGCACCGCGACGACGTGCGAGAAGCCGCCTTTGTCGAGGCGGTTCTCGACCTCGTCGAGACGCATCGGCGCCGTCCAATCCGAGCGCACGAGCGAGTGCCCTTTGCCTTGCGCGTCGAGCATCGCCGCGGCTCGCTCGCCGTAGACGCCGTTCGCGACGACGAGCGCCGTCGCCCCTCGCGGGACGAGCGAGCCGATCATCGCCTCGACCGCGGCCGTGCCCGATCCCGTGAGCAGCACCGGAACGTAACCGTCACGCGCCTCCGGATACACCGCGGCGAGGCGCGCGATCACGTCCTGGGTCAGCTCGGCGAACTCCTGCTCGCGATGGCACATGTCCTCGCGCGCGAGCGCGCCGCGAACGCGCGCCGTCAACGTCACCGGCCCAGGATTGAGGAGCTTCATGATCCCTCTCCCCTTCCCGTCTCCCCGCCTTCCTGTGAATCTCTCAAATGCGCGCGCAGCCGATCGACCACTTGCAACGGCGTCACCTTCGGTCGCGGCAGATCGCTCGGCGCCCCGGGCTTCGTCTTCACATGAACGAACGTCAGCTCGCGCGTGTCTTCCGCGACGATGCGCGCCAGCTCGTCGGCGCTCGTCGCTCGCACGACGCGCGGATACCCGCACGCGCGCGCGACGGCGCCGACGTCGACCGAGTGCGTGACCGTCGACTGCGTGCCCGTCGAATCGTGGGCCTCGTTGTCGAGGAGCACGTGCAGCAAATTCTTCGGTCGCTCGTAGCCGAGCGTCGCGAGCGCGCCGAGGCGCATCAACGCAGCGCCGTCGCCGTCGAGCACGACGACGCGCGTGCCCGCCCTCGCCCACGCGAGCCCGAGCCCGAAGCTCGACGCGCACCCCATCGAGCCGACCATGTAGAGCTGGTTCGGCCGATCGTCGATCGCGTAGAGCTCGCGCCCTGTGAAGCCTGTCGTCGCGACGGCGACGTCGTTCGATCGCATCGCGCGTTGCACCGCGACGAGCGCGTCGTGACGCGACGGACGCTCTGCCGGCCAGGCGCGTTCGTCGGCCGCCGCGGTCGTCGCCGGCTTCGGCTGCGCCTTCGTCTTCAGCTTGTACGCCTCGACCGAGTCCTTCTTCATGACGAGCCCGTACGGCGTCCGCTCTCGCGTCATGTGCGCGACGGCGCGTTCGATCACGCCCGCGATGTCGCTCTCTTCGGTCGGAAAAAATTCCCACGGAATCTTCATCAAGTCGAAGAGCCCGGTCGTGATCTGCCCCATCAGCTCGTGCTGCGGCTCGTCGGCGGGCCCACCCGGCTCGCCGCGCAACGTCGCGATGACGAGCACGGGCACCTTGAAGATCGCGTTGAGCGACGTGAGCGGGTTGACCGTGTTCCCGAAGCCGGAGTTCTGGAACATCACGACGGCGCGCTTGCCGCCGACCTCCGCACCGCTCGCGATCGCGACCGCGTCGCCTTCGTTCGTCGCGCCGATGTAGCTGAGGTTCGGGGAGTCGATGACGTAGTTGATGAACGGCTTCAAGTACGAGCACGGCACGCCGGTGTAGAGCTCGAAGCCTGCCGCGCGCGCCTCGACGAGGAAGCTCTCCGGGCGAATCATCAGAAGCTGCCTCCCTGGACGACGTCGCTCACGCTGTCGACGTCGAGCCAGTGACCGGTCGTGTAGATCACGCGAACCTCGTGCCCGGCCTTGACGATCGCCTTGAGCACGTCGGTCATGCGCATGCGCCGCGCCGCCTCGGCGTCGAGCGCGACGAGCATCGCGCGCAGGATCTTCGCGCCTTCCGCGGAAACGCGAAGGAAGCCCATCCACTCGCCCTCGATGTTCGGCGACTCGGGATCGCTGACGACGTCCTTGAGCGTGACCTTGCCGAGGAGCGTCTTCTTCGAGTTGGGCTGCGAGCAAACGGCGTAGTCGGCGAGGCGGTTCTTGTTGCGGCTGTCGCGCCAGTCGGCATCGACCGCGATGGCAAAGTCGGCGTCGGTGTCCATCAGCTGCAGCAGGATGTACTTACGGAAGAGGACGTCGCCGTACGAGATGACGGTCGGCCCTTCGACCGCCGCCGCGGCCTTCATCAGCGACACGACCTCTTGCGTCGACGCGAACTCGTCGTTGTCGACGTACGAGAGGCTCGGCAGGTCGACGGTCTCCTTCTTGTAGCCACGCACGACGGTGATGTCCTTGATGCCGGCCGCGCGGTACGTCGCCGCGATGTGCGCGAGGAGCGGCTTGCCCGCGATGTCGACCATCGCCTTCGGCTTGTCCTTCGTCAGATCGCCGAGCTCTTCGCCGCGGGACGCCGCGAGCACGATCCCGTGCGTGTGGAGCGCGTTCTTCGGCAGGTAGAGCTTCTCGGCGACCTCGAGCTCGCTCTCGCCTTGAATGCGGAACACCTCGGCCACCGTCGCGACCTGGTCTTCGACGTTGAGCAGATTTTGATCGGTGTAGATCTGCTTTGCCGTCGCCTTCATCGCGGTGAGCGCCGATCGCATCAGGTGGTTCGCCCAGATGCAGATCGAGAATCCGTTCTCGCGAAAGACGTCGGTCGGCGTCGTGTAGTACTTCGTCGGGACGATCACGACGGGGAGGCGATCGCCCCACTCCTTCTTGAACGCGAGGATCTCGGTCGGCGCACGGAGCGCGCTGTGAATGAGGATCGCGTCGGCGCCGGCCGCGCGGTACGCCTCGGCGCGGCGCATCGCCTCTTCGAGACCCCACCCCGCGATGAACGCCTCGACGCGCGCGACGATCACGAAGTCGTCGTCGCGCTGCGCTTCTTTGCCCGCCTTGATCTTGCCGGCGAACTCGTCGATTTCCGCGAGGGGTTGCGCCGAGCCACGGATGAAGCTGTTCGTCTTCGGGAAGATCTTGTCCTCGATGCACACGCCCGCGACGCCGCGCTGCTCGAGCTTGGTGACGAGGCGCCGCATCGAGTTGAAGTTGCCGTAGCCGGTGTCGCCGTCGAGCAGGATCGGAACGCTCGTCGCGTCGGCCATGAACTCGACGACCTCGAGCACCTGCGTCCAGCTCGCCTCGTTGTTGTCGCGCACGCCCATCGCCGCGGAGATCGACAGCCCGCTCCCCCAGATCCCCGAAAACCCCGCCTCCTCGGCGACCTTCGCGCTGAGGCCGTTGTGTGCCTCCATGAGGAAGGCGAGCTCTTTGCTCTGAACGAGGCCCTTGAGCTGCGTGGTCTTTCGCGCGCCGTTCGACTTGCTACTTGCGTGAGTCATGCGGGACGGAGGAAACGCGATGAGCGAGGATCGGTCAAGACGCGTGCGCGACGATCCACCCGCCGAGCTTGTCGGTGAGCGCGGGCCACTCGGGCTCGTTCAGGACCTCGTGGAACAGGCCGGGGCGCTCGTCCCACGTTTTGTCGGGCGATCCGGCCGCGTCGTGGAATCGCTTGGCGTCCGCGACTTTGGCGATGGGATCGGCGCCGCCGGGCATGACGTAGAGCGGCAGCCTGAGCTGCGGCGCGCGCGCGATCGCTCGCGCCTGAGCCTTCGTCGTCTCGGTGAACCAGCGCGCGGTCGCGTTCTTGAAGATCAGCGGATCGGCGTCGTAGGCGCGGGCGCGCTGCGGATCGTGCGACATGTCGCTCCCCTTGAGGCCGCTCGGCAGGCCCAGCTTCGGCACGAGACGCGACGCGATCCGCCCCGCGAAGACCTTTGCCGCCGGCACCTCGAGCGCGAGCCCGAAGTACGGCGAGCTCAACACGAGCCCGCGCCACGAGCGCGGCGACTCCATCACGCTCAGCGAGGCGACGAGCGCGCCGAAGCTGTGGCCGTAGAGGAACGCCGGCGCACCATGGCCGCGATCGCCCACGAGGCGCGCGAGCTCGGCGGCGTCGTCGAGGAACTCGTCGAATCGCGCGCAGTAGCCTCGCGGCCCGGTCGCGCGCCCATGGCCGCGCATGTCGATCGCGACCGACGCGATCCCCTGCTCTGCCCACCGGTCCATCACGTGCGCGTAGCGCGCGGCGTGATCGGCGTACCCGTGCAAAATTCCGACGATCGCCTTTGGCGCGCCCGCGGAGACGGCGGGAGTCGCCGACACGAAATAAAGCGCGGGCCCCGGAACCGCGCGCTGCGTGAGCACCCCCTCGTCGTGCTGAATCGTCATCGCGGGCGAGGATACTTCAGCGCGACGGCAAGCTCAGGTCTTTTGCGGGCCACCGAGCGATCCGTCGAGGCTCACGCCTTCGCGCTCGAGCGCTTCGCGCAGCGACGTGATCGCACGCGCGGCGCGCGACTTGATGGTGCCGAGCGGGACCTTCTCTCGCTCGGCGATCTCCGGATAGCTGAGGCCTTCGAAGAACGCGACCTCGAGCGTCGTGCGCTGCGCCTCGGGGAGCGTCGCGAGCGCGCGTCGGATCTTTTCGCGCTCGGACGCGCCGGACGCGAGTGACTCGGGATCCTCGACGTGGCGATTGCCGAGCGCGTGCGGCTCGTGCGCGAGGACGTCGCGCGTGAGCGTGCCGCGACGATCGCGACGCCTCGTCCGATCGATCGACAGGTTTCGCACGAGCGTGACGAGCCACGCGACGACGCTCCCCCGCTCGGCAACGTACTGGCCCGCGCGATCGCTCACCGCGACGAACGCGTCGTGAACCACGTCTTCTGCCTCCGAGCGATCGCGCACGATGCGAATCGCGAGCGGCAACAGCATGGACGCGTAGCGATCGTAGAGATCGCCGACGGCGTGCGCGTCCCCCTCGCCGATGAGGCGAAGCAGGTCTCCGTCGGACGGAGCGGCTGCCCGGGGGGGATCACTCATCTTGCGTGAGGCTCCTCTCCGCGTGCGAAATCGTCAAGAAGTAGATATCTTTCCTACCCCGGCATCCGCCGTTACCGTCGGTGCATTCAGTCATGAGCCTGGCGTGCAATCTGCTCGCGACGATCGCCGCCGTGCTGGCCACGGCGAGCCTCAGCGTCCCGACTGCGAGCGATCCCGCGCGAGCGGCGCGCGCCGAGGTTCGCGCGTCGGGTCACGCGAGCAAGAAGGATACGGACGAGCTGCCCGGTCTTCCGCCGCTCCTCGCGACGCTCGCGCAGCTCCACACAGACGAGCGCGTGATGCTCGACGCGCAAAGCCCGCCGCTCGCGCGTTTCGACGGCCTCCTCGCGGATCGCGTCACCGGGACGTTTCACGCGCTCGATCCGCGCTTGCTCGATCTCCTTCGCGCCGTGGCCGCGCGCTTCGGCGAGAAGGGCGCCGTTCGCATCGAGCTCGTCAGCGGCTTCCGCAGCCCGAAGCTCAACGAGCTCCTTCGAAAGAAGGGCCACCACGTCGCGTCGCACAGCCAACACTCGCTGGGGCACGCCTGCGATTTCCGCGTCGTACCCGTCGGCGCGACGAAGGGGATCGAGCCGAAGGTCCTCGAGAAAGAGATCCGCGCGCTCGGCTGGGACGGCGGCGTCGGCATCTACCCGACGGCCGCCGACTGGTTCGTTCACGCGGACGTCGGACCGAATCGGCGCTGGGTGAATTGAATTCACGTCGAGGCGCTGGCCCCTGAAGACCGACCATCCCCATCTAGCTCGCGTCCCAAGAGGTACGTACCGATGAAAACGCCCACGAAGCAAACCGAGCAGACCCTCGACAAACGATTCACAGCCAGGCTTGAAAAGTCGCCGGCGAAAGGCGGCTGGACGTACGTCGTCATGCCGGGCTCCGCAAAATTCTTCGGGACCAAGGGGCTCGTCAAGGTTCGAGGCACGATCGATGGTCACCCGTTTCGTGCTTCGTTCATGGCGATGGGCGACGGGACGCACAAGCTGCCAATCAAGGCGGCGATCCGCGAGGCGATCGGGAAAGAGGAGGGGGATCGCGTGACCGTTCGTTTGGAGACGCGGATCTCGGTCGCGGCCCGCGGCGCGATCGATCGGTCATGAGGCTCGCGAGCGCCGCCGCTCCTCTTCGACTTCGCGATCGCTCGGCGCGTCGTGCCTGCGTCAAGGAACCCGCAGCGTCGCCTGCAGGTAGCCGTAGTGCGTGAGCCCGACCGGCGAGAACGTTCCGTCGGAGTTCTGCGAGCCCCGCGCTTGCGACGCGAGGATCGTGCGCGCGCCGTCACCCGCGATGAACGCCGAGTATCCGGCGTGGAGCTCGAGCGCCGTCCACGGAAGGTACGTGAAGAATGCATCGATCTCGTGGCCGAGCTCTTTCGAGCCGTTCGCGGCGGTGCGTCCGACCGATGCCAGGTACCCGCTGACCCACTCGCCGTTCGCCTGCGCCATCTGCGCGTACCGGTACTCGACGCCGAACGCCGTGTCGGTCCACGGAATGACGCTGACGCGCGCGTTCGCTTCCATGATGTTGGACCACGCGAAGATGTCCATCGCGCCGTGAAACGCGTGCACGTCGGGGAGGAGCGGATCGAACTGCTTGTAGTCGCCGGAGCCGTCGTCGCCCGTCGCGTAGGCGCCGCCGATTCGCACCGTCGGCGTGAGCGAGACGCGATCGAACGTTCGCGCGACGTGGATCGCGGCGGCGTACGCGGTGCGGTTCACGCCGCCCACGCCGAAGCTCGCGACGTTGCCGAGCTGGTACGCGCCCTCGATGCCGTAGCGCCAGCCTTTGCTGTCGCCGCCGATGCGGAGCGCGGCGGTGTACGTCTCGCCTTCCTTCGCGGAGAGCGCGAACGAGCGCGACAGATCGGCGAAGCCCGCGCCGCTGCGCGCGACGCGCGCGAAGCCGAACGCCTGCACCTTGAGGAGCGGGTCGAGCGTCCACGCGATCTGCGCGCCGTAGAGCTGCACGCCGCCGGAAGAGCCGCCGCCGAGCGCTCCGGTCGTGTCACCGAACGCTGCGCCGAGCGGACGCGACGACGCGAGCATCGCCGCGAGCAACTCGACGTCCCACGCGTTGCCGAACGCGAGGTGCGCGCGCGCCGCATCGAGCGATCGCGGCGTCGGGCTCCAATCGGCATTTCCGAGGAGCCGTCCGTCGCCCCACACGACGACTTGCCGGCCGACGCGCAGCCAGTTGGGGCGCGACGAGGTGCCGCCTTTACCTGATGACGCTTCGGCGAACGCTTCGTACGGACCGAACACCGACAGCCCCGCGCCCGGCGAGGCGAGCGTCGCCGTCGGTGCGATCGCGCCCCACGCGCGCGAGTCCTGCAGCGTGATCTGCGCGTGCAGCGCCCCTTTGTCCACGCCGAGCCCGAGGCGCGCGCGCTCGTGGATCCCGCCGGCGTTGCGGACGCGGGCGCCCGGGTTCGCGCCGTTCGCGTCGAGCCCGCCGCCGACGTCGACCGGATCGCGCGAATACTCGCCGCGCGTTCGAAGCTGGAGGCTCGGTGCGAAGAGCCAGTCGCCGATCGCGAACGTCTCCGGCGCGGTCGGCGGCGACTGCGCCTCGGCCGGCATCGCCACAGAGAGAGCGAGAACCTGAACGACTGCAGTCCCGAGAGCCGCTCCCCAGCGTCGCGCCATCTTGCGGCGTGACGCTATCATGGTTCGCTTCTCGGTCGCGCGGCCACGAGCTGACGTGCCGCCGCGAGCAAGGCTTCCTTCTCGTTCGCCGCCGGATCGTTCGTCACGACCTCGAGCAGCGCGTCGAGGATCTCGCCGAGGATCGGCCCGGGCTTCAGCGACAGCTCTTGGATCAGATCGCGCCCGTTCACACGGAGATCGCGCGTCGAGAGCGCAGCGCCTGCCGCGAGAATCCGCGCAACGTGCGCCTTGAGCCCCGCGAGCGACGCGAGATCGGCGCTGAAATCGCGCCCCTTCGCGCGCACGTCGGCCTCGTTCAACGTGTAGAGATCCTCGATGCGCTCCTTGCCTACGCGGCGAACCCATCTGCGTACCGCCGCGTCCGTCCACTCGTCCGAGTAGTGAAACAGGTGATTGCGCACGAGCTGCGTGATCCGCGCGCGGTCGTCGTTCGAGAAGCGAAGGCGCGCCAAGATCGGGTCCGCGATCTCGGCGCCGACGCGATCGTGATCGTAGAACGTGTAGTCGTGCGTCTTGTCGCCGATGGCGCGCGTTCGCGGCTTGCCGACGTCGTGGAGCATCGCCGCGATCCGCAGGATCGGATCGCCCACGCACGCATCGAGGCACTCCATGCCGTGCCGCCACACGTCGTAAGCGTGAAACTTGTTCTGCTCCATCCCGACGCCCTCGAGGAGCTCGGGGCACGTGACCTCGAGGATGCCCGTCGTCCGCATGACGTCGAACGCGCGCGACGGACGCTTCGCCTTCATCGTCTTCACCCACTCGTCGCGGATTCGCTCGGCGCTCACCTTGCGGTACGTCGCGAGCGTCGGACGAATCGCCGCCTCCGTCGCCGGATCGAGCGTCATCTCGAGCGTCGCGACGAAGCGCGCCGCGCGAAGCACGCGGAGCCCATCCTCCGCGAACCGCTCCTCGGCCGTCCCGACCGCGCGCAGCACACGCGCTTGGAGATCCACGCGCCCTCCGAACGGATCGATCACGTGCCCACCGGTCGGGTCGATCGCGATCGCGTTGACCGTGAAATCGCGCCGCGCGAGATCCGCGGAGATGTCGTCGACGAAGTGCACCGCGTCCGGTCGCCGCCCGTCGGTGTACGCCCCCTCGCCTCGCAAGGTCGTCACCTCGTAGTGAACCTTGTTCATCACGACGGTGATCGTCCCGTGATCGATCCCTGTCGGAATCGCCCGCGGAAAGACCTTCAGCATCTCGTCCGGCTTCGCGTCGGTGCACACGTCCCAATCGTTGACCGCGCGCCCGAGCAGCATGTCGCGGACACACCCGCCGACGATCCACGCGCGCTTTCCGACGGCGCGCAGCCGTTCGCACAGCACGAAGACGTCGCGCGGCACGACAGACAGATCGATCTCCTCCGTGCTCACGCCCGTCAATTACCACGGGCGCGGCGCGCGCATGACCAGCATGACGCCGCACGCGACGCGCATATGTTTCGTGTGCTAAACATTCGTCCGAGAGGGGTGCGCCATGCTCGATTTCACCGAGGAACAGAAGCTCGCTCAGCAGGCGATTCGCGGTTGGTGCGCGCAGCACCTCGAGCCGAAAGTTCTCGCGATGGAGGCCGGCGAGCTCAGCGTCTACCCGACGATGCGCGAGCTCTCGGGGACGTTCGGCATCGCGGACATGATCCGCGCGTCGTTCGCGAAGATGAAGGCGCGCAGCGACGGCAACGCGAAGAGTGGTGACGACGCGACGGGCGGAGACATGGCGGGCGGCGCGAACGCGGCGTTGATGGCGATCCTGATGATGGAGCTGTCGCGATGTTGCCCAGGGTTCGCGCTCGCGTTCGGCGCGTCGCTCGGCCTCTTCGGCGGCGCCGTCATGGCGAAGGGGACGCTCGAACAAAAAGAGAAATGGGCGCTCCCGGTCCTCACGATGGAAAAGATCGGCGCGTGGGGGCTCACCGAGCCGGGCGCCGGCAGCGACGCGTTCGGATCGATGAAGACGCGCGCGCGCAAGGTCGACGATGGCTACGAGATCTCCGGATCGAAGACGTTCATCACGAACGCGCCGTTCGCCGACGTGTTCCTGATCTACGCGCGCATGGTCGGTGAAGAGTTTCCGCCCGGCGACATCCGCGCCTTCATCGTCGAGCGCGCGACCCCCGGCGTCGCGACGAGCGCGCCGTTCAAGAAGATGGGGATGCACGCTTCGCCGACGGGCGAGATCTTCCTCGAGTCGGTCCGCGTGCCGGCCGATCGGCTTCTCGGCGGCGAGCGCGCCGAGAACGCGCGCACCGCGGCGAAGTCGTCGCTCAAGGGCGAGCGCTTCGGGATGACGCCGATGTGCCTGGGGATCGTCGATCGCTGCCTCGAGGAGTCGATCAAGTACGCGAAGCAGCGGGAGCAATGGGGCAAGCCCATCGCGACGTTTCAGCTCGTCCAAGAGAAGATCGCGCGCATCTACACCGCGCGCTCGATCATCTTCGCGCTCCTCCTTCGACAGCTCGAGGCCGACAAGGCCGGCGCGCCGTTGTCCGCCGAAGAGGCGAGCGCGAGCAAGTTGTATTGCGCACGCATCACCACCGAATGTGCGATGGAGTCGGTGCAGATCATGGGCGGGGCCGGGTACATGACCGGCAGCGTCGTCGAGATGCTCGCGCGTGACGCCAAGCTCTTTCAAATCGGCGGCGGGACCGACGAAATCCAGCTTTTGCGGATCGCGCGCGAGCTCTTGGAGCGATAGGGCGGCGGCGATTGAAGAACCCCCGTCGACGCTCGTCGAACGGATACGCGCCTTGCGTGTGTGAGCTGAAGTAGACTCCCCGCGCCTAGAAGTACCCAATCTGCGCACTTCGAGAACCCAGAGGAGGCTGACCCATGAACGGATGGAAGAAAGCTGTAACGACGGCGGCGGTGGCGACGAGCCTCACGGCGACGATCGGCGCGCTCGCGGCGACGAACGACATCTTCATCAAGTTTGAAGGCGGCTCCGTCGCGATAAAGGGCGAGAGCCAAGACCGAAAACACGCAGGAGAGATCGACGTCATCTCCTGGAGCTGGGGAGTCTCTCAGCCGGCGATGGCGCAGCACCAGGGCGGCGGTGGCGGCGCGGGCAAGGTGCAAGTTCACGACATCTCGATCGTGAAGAGGATCGACAAGTCTTCGCCCAGTCTTTTCCTGGCGAGCGCCGAGGGGAGGCCGCTCGCGTCAGCGACCCTGATCGTCCGCAAGGCGGGCGGCGAGCAGTTCGAGTACCTGAAGATCAAGCTGACCGACGTCTTCGTCGCCTCCGTGCAGAACGCGGTGAAGGGCGACGAGGCCGTCGAGCACCTCACGCTCAACTTCGGTGCCGTCGAATACGAGTACACTCCCCAGAAGCCCGACGGGCGCGCCGACAGCCCGGTCAAGTTCGGCTGGGACTTCAGAAAAAACCAGCAGAAGTAGAGCTACCTACTCGCTCCGAGCGGCTTTTTTGCCATGACGAGCGAGCCGCGTACCCACTTCCCCGCCTCCTTGCGGAGCTCGACCTCGCGCAGCGACGTGACCTCGAGCCCTGCATCTCCAAGCACGCGCCGAACGTACGGCTCCGTATGGCTGTAGCGGCCGTGCGGATGGAGGCGGTGGCCGGTGGGTGCTTCGGCTTCGTCGGAGCGCTCGACCGTGAACGTGAGGTGGCCGCCAGCGCGGAGCGCGTCGGAGGCTGCCGTCGCGACCGCTTCGAGCGCACCGAAGTAGCAGAGCGTGTCGGCAGAGACGATCAGATCGAACGCCGCCGGATGCCGCTGCACGAAGTCGGTTAGCTCGGCCTCGACGAGTTCGTCGTAGCCGCTTCGCTCGCGCGCACGATCGAGCATGCGCGCGGAGAGGTCGACGCCGATGAGGCGCTTCGCGTAGGCGCGAAGATGCTCCGCACATAGCCCCGTTCCGCACCCTGCGTCGAGGACGTCGAGCGATGCGCGCGGCTCGCCGAGCGTCCCGGCGACAGCCTCGCCGACGAGCGCCGGTGCGCGGTACCCGAGCCGAGCGAGCGACGCATCGAAGCTCGACGCGTAGCGGTCGAACGCCTCGCGCACGAAGTCGTCGGACGCGCGCTCGGGCGCGTCGCCTCCGCGGCACGCGGCGATGAGATGACGCGGCACTGGGTTGTGCGGCTCGAGCGCAAGCCACTGCTCGTAGATTTGCGCGGCCTCCTCGATCATCCCACTCGCGTAGAACATCCCGCCGAGCTGCCTGTACGAATCGGCCGTCCCGGGACGGAGCGCGAGGGCCTTCTTGTGCCACTCGAGCGCATCCGTAAAACGGTTCAGGCCGGCGAGCGCATTGCCCATGTTCTGGTGCGCTTCATAGTGATCCGGTTGGATCGCGATGACCGCCTCGAGCAACTCCGCCGCCTCGGCGTAGAGGCCACGCTCGCGCGCTATCGTCGCCAGATTGTTGAGCGCGTTCGCGTCGTCGGGTCGGATCTCGAGCGCCCTACGGTACGCAGCTTCAGCCTCGTCGGTTCGCCTGAGGAGCTTGAGGACGTTGCCTTGGTTGACGTGGACGTCGGGATGCTGCGGCGCGAGCTCGGCGGCACGGGCCATGAGCTCGAGCGCCCGCTCGGGGCGCCCGCGTTGGTGCTCCGCGACGCCGAGGAAATGGAGGGCGTCGACGTGGTCCGGCGTCGCCGCCAAGATCTGCCGATAGATCTCCGTTGCGCTCTCGACGTCTCCGTTCTGGTGCATGGCAATGGCGATCCGGACCGCTTCCGCGGTCCCGATGCCGAGCGACGCCAGCTTCGTCGTTTTCTGTTCCTTCTTCGTCGGACGCTTCGCCTTGCGCGGCATCCTCTCCCTATAGCGGCTACTCGGCGGCTGCGTCGACGTGCGTCGTCGCGTTCGCCTTCTTCGCGCGCTCGGCCTTGCGGACCTCGCGGAAGATCGTGATGTCCTCCTTCACGCGCGCCGCGACGCTCGGCGCCGACTCGACGGCCTCGCGCACGAGCTTCACGACCATGTGCGGAGCGACCTCTACCGCCGCGCGCGATTGCGTCATCGCGCCAATGAGACGATCGCGCCAACGCTCCGAGCGTGTCTTCGTGATGTACGGCGCGATCTCCGCGACGAGGTCCGCACAGTTGCCCGCGTACGCATGCGGCGACTTGTGGAGCGGGCTCTCGAACTTCGGATTCGCGTCGAGGAACGCGCGCACCTGTTCGCGCGTGACGCCGTGCTCGCCGAGCGCGCGATCGTACTCCGCAATCGCCGCCTGCTTCGCTTTGAACAGGTACATCTGCACGCGCGAGTAGAAGTTCACGCGACCGTCGCCGCTGGTCTCGACCGGGCAGAAGATCGTCCCCGGGAACTTCTCGCTGATCGCCGACTGCACGCCGTCGCTGACGCCGGCGCTCGGCATGCAACCAAACGGCTTCACGCTGAGCGTCATGTGCGCCTTCGCGTCGACGACGTTCATGATGAGCTTGCCGACCTCCATGTGGCCTTCGCCGCCGCGGAGATCGTTGTTGTAATACTCGTGGCTGATCTGCGCGATCTTGTCCATGTCGGGCAAGTGGTAGCCGTAGAGCCCCGTCGCGTGCGCGAACGTCTGGAAGAGGCCGCGAACGATCTTCCCCGCGGCCCACACGCCGCCGAGCTTCTGCGCGACGCCGAACGGCCCGAGCTTTCCGAGGCCGTAATACGCGACGTCGGCGCCTTTGAGATCCTTGCGATCGTTGGTGTCGTGCTTCGCCTCCCAGAGCATGTAGAGGATCCACGCCGTCACGAGCTGAATGTCAGGCTCGGCGCCTTCGCTCTCGAGGAAACGCTGAAGTTGGTAGTTGCCGTCACCTTCGGTCGTCATCGCCCAGAACTCGCCGATGATGCTCACCTTGGGCTTCGGCAGCGTGCGATCGACCGCGATGTTCGCCATGAGCGGCTTGCACTGCCAGAGCGCCGTGAGGATGTTCGACTTTGCCTTGAGCGCGCCGTAGACGATCGTCCGGCACTTCTCGAGCGCCTTGTCGGTGTCACCGGTGGTCCGCTCGTAAGGACGAATGCGGTACGCCATCGCGTTGAGGACGTCGCCGGCGACGAGCGCCTTCACGAGCGCCCAGAAGAACGTCGGGTTCATCTCGAGCCCAGACTCTTCGCCTGTCGCCTGCTTCAATCCGCCCGTCTGCTGAAAGAGCACGACGCGAAATCCGTCGAACCCGGCGTCTCGGAGCGCCTTGCGGTACTCGGTGACGTACATGCCAAAGCGGCACGGTCCGCACGCGCCGGCCGTCAGGAAGCAGTAGTGCTTGATGATGTGCTCGGTGCTCATTCCGTGTTTGTCACGGAGCGTGCAAAGGAACTTCACCAAGTTGCCGACGGTGAAATACGTCGGATTGCACTGCCCACGATTGCCGAATTCCTTGCCGAACTGCAGCGCCGCGTTGTCGGGCGCGTCGATCATCTGGACGTTGTATCCAATGCCCGCG
>JAYVXB010000551.1:0-4472 GCA_043785585.1 Deltaproteobacteria bacterium | reverse complement strand
GTGTCGGGCGCGGCGGCGGCCCTCTTTCCGCATTGCCCCGAGAAGGTGCGCGTCATCAACAACGCGCTCGACATCGACGAGTTCGCGTCGGCGAGCGTGAAGCCGTCGCTCCGCGCCGAGCTCGGGATCGGTTCCGACGTCGTCGTCTTCGGAAGCCAGGGGAGAATCCTGCGCCGCAAGGGGTACGTCGAGATGGTGCGCGCCGCGAAGATCGCCCTCGACCGATTCACCGTCGAAGAACGCGCGCGCGTCCGGTTCGTCATCGTCGGCGACACGCCCGAAGACTTCGTCCCCGATCACCTCGCCGAGTGCCGCGCGCTCGCCGCCGAGCTCGGCGTCGCCGATCGCGTCCTCTTCCTCGGCTTCCGCGCCGACGTAAAGCCACTCGTCGTCGACTTCGACGTCGCGGTCGTCCCGAGCGTCTATCCGGATCCGCTCCCGCGCGCCGTCATCGAGTCGATGGCGCTCGGCAAGCCGGTCATCGCGTTCGACGTCGGCGGCGTGGCCGAGATGCTCGCCGACGGCGAGACGGGCGCGCTCTGCCGCGGCGACCCGCCGGACGTCGAAGGGCTCGCGACGCAGTTCGTCCGTTACATGCGCGATCCGGCGCTCCGGGCGCAGCAGGGGATCGCCGCGCGCAAGCGCATCGAGCGCGACTTCGATGGCGCGTCGCACGGCCGCAAGATCCAAAACGAGATCGTTCGCACGGCGAGGCTCGGGCGATGATCCGTCGCTTCGTCGAGCGCCTCGTCGACTTCAGCGGCAGGCAGCCGCTCATCGTTCTGTTTCTCGCGCTGTGCACGCTCGGCGGCACCTGGTGGTACGCCTCGCACCTCGAGCTGCACTCCGACATCCGCGAGCTCCTCCCGCGCGACAGCCCCGGCTTCCAGGCGTTCGAGCACCAGCTCGGTCGCGTCGGCGGCGGCGCGACGCTCATCGTGATCGCCGAGTCGCCCGATCGCCACGCGAACGAGCGCTACATCGACGATCTCGCCGTGCACCTCGACAAGATGGTCTCGGATCGCAAGGCGTGTGTCGACAAATGCGCGCCGGAGGATCAAGTGTGCAAGCGCGCGTGCGGGCCCGAGCTCATCAGCTACATCGAGCGCGGCTCGAAGGACGTCCGCAAGTTCTTCGAGGACACGAAGTGGCTCTACGCCGACCTCGCGGATCTCAAGGACGCCTACTCGACGCTCGACTTCCAGATCGCCGTTCGCAGCGGCTCGGTCACGTGCTTCGAGTGCGACGACAAGCCGAAGCCCGCGGCGACGGACGCAGGCGCGGGCGACGGCGGCGCGCGCGAGGCGGGCGCAGGGCCCGCTACGAACGACGGCAACAAAGAGAAGAAGTCCGCGCTCGGGATGGACGAGTACCGCGATCGCTGGAAGTCGAAGGCGAACAAGCACGACGATTTTCCGACGGGGTACTTCGCGAGCGAAGACGGCGGCATGGTCGGGCTTCGCATCGTCACGCAGACCACGGGGACCGGCGACAGCGGTGGCGACACGCTCCTCGCGCGCCTGCAGCGCGTCGCCGGCGAAATGAAGCCGAGCTCGTACCACCCCGCGATGAAGATCGGCTTCGCGGGCGACATCCCGAATGCGGTCGCGGAGAAAGAGTCGATCGCGTCCGAAGCGATCTTGGCGACGGGCATCGCGTCGGTGCTCATGCTCGGCGGCGTCGTCTTCTTCTTTCGCTCCTTTTGGTCGCTGGCGGTCATCGCGCTCCCCGCGCTCGTCGGCGTCGGCGCGGCGTACTCGTTCGCGATGTGGCGCTACGGCTACGTCAACACGTCCGGCGCGTTCCTCGGTGCCATCATCTTGGGCAACGGGATAAACTATCCGATCGTCTTGCTCTCGCGGTACCGCGAGTTCCGCGCGCGCGGCCTCTCGCCGGAGGTCGCACGTCGCGACGCCGTGTGGAACGCGTTTCGCGCCGAGCTCGTCGGCGCGATGGTCGGATCGATCGCGTACGGCTCGCTGACGATCACGCAGTTTCGCGGCTTCAGCCAGTTCGGCATGATTGGCTTCGTCGGGATGCTCCTTGTGTGGGTCTCGATGATCCCGTGCGTGCCGGCGCTCATCGTCGTCATCGAGTGGCTGCAGGCTCACGTTCCCAAAGCGCTTCGCGATCCCAAATCGGGCGTCGCCGAGGACGGCACCCGCGGCCCGATCATGCGCATCATCGCGTCGGCCACCGAACGTCGGCCGTGGGTGTTCCTCGCCATCGCCGGCGTCATCACGATCGTCGCGGCGTGGAAGCTGCCGACGTACCTGCGCGATCCGTGGGAGTACAACTTCGACAAGCTCGGCTCGCGCGGCTCGAAGCAGGGCGGGGCAGGGGAGTGGTCGAACAAGGCGGAGAAGGTCTTCGGCGGGAAGATGAACATCGCCGGCGCGCTCATGCTCGCCGACTCGCCGGAGCAAGTCCCGCTCGTGAAGGCCGAGATCCTCCGTCGCGACGATCTCGATCCGAAGGGCAAGCTCGTCGCCGAGGTCGCAACCGTCGCTGATCTCCTCCCCGGCACCGCCGAAGAACAGAAAGCGAAGCTCGAGGTCCTCGCGAGCATTCGCGGTCGCCTCACCGAGGAGGTCCTCGATCAGATGCCCGACGACGAGCGCAAACGCCTCGAAGAAATCCGCCCGCCCGAGACGCTCGCGCCGATCGCGGCGAAGGATCTCCCCGCGCTCTTGCGTCGTCGCTTCGAGGAGAACAACGGCGTCGTCGGGACCGTCTTCTACGTGAAGTACTACAATTTCGCCGACAAGAACGACATCTCCCATTCCGACGGCCACACGCTCCTCCGCATCGCCGCGACGACCGATCGCGTGAAGCTCCCCGACGGCACCGAGGTCCTCACCGCCAGCCGTTCGACGATCTTCTCCGAGATGATCCGCTCGATGGAGCGCGACGGGCCGCTCGCGACTGCGGCGTCGTTCCTCGCGGTCGCGATCGTCGTCATCATCGCGACGCACAGCAAGCGCGGCGCGTTCGGCGTGCTCTTGTCGCTGCTCATTGCCGTGACGTGGACGATCGGTGGCGCTGCGCTCGCCGACATGAAGCTCAATTTTCTGAACTTCATCGCGCTGCCGATCACCTTCGGCATCGGCTGCGAATACCCGTTCAACGTCTACGATCGATCACGCTTGCTCGGTGGAGACGTCAGCGCTTCGTTGAAACGCGTCGGCGGCGCGGTGGCCCTCTGCAGCTTCACGACGACGGTCGGTTATGGCTCGCTCCTCTTCGCGGACAACCAGGCGCTCCAGTCGTTCGGCCGGCTCGCGATGAGCGGCGAGATCGCGTGCCTCGTCGGCGCGCTCCTCATCTTGCCGGCGCTCCTCCACGTGATGTCGCGGAAGAAGACGGCCTAGCCGAACAGCTCTTCGCCGCGCGCGACCACATCGCCGCGCGCCCATTCGAGCAAGTGGTCGACCTCGTGGCGGAGGATCGCGACGCGCATGTCGGCGGGGTGGATCGCGACGCGCGCGGGGAAGAGGGCGCGCGCGTGCTTCGCGACGCGGCAGTAGAGGACGGTCGACGCCATGCGGCCGGGCGAGCGACTCGCGTAGTTGAGGACGACGCTCGCGCGCTTGCGGCCGCGCGCCGGATCGTAGATCCGCGTGTGATCTTCCGTGAAGCGGTAGTCGCGCGCGGCGAGGATCGGCAAGAGCCACGACGGGAACGACCACGCCGGCGCAATGAATCCGTCGATGCGCAAGCCGGCATCGCGAAGAACACGCTCACCGTCGTCGATCCGCGCACGCGCTTCGTCCGGCGTGACGTCGCTGAACTCGGCTTCGCCGCCCGACACCACGCGCTGCGCGAAGAGCCACCGAACGCGCGCCGCGCCGCGATCGTCGGTGGTGCGACGACTCTCGTGGAAGAAGCCGTGCAGGTAGATCTCGTGCCCCGCGGCTTGCAGATCGCGGAGGCGCGCGCAGAAGCGTTCGTCGTCGAGGAGCGGCGCCTCGCCATGGAAGTTCGGCACCACGAGCAGCGCCGGCTTCGCGCCGACTCGCGCGCACGCTTCGAGCGCGAGCTCGACCTCGTTCGCCCACGCGGGCGACACGTCGTGGATCGAAACGTGGACCGACACGGGTCCTACTTAGCACCGCGCGCGTGACCGCGCTTTGCGAGCAGATCGCGGTAGGCGTCGAGCACGTTCGCGAAGTGATCTTCGACCGAGCCGATCGTCGTCGCGGCGCGAAGCGCGCTCGCACGAAGCTCGTCGCGATCACGCCCGAGCAACCGGACGATCGCCGCCGCGCACGCCTGCGCGTCGAGGCTCGCGTAGATCTCGCCGCTCGAACGGTCGACGTTCTCGCACGCACCCCCTTCGTCCGGCACGACGACCGGGAGCCCGCAGCTCATCGCCTCTGCGACGCCGAGCCCGAACGTCTCGTACGGGCATCCGTGGACCAGCACGTCCGCGCTCGCCAGCGCGCTCGCGAGCGCCGCGCGATCCTTCTCGA
>JAYVXB010000550.1:0-13950 GCA_043785585.1 Deltaproteobacteria bacterium | reverse complement strand
GCATGCCGGGAAAGCCGTTGTGGCTCGGCGGTTGCGGAAGCGGAGGCATCGCCGCGGCCTGTCCGCGCGGGAGGGGCGGGGGCACGCTGCGCGGAGCGGGCGGGGGGGCCGAGCGCGGCTGCTGCGCGGGCGGCATCTGGAGCCCACCGCGCGCGTCTCCGCGACCAGGAGGAGGCGGCATCGGAAGCCCACCGCCGCCACCTCGCATGTTGCCTGCGGGCGGCGCCGGGAGATTGGACGGACCGCGCGCCGGCGGCGGCGGCATGCGCGCCGGCGGCGGCGGAAGACCTCCACCGCCACGCGCCTGCGGCCCAGGTGCACCCGGCGGCGCGAAGCCTTGGTTGCTCGACGGCGGATTCATCTGTTGCATCGCAGCCGGCGGCGCGTCGCCGCGCTGCGCGCCCGGAAACGGCGTGCGCGAGCCGTAGCTGCGTTGCCGCGCGTACTGCTTCATCGCCTCGTTGATCAGGTAATCGACGCTGCACTCGAGCTCGCGCGCCATCTGCTCGAACGTCTCCCAGAGCACGTCACGGCACTGGAAATTTCGCGCGCTCTTCTTGTTCGGGTCCGAGCTCATCTCAAATACCTGGCCATCTGCCTAACCAATAGAGCACAAATGCGCGTGAAACGGGGCAAGGCGCGCGAACGTAGCCGGCGACTCACTCGAGCGACGGGATGACGCAGTACTTAACGAACTCGCCGACGGTCGTGATCTTCTTCGTCTCGAGGTCTTTCGAGTTCGGCTTCGGGACCTGGCACTCCCAGCCGCACTTGTCGGCGTCCTCGCAATGGGGCACCGGCGTCGCGTCTTCCTGGAGGCTCATGATCGCTTTCGCGTCGTCCTTCTTGGCGCCCCAGTACTGCCCGATGGCGGTGAGACGCGGCCCGATCTCCTTCGCCTGGAGGTAGCCATTGAGGATGTCGCGCGGCTTCTTGCCGCCGACCGGCTCCATCGCCGCCATGCTTGCGCCATAGACGACGCCTTCGTTGCGTCCGAACTTTTGATCCTTCGTCTGCGGCAGGTGCTTCATGAAATCCGCGATGGCCTTCTCGTCCATCGGCTTGAGGATCTCGATGAGCTTGCGCCCCGAGTCCATGCGCACTTGCCACTTCTTGCCGTCGAAGAGCGCGTAGAGCTTCGGCACGACGTTCTCTCGCGAGAGCTCGCCGAGCCGCTCGAGGGCGAGGCCGCGAACCTCGTCCGGATTCTTGTCGTCCTTGAGGATGTTGTAGAAGCGATCGACGTCGGACACGTTGTTCTTGTCGACGTTGCCCTGCATCGCAGCGATGGCGGCCTTGCGCAGATCCGTCGTCTTCGACTGATCCGACGCATACGCGAGGAGCCACTCGATGATCGGCCGCTGGCCGACCTTCTTCATGCTGCCGAGGATCTTCTCGAGCTCGCCCTTCTGGTAGTCCTTGAGCTGTTGCTCGACCTGGGCCGGCGTAACGTCGGGCAAGCCAGGGCTCGCCGCCTTCGCCTTCGCGTTCGATTCGTTGACGAGCTGGCGTGCCTTGTCGACCCACTCCTTCGAGTCGATGCGCTTGGCGAGCAGCACGAGCGCTTCGGAGGCCTTCTTCTTCGTCTCGTCGTCGCCGATCTCCGCGACGAGCGATGCGATGCGATCGACCTTCGTCGATTCCTCGCGGATGTAGCTCGGGAGCGACTTGACCGCGACGGGTCCGAGCGCGCGCATGATCTGCTCGACGCCATACGACTGCGAACGGTTGTCGAGGCGCGTCTCGAAATCCGTCTGCACCCACGCGGCGACCGCGGCGGCGAGATCCGACTTGAGCTTCTCGTCGCTGACGAGCGACGGCTCGGTGTAGAGGCCGTACGCGGCGTCTTTGTACGGCACCGACGGATCGATGATCGCGCCGTCGGCGAGCGTCACCGGCTTCTGCTGCATCTGCTCCATGATCTTCGGGCCGATGTCGCTGACGATCTTGTCGCGCGCGCTCTGGCTGAGCGCGTCTTTGCTCTCGAGCGCCTTGAGGAGCGTCTCGAGGCCGATGTGCTGGCCGCCGCGCGGCTTCATCCGCACCATCGCCATCGCCGCTTCGTAGCGGAGCGGCCATGGGTATTTGTCGTGCGTCATGACGGCGTAGAGCTTCTCCGGACCGTTCTCCGTGAGCTCCCAGTGATGGATGTCGCCATCGCTGACTGCGCAGCCGGACACGGCAACGACGGAGCAGGCCGTCAGCGCCGCAGCGCCCACCCACCCAACCCACGTCGACTTCGGCGCTCTCGTTCGGCCCCTCTCCCCTACGGCTCGGTCGCGCATGCTTGTCGCCTTCTTCTCCGGTCGCGTTCGTGCGTTTCTCTCGCCGCGGCGCCCCGATACCTACGCCGTGCGGACGCCCATCCTAACGGAATCGGGCGGCATGCGCCCACTATCGGCGTGCCTCGCGATGAAAGTTGACGGGGTCTTGGGCCGCACCGTAGGTTCCTATGTAGGATAACGTAAGAAATGGCGATCCCGCTTTTCGTTCCGCGCCGAGGAGGCCTCGTGAATCACGAGGCCCGCACTCTCGAAGGTCGTGCAGTCGTTTCGGTCACGGCCCCTTCCAACAGTCGTGTCGGCGCCGTCGTCGGCCGCGGCGCCGGCGTGCATGGCCGTGGTCGCGAGGTCGCGGCGCTCCTCTTGTGGACGTTCGCGCTCTTCCTCGTCCTCGCGCTCGGTTCGTATGCGGGCGATCCGCCGCGCGGGATCGACGCGGCGGCGACGGTGACGCCACCCGGCGAGAACTGGGTCGGTCCCGTCGGAGAGCTCGTCGCGCGCGGGCTCGTGATGCTCGTTGGCGTTGTCGCCTGGGCGTTGCCCCTCGAGCTCGCGCTCCTCGGGATCCCGCTCGTGCGCGACAAAGTGAACCACGCCACACCGGCACGCCTCGCCGGCGATCTTCTCATCGCGATTCTCGCGGCGGCGCTGGTGCAAGTCGGCTGGCCCGGAAAGATGGCGTTCGGCACGCACGCGGGGGGCGGCGTCGTCGGTGAGCTCTTCGGCGAGACCGCGCGATCGCTCTTCTCGACGATCGGATCGTTCCTCGTCGGCTTCGCGAGCCTCGGCCTCATCTTGATCGGACGCGCGACATTCTCGTTCATCACGCTCGCGCGAACGCTCGCGTCGTGGAGCGCGCGATCGGCGGCTGCGACGACGGGGGCGGCACGGAGCGTGGCCGACGCTTGGAGCACGGCGCGCGAGCTCGAACGCGATCGCAAGGAGACCGAGCGCGAGGCGAACCTGCCGAGGATCGAGGACACGACGAACGCGGCGGCGACGATCGCGGTCGTGCCGATCGACGGCGAAGAGCTCGATCTCGGCGACGCGTGCATCGCGGCCGAAGCGATGGCGGACGGCGAAGCGAGCGGAGCGTTGGCGAAGAAGCGCGCGCCGCGGAAGAAGAAAGAGAAAGCCGACGGCGATCCCGAAAAGGAGATCACGAACGCGAAGTCGGACGACGTCGCGCTCGTCGCGAGCCCGTCCGCGCTCGAAGCGGCGCTCGAGCCCATTCAGCTCCCGCTCCCCGATCCGGATCTCGCCGAGGCCGCGGCCGAAGCGAACGCGAAGAAGGCGAAGCGACTGCGCTCGCCGAAAGAGCCGACGATCGTCGACACGACCGCGGCGCTCGCGAAGGAAGCGGAGCGCGCGGCGAAAGTCATCGAGAAGACGCGGCCGACGCCGACGTCGTTCTCGCTGCCGTCGCTCGACTTCCTCGTCCCGGTGAAGATCGATCCGACGCTCGCGGTCGACAAGGACAAGCTGTTCCAGACAGCCGAGAAGCTCGTCCAGACGCTCGCGCACTACGGCGTGCAAGGGAAGGTCGAGGACATCCTCCCCGGCCCGACGGTCACGACGTACGAAGTGTCGCCCGCGCCCGGAACCAAGGTGTCGAAGGTCGCGGGGCTCGCGGACGATCTCGCGCTCGCGCTCGCGCGCACCGTGCGCATCGTCGCGCCGATCCCCGGAAAGAACCGCATCGGCTTCGAGGTCCCGAACGACAAGCGTATCCCCGTCTGCTTGCGCGATCTCATCGAGGACCCGCGCTTTCAGTCGCTCGACGTGCCGCTGCCGATGGTCCTCGGTCGCGACATCCTCGGCGCGCCGGTCTACGCGGATCTCGCGAGCATGCCGCACGTGATCGTCGCCGGCGCGACGGGCGCAGGAAAGAGCGTCGGCCTCAACGTGATGCTGACGTCCCTCCTCTATCGACGCACGCCCGAAGAGCTGCGCCTCTTGATGATCGATCCGAAGGTCGTCGAGCTCGCGCCGTTCGATCGCATTCCGCACATGCTGCTCCCGGTCGTCACCGACATGAAGCAAGCCGCGACCGCGCTCAAGTGGGCGGTCGACGAAATGGAGCGGCGCTACCAGCTCTTCGCCGACGCCGGGACGAAGAACATCGGCACCTTCAACAACTGGGTGTCGCGCGTCCGCAGCGGCGAGATCAAGAACCCCGCGCCGCGCACCGTCCTCGCGCGCGACATGAACGGCTTCACCGACGCCGTACGCCCCGCGCCGGGCGAAGAGGGGACCGCGGCGCTTCCCGAGTCGCTCCCGTGGATCGTGATCGTCGTCGACGAGTTCGCGGATCTCATGATGACGCAAGGCAAGGAAGTCGAAGCGGCGGTCGCGCGTCTCGCGCAGAAGGCGCGCGCGGCGGGCATGCACGTCATCCTCGCGACGCAGCGTCCGAGCGTCGACGTGATCACCGGCATCATCAAGGCGAACTTCCCGACGCGCATCGCCTACCGCGTCTCGCAGCGCGTCGACTCGCGCACGATCTTGGACGAGCAGGGCGCGGAGCATCTGCTCGGCAAGGGCGACATGCTCATCAAGCTGAATGGCACGAACGACACGAAGCGCGTGCAGTGCCCGTGGGTCAGCGAAGAGGAAGTCCAGACCGTCACCGATCACCTGCGCGCGCAAGGTTTGCCGGTGTACGACGACAACATCTTGAAGCCGCGCGACGACGAGGCCGCGGAGGATCTCGACGACGCGGAGCAGGATCCACTCTACGACGACGCCGTGCGCGTCGTGGCCGACACGCATCGCTGCTCGACGTCGTGGCTGCAGCGAAAGCTCGGCCTCGGGTACAACCGCGCGGCGCGAATCGTCGAGATGATGGAGAAGCGCGGCTTGGTCGGTCCCTCGAACGGCGCGAAGGACCGCGAGGTGCTCATCAGTGCGATCTGACCGCTCCAGGCACTTGGTGCTTGTGCCCGCCGGAGATGGCGCTAAACCCCGCTCGCTGCCCCCCTCCTCCGTCATCGCTTCGGGAGAGTTTCACGATGAATCGTTCTTCGTCTTCTCAGCGATTCCCCCAGCCGGCAAATTCGACGGACGTCGATAAACGGCTACACTCTGCTCCGCCTGAGACCTCGGAGGGCGGGGGCGTGGCGAGCGCGATGGGCCCGGCAGTTCGGGGCGGCGGAGGTTTTCGAGTGGGAGACGAGAATGAGCGTGCGCGCCTAATCAACGAGATCTCGCGCGTGATTCGTGACCCGTCGATGCCCGAGACGACCCGTACGGCCGGGCTGACCTTGATCGGTTGGCTCGCGCGTCGTCTGCCGGGAGAGCTTCCGCACGCGATCGGGATCCCCGAAGCGCGCGAGTCCGAGCGGCGCATCAAAGCAGCGCGGCAGAAGCTCCGTTAGTCTCCCGCACTCCCCGCGTTCTCCCCTGCCTGGCGTGACTCCGATGAAGGCGCGACTACGCGTGGTGCCGCTCGCGGTGCTCGTCGCGGTCGTCGCGGTGGCGTTCGCGCTGCGCATGCGCGCGGGGCGGCCCAAGATCGTGGCGACGATGATCGCGGCGCCGTCGTCGAGCGCGAGCGCTGCGACCGCGGGCTCGTCGTCTGCGGAGGCGACCGCAGGTCTCGGAGCGCCTCCGCCGGAAGCGAGCGCGCGCGTCGCGGAGAAGCCGGCGCGCATGCTCCACGGCGACACCCGGCGGACGCATCGCGCGCGCGGTCGGCTTCCGCGTGACGCGAACGTTGCGTGGACGTTCGCGGCCGGTGGCGCGATCGAAGCCCAAGTGACGGCGTCGCCCGATGAGCAGACGCTCTACGTCGCATCGCACGACGGCAACGTGACCGCGCTCACGCGCGCGGGCGTGAAGAAGTGGAGCGTCGCGCTGGGCGATCGCATCTACAGCGCGCCGTGTGTCGCCGACGACGGAACGATCTACGTCGGCGCGGATGCGAAGCGCTTCTTCGCGCTCGGCGTCGACGGCCGCACGAAATGGAAGCTCGACACGCCGGGCGACGCCGACACGGGCGCGGCGATCACGAAAGAGGGGAACATCGTTTTCGCCGCGGGCACCGCCGTCATCGGCGTCCGACCGGGAGGCGACGTCGCGTGGCGCTTCCAAGCGAAGAAGAAAGTCTTCACGGCGCCCGCGATCGCCGACGACGGAAAGATCGTCTTCGGCTCGCAAGACAACCGCGTCTACGCGCTCGGGGCGAACGGCGTGCTCGCGTGGTCGGTCGATCTCGGCGCGGACGTCGACGGCGCGCCCGCAATCGCCGACGACGGATCGATCTTCGTCGGCACCGACGCCGGCGAAATCGTGAAGCTCCGCGCAAACGGCGAAGTCGCATGGCGCACGAAGGTCGGCGGCTTCGTCCGCGGCTCGCTCTCGATCGCGCGCAACGGCGACGTGCTCGCCGGCGTGTACGGCCCTTCGCCGCGGCAAGTGCGCGTCGCGCCCGCCGACGGCGCGATCCGAGGAGCGTTTGCCATCCCCGGAACCGGCGCGCGCGACTTCGGCGTGCACGGCGGGGCGCTCGAGGACGACGAGCTCGCGCTCGCGTTCGGAGGTCAAGACGACGCGGTCTACGTCCTCGACGCGAACGGCGCGCTCCGATGGCGCTTCGTCACGGGCGGCGACGTCGACGCGCCGCTGACGCTCTTGACGGATGGCAGCCTCGTCGTCGGCTCGGATGACGGCAAAGTGTATTTTTTCGCGCCGCCGTCTGCGTCGCCGTGAGCGAACCGACGACGAGATGCCGTCATGGAGAGTGCGGTGCGACGCCGTGAGTGATAACAATACGCCGCCCATGGTGGGGATACCGGCCGCACTCGACTCGGACGCCGAGGACGTCGTATGGGCGCTTCAGACGGCGGAAGCGCTCTGGAAACGCAGCGAGCGCGTCGATGCGATCGTGTGGCTGCGGCGTGCTGCGCAGGCCGCGGGTGAGGCCCAGGACGACGATCGCGCGCTCACGCTCGCGCGCGGCGCCGCCGAGCTCGCCGAGTTTCTCGCCCAGGCCGCGCCGCCGCCGACGACAGCGTCTGCTCCGCCGAGCCAGCACCCCGATTCGGACCCGGTCGAAGATCTTCTGCGGCGTTCGCAGGTCGACATCGAAGTCGCGATGCCGGTGTCGGGCGACCCGATGTCGATCGATCTCAACGCGGTCGAGGACACGATCTCGCCGGAGCACGGCATCGCGGCGCCTCCGCCGGCCGACGCGTCTCCCGAGGAACCGCCTCCGCCTCCCCGCGAAGTCGCAGTCCCGCCGATGCCGCTCGAGCTCTCGGCGTCGCCGCCTCCGGTGCGCGAGCTTCCTCCGCCGGACGAAGCCGAGATGTCCACCTCCGAGGACACGCTCGTGCCCCGCGAGAGCGCGGTGCCTCCGCCGCCCGCCGCCATCGAAGTCCACACCCGCCCGCGCGCGGTCGCGGACGACGAGCAGCCGCGAACGGCCGCCGAAGCGCACGCAGGCATGCTCGATCCGTGGGCCGAGTCGGAGAATCCGACGGCGCCTCGTAACGGTGAGATCGCGGAGCCGCCTCCGCCGCCCGCGCGCTCCGCTCCCATCGACACCGACGACGTCGTAACGAGCGCGCCGCCGCCCGCGATGCGCAGTGCGCCTCCACCCGTCCAAACGCCCCCCCCGCCGCCAGTCCCGCGCCGTCCGCCTCCGCCGCTCCCCCCGCGCGCGAAACCGACGACGGCATCGCCCGCGCCGCCACCCGTCGCCAGCGGCGCGCTCGATCTCACGACGGTCGAAGCGTTCGCCGATCTCCCTGATGACGCGCGCGCCGCGTTCGCGCGCGCCGCGAAGGTCGAGCCGCTCGCGAAGGACGAAGAGGTCGCGTCGTTCGCGCTCGTGCTCGTCCTCGAAGGCAGCGTCGACGTCGCCGCGACGATCGTCGAGGCACCCGCGCAGCGCCTCGAGGCCGGCGCCGTCTTGCGCAGCCGCGGCACGCTCGAGCATCGCGTCCCGATGCGACTGCTCTGCGCGTCCGATCACGCGCGCGTCGCGACGTGGGACGACGACGCCGTCGCCGAAGCGTTCCGCTCCTGCTCCTGGGTCGAAGACGATCTTCGCGCCGCGGGGGATCGCGTGCAGGCGCTCGTCGGCCTCACGATGGGCCCGCTCGGCGAGCGTCTCGACGCGAGGCTCCGCAACGAGGTCACCGGTCGCCTCACGCTCCGCGCGCTCCAAGAAGGAGAGATCTTCGCCGAGCAAGGGTCGGCGATTCAGGGCCTCGTCGTCGTCGGCGTCGGCGAGCTCGATCTCCTTCGCGACGACGCGGTGCACGGCTCCGTTCAGGCCGGTGAGTTCCTCTTCGTGACCGAGGTGCTCGGCGGCGGACGTGTTCCGTCGACGGTGCGAGCGGGCAAAGGCGGCGCGCTCGTGATGACCGCCGATCGCCACGCCGCACAAGAGCTACTCGTGACGTGTCCGCCGCTGCTCGAGATCTTCGCCGGCATGTAGCGGCGCGCCGCTGTCTCATCCCCGCTGGGCGAGCCTCACGGGGACCCCTGCGCGGTTCGCTGCGATTCGGTCGGCTCGAGCTCCCAACGAAGCTCCTGGTTTCCCTCGGCGCCGGCGAAGCGCAGTCCGAACCACCGCGCGTTCGGCGCGATCGTCGGTCGTCCGTCGGGCGTCGTTCGCGGAAAGCGCACGCGAAAGACCTGACGCCACACGCTCGTGTACGGGAAGTATCGACGCTCGATCGCGCCGGGCTTGTCGATGTACTCGATCTTCCGAGGCGCGGTTTCGTTGCCGAGATCGTCGATGAGGCGCACGACCCACGCGCTCGTGGGCTTCGTGAGATCGGTCCAGCGACGATTCGTTCCGTAGAGCGCGATGTAGAACTCGTGGGTGTCTTCCGTGTCGCGGAGCGCCTTCGCGAGGAGCTCGCGTCGCTGCTCGACGGTGAGGCGGTAGTCGGACGCGTACTTGACGACGTACGCCCATCGAAAATCGTACGACTCGAACGTCGCGGTGACGGTGAGCTTGTCGTCGAGGTCGTACAGGACGACGAGGCTCTCGGTGCGCGTCCATCGCTTGAGCACTTGGACGTAGTCCGACGCGACGTACTCGCGCGGCCCGCCCGACAGCGTCACGCGCTGCGTTGCGCACCCCGCGAGCGCCGCGAACGCGACGACGGCAGCGAGTGCGGTGGCGAGTGCGGTGGCGAGTCCGACAGCGATGCGTCGCATGCGAGCGGACGAGGATACACGACGCGCTCAGGTGCGCGTCACCGTGGATCATCGGGCCACCCGATCGCCCGATCGCAGCTGGAGCGCGCGACGTCCGCGCGTCCTACACCGCCGCCGCTTCACGCATGCGTACCGTTCACCGCATGGCGCGCTTGTCGCGGCGTGCGCACGATGCGTCCATCATTTTCCTACGCGACCGCGTCATTTCGCCCACATCGCGGCGCGCGCATGACGAGACGCGCGGATGAAACTTCGGTCGCGCTCGCGCGTCCAAGGAGCATGGCGGATGGCACGCGCGCTGCACAAACGATCAAGCGAGACCACCCGCATCGGGTGGGAGAGCCTGACGAAAAACGCCGGAACGACGCACTTTCCTCATGACGACCACCGAAGGGAGCTCCGTGATCGACAAGCTTGGATTCCTCGTCCGCTTTTGGGAGCTCAAAGCGCGCCACGCCACGCTCGGCCAGCCTCTCGGTCCGCAAGAGCAGATCGAGCTCTTGTCGCTCATGCAGCTCGTCACGGGGGATTTCAAGATGCCCGACGCGGGGCCGGTGCAGCGCACGCGAGGCGCGCTCCCTGCGCAGATCATCGGCGAAGGCGCGATCACGCCGATCGAGCTTCGCTCCGTGTCGGCGGCGGCGCTGCTCATCGCGAGCTCGGCGCGGATGCGCGTCGGATCGCGGGTGATCGTGCGCGTCGCGGATGCGGTCAGCGGCATCGAGTACGCGCTCCCTTGCTCCATCGTCTGGGCCTACGAGGCCGCGCCGTGCACGATGGCGCTCGTCGTCGACGGCATTCCGACGCGAAGCGATTTCGCGTCGCCGCCGGACACCGCCGCGCGAAGCGCGCTCGCGATGGGACGTCGAGAGCGACTCGTCGGCTGAGATCGTTTCGCGTCGTCGACGAGACTCGACGGCCGATGATGTTCCTCGCCGCGAGGCCGGAAAGCGCGCAGCGTCCGCCGACTTTCACGGAGGTGCTTGTGCTCTACAAGCACGCTCTGGCATATTTCAGCGGTTTTCCGCGCACGCTGCGCGTCCCCCCCGCATAACCCTGGCCTCGTCACGAGGAGTTCCCCTCGATGTCCCTGAAGATCTCTCTCCAATCGGCGCGCCCCTACGAGGTCGCTGCCGATATCGCCGTCATCGGTGCATTCACGCTCCCCAAGTCGTCCGCCAAGTCGAAGGCCGGAGAGGTGCCCGCACCGCTGAAAGCGATCGACGTCGCGTTGGGCGGGGGCCTCGCGAAGTTGATCGCCAAAGAAGAGTTCACCGCAAAAAAGGATCAAGTCCTCTCGATCACGACGCTCGGTCGCCTGCCGGTCGACAGGCTCGTCATCCTCGGCCTCGGTGATCGCCGCGCCATGACGAACGCCGACGTGCGCGCGTTCGCGGGAAAGGCCGCGCGCTGCGCGAACGGCGACAAGGCGCGTTCGCTCGTCCTCGGCGTCCCCGAAGGCCTCGAGAAGCGGCTTCGTTACGTCGCGGAGGGGCTCGACCTCGGCGTGTACCGATTCACGAAGTACCTCACGGGCGATCGACGTCCGAAGGCGGAGCTCGATGGCGTCACGATCACCTGCGACGCCAAGGTGCGCGCCGCCGACGTGAAGAAAGCGATCGATCTCGGGCAGAAGATCGCCGCGGCGGTCAACCTCTCGCGCGATCTGAGCAACGAGCCCGGGAACGTGATGTTCCCCGTCGCGCTCGCCGCGCGCGCGCAAGAGATGGCAAAAGCGAACGGCATCACGATCCAGGTCTTCGATCACAAAGAGATTCTGAAGCGCGGGATGAAGCTCATCGACGCGGTCGGCCGCGGCAGCGTCAACGAGCCGCGCTTCGTCCACATGTCCTTCGTCCCGAAGAAGCCGAAGAAGAAGATCGTCTTCGTCGGAAAGGGGATCACGTTCGACAGCGGCGGCATCTCGATCAAGCCGGCCGCCGGCATGGGCGAGATGAAGCACGACATGTCCGGCGCCGCGAACATGGTCGGCTTGATGGCGGCCGTCGCCGCGCTCAAGCCGAACGTCGAGGTCCACGCGATCATGGCGTGCGCCGAGAACATGCCGGACGGAAACGCGTACCGACCGGGCGACGTGTGGGGCTCGCTCGACGGCAAGACCGTCGAGATCATCAACTCGGACGCCGAAGGTCGCCTCGTCCTCGCCGATGCGCTCGCGTACGCGCGCGCGCTCGAGCCGGATCTCCTCATCGACAACGCGACGCTCACGGGCGCGTGCGTCGTCGCGCTCGGGAGCACGTGCTCCGGCTGGTACGCGACGAACGATGCGACGGCGAACACGTTTGCCGCCGCGGTCAAAGAGGCGGGCGAGCAGATGTGGCGCATGCCGCTTCTCGAAGATTTGCGCGAGCAGATCAAGAGCGAGGTCGCCGACGTGAAGCAGACGGGCGATCGCTACGGCGGCTCGATCACCGCGGCGCTCTTCCTGCGCGAGTTCATCGGCGACACGAAGAACTGGGTGCACGCCGACATCGCCGGCCCCGCGACGGCCGAGCGTCCGAGCGGCTGGACGCAGGTCAAGGGCGCGACGGGGCACGGCGTGCTGACGTTCGTGTCGATCGTCGAACGCGCCAGTACCTGACCGCCGCAGGTCTGGTGCTCGCCCCGCGCAGCGGACGTGCTAGGCCTCCGGCGATCATGCCTTTGCCGGATCGCCTGCAGGTCGTCGAGCGAAAGCTGAGTCGCGCGCTCGCGCGTGCGGTGACCGATTTCGACATGCTCGCGGACGGCGATCGCGTGATGGTCGCCGTCAGCGGCGGCAAGGACAGCTACACGCTGCTCGAGCTGCTCCGCTCGCTCCAGAAGCGCGCGCCGATCGATTTCGAGCTCACGGTCGTCAACATCGATCAGGGACATCCGGGCTATCCGGGGCATGTCCTTCGCGACTACATGGCGCGCGAAAAATACGACTTTCGGATGATCTGCGAGGACACGTACTCGATCGTCACCGAAAAAATTCCGGCGAACAAAACATTTTGCTCTCTCTGCTCGCGCCTCCGTCGCGGCATTCTCTACCGCGTCGCGACCGAGCTCGGATGCACCAAGATCGCGCTCGGCCACCATCGCGACGACGTCTTGCAGACGTTGCTGCTCAACCTGTTCTTCGCGGGCAAGCTCGGCGCGATGCCGCCGAAGCTCGTCGCGGACGAGGGGCGTCACGTCGTCATTCGCCCGCTCGTCTATTGCGCCGAAGAGGACATTCGCGAGTACGCCGCGGCGCTCGCGTTTCCGATCCTGCCGTGCGACCTCTGCGGCTCGCAGGACAACCTGCAACGCAAGATCGTCGGCCGCATGATCGACGATCTCGAGCGCGAGCATCCGGGCATGAAGCAGGTGATGCTCGCCGCGACGCAGAACGTTCAGCCGACGCATTTGCTCGATCGCGATCTCTGGGCGCGCCTCGGTCGCGAGGTCGCCAAGGAAACCACCGACGGCGTGGAGGGCGCGCGCCGAGAGCACGGGCTCGTGCCGATCGAGGGGCTCGTGCGCTAGCATCGTCGTTTCGCAATGAGCGTCGAGGGGACCGAAGCGGACGAGGACGAAGCGGCGGGGGCGACGGTCCCGCCGGTGCGGCCGATCTTCGCGCGTCTCGGAGCGATCGGCGCCGCGGCGCAAGCGAGTGTTCCGGGGCTCTATGCGTGGGCGGTGACGGTCGCGCCGGCAGCCTGGTCGCGCGGCGGATCGCTCGCGGCGAAGGTCGCGTCGATCGCGGGGCTCGCGTCGATCGCCGTCGGTGTCGCGATGGAGTCGCGATGGGGCGCGCGCGGGCGCTACGTGTCGGTGTGGGGGCTGACGCTCACGAGCGCGGTCGTGTGGATTCTCGTTCCCAACGCTCTCGGCCCGCTTCGCCTCGACGCGCCGCGCGGCGTCGCGGGCATGATCGGTTGGGGCCTCTTCGCACTGGCTTCCGCGGCCCCCGCGCTCGGCGCGAACGCGGAACCTTCGGGGCGCATCGTCGACGACGCTCCGCTGCGACCACGCGCTCCGATTCGCCGCGGTGACGTGGTGTACATCGGCGGGGCCATTTTCATGGCGCTCGCGCTGCAGATCGTCGGATGGCGCGTCACGATTCCCGAGCGCGCGCTGCTCGTCCGACTCGTGACGCTCGCCGCGGCCCTCGCGATCGTCGGCGCGGCCACCACCGTCTCGCTCGCGCGCCACGCGCGCACGCCTCTCGCGAGCGTCCGAATCCGTCTGCGGGGGGCGCTCCCGTGGCTCGTTTTCCTCGCGATGCTCGCCGCGGGCGGGACTCTCGCGTGGTCGCGATGAGGTATCTTCGCGACATGCAGCTCGCCGACGCGCTCGCCGTCGTCCTGCTCGTCGCCGCCGGCCTGTCGTTCTGGTTCGGGAGCGCAGCGCTCGCACGCGCCGAGGATCTCAAGGCGCTCTATTGGCTCCTCGTCGGCGTCGTGACCGTTCGTGCCGCGGTGCAGGTCGTGCGGCCAGGGGCGAAGGCGTGAAGAGGCTGCGC
>JAYVXB010000549.1:0-13969 GCA_043785585.1 Deltaproteobacteria bacterium | reverse complement strand
TCCGCCGATCTCGTCGACGAGCCCCCGCCCCTTGCCGTCGCGCCCGCTGAAAATCCGCCCTTCCGCGGACTCTTTCAACTTGTCGAGTGACAGCTTGCCGTCGCGACCTTCGATGATGCGCGACAGGAAGAGCTCGTAGATCCCCACCATCGTCTCGAGCACGCGCGCGCGCGTCGCATCGTCCCACGGCACGAGGGGCGACAGGTACGCCGCGCGCGTCCCTGCCTTCGCGTCGCCGCGCTTCGCCGGGAACGTCTCGGCGTGTACGCCGATCTTCTCGAGCGCCTTGCCGACGCCGACCTTCCCGCCGACGACGCCGATCGACCCGACGATGCTCGTGTCGTCCGCGTAGATCGCGTGGCCCGCCGACGCGAGGTAGTACCCGCCGCTCGCCGCCATGTCGCCGACGCTCACGACGAGCGGCTTCTTCGCGCGGAGCTTCATCAGTGCGTGCCACAGGAGATCGCTCGCGAGCGCGCTGCCTCCCGGCGAGTCGATCCGGAGGACGACGGCCTTCACGTCGTCGTCCTTCTCGAGCCGCGCGATGACCCGCCCGAGCTCCTTCTCCGTGATGCCGCTGCTTCCGCCGAAGATGCCGCCGCCGCCGGTCATCGCGATGCTGCCGGTCGCGCGCACGAGCGCCACGGGCGCGGAGCCCGATCCTTCGCCGGCGATGATCTTGAGGATGTCGCCGAGCTCGTCGCCCTTCCCCGAGCCCGCGCCGGATCCGAAGCGCACGTCCTCGCGCACGGCGCCGGCGGCCTTCTTCGCGGCGTCTCGGGCCTCGTCGAGGTAACCGATTTCATCGACGAGCCCGCGCTGCTTTGCCACACTCGGTCGGTACGGTCCGTCCTCCGGCGCGTCGGCGTCGGCTTGCGGTCGCGCCTTCTGGATCCCCTCGAGCCACGAGTCGCGCATCCCCGAGAGCGTCGACTCGAGCGACGCGCGCGCTTCGTCGCTCGGCCCGTCGCGCGTCAGCGGCTCCTCGGCGCCTTTGAACTTTCCGACCTGCATGATGTCGATCGAGAGGCCGAGGTTGTCGACGAGGAGCTTTCGCAGGTAGACGACCTGCGCCGCGATGCCGATCGCCTCGACGTCGCCCGCGGGCGAGAGCCAGATCTTCTTGCAGCCGCGCGCCGCGGCGTAGAGCGTCGCGTTCGTGTAGCCCTCGGCGTGGCAGAAGATCGGCTTCGTCTTGCCGAGCGCCTCGAGCGCCTCGCCGAGCTCCATCGCGCGCGCGAGCCCGAGCGACGCGCCGCCGAATCGAACGAAGGCGCCCGCCGCGCGTTTGTCTTTGCCCACACGCTCGATCTCGCGCATCAGCTCGTCGAAGCTCTGCTTGCGACCCGAGACGCCGAGGAGGCTCTGTTGCGCCTTCTCCGGTGCGCCCGCAGACAGATCGAAGATCGCGAGCGATGGACCCGATCGAGGCTCGCTCGTCTCGCCACTGCCTCCCGAAGGCACGCTTCGCGGACGACCTTCGCAGGCGACGAGCGCGCCGAGGACGACGGGGAGAGCGGAGAGAACGAGGAGCCGTCGCATCGAGATGCGTCAGAGCGTAGCGCAGTTCGTTCAGAAGCCGTCGCTCGGCTTCGGAGCCGGCGGTGCGGGCGGCGCGGGCGGAGGCGCGCTCGGCGGAGGGGGCGTGGGAGGCGGCGTGCTCGCGGGTGGCGTCGCGCTCGCGCTCGCGGGCGGCGCAGGAGCGGCGCCCCCTTCGGCGCGTTGCTTCACGTACGCGGGATACGCCTGCTCCGGAAAGCGATCGACGATGTCGCGGTAGAGACGGATCGCTTCGCCGCGATTGCCGCTCCCCCAATGCGTGTCTGCGAGCGCGACGAGCGCGTGCAAGTACGACGGGTTCACCGCGAGCGCGCGCTTGTACGCCGCGATCGCGCCGGCCGTGTCGCCCGACGCCCGCGCGACATCGCCGAGCCCCGTGAGCGCCTCGGAGTCGTTCGGGTTGCGCGCGACGAGCCCCTCGTAGATCTGCCGCGCCTTCTCTTTGTCGCCGCGCTGCAGCGCCTGCATCGCCTGCCCGACCGATCCGGTCATCGCGACCGTGCCCGGCGGAACGTCGCCAGGCGGGTAGCCGTACCCCGGCGGTGCGTTCGGCAGATTGCTCACCGACACGAGCGGCACGCCCGCCTCGGCGCCGCCATCACCGACCGGCTTCGACACCGCCTTGTCCACGAACGCGCGGAGCGGCACGACGAGCGGGTGCGGCCGCGCCAGCGACGCGAGCTTCTCGAGCTCGGCCTTCGCGCCGGCTTTGTCGCCCGATCGCGCGAGCGCGTAGACGAGCGCGACGCGCGCGCGCCCCGCGTTCCCCTCGCCTTGCGCCGCGAGCCGCAAGCGCTCGATCACGGTCGTCCAGATCGGCTCGGGCTCCGCGAGATCGAGCGCCGCGAGGACGTACGCCGTCTCCGGTTGCTGCGCCTGCGCGATGACGCGCGCGACGAGCTTGCGCGCGGTGTCGCGTTCGCCGCTGATTCGCGACGCGTCGATCTTCGCGCGGATCGCCGCGGGCTCGTCGGGCGACACGACGAGCGCATCGTCCGCCGCCTTTCGCGCTGCCGCCGCCAGCTCGCCGAGCGTCTGTTTGGTCGCCTTGATGTCGTCCGCCGCATCGGGCGGCAAGATGCGCGTCCGCAACCACGGCACGTCCGCGCGCGCCGCCGCGAGCCGCGCGAGGTCGAGGAGCACGCGCGGATCTTTTTCCATGCGCGCGCTCGCCTTGTCGAAGTTCTCCTTCGCGGCGTCGAGGTTGCCGTCCGCGAGCGCCTTCTCTCCGTCGTTGAGAAACTGCTGCGTCTTCTCGTCGAGCGGCGTCGCCGACGAGGCTGTTTTGCCCGCGCCGGTGAGGTACGGCTTCGCCACGATGAAGCCGAGAACGCCGACGCCGCCGAGCAAGACGAGCGCGACGATCCATCCGCCGACGCGACGTCGCCGGCCCCCCCCTGGGAAACCGAGCGAATCCGGATCGCTCACCGAGTGCTGCATCTGGCGGTGCATCGCGTCGGCCATCGCGTCGTCGTCGATCGACGAGATCATCCGCCGCACCGGCGCCGTCGGCGGCGGGAGCGGAGAGCTCATCTCGGGCACCATCGGGAAGGCGTGCGCGACGCGCTGCGGCTCGGGAGCGGGCGGCGCGATCGGCGGACGCGGCATCGTCGGCGGCTCGACCTCGCTGATGGGCGCGTGCTGCGCGTACGGCGCGTGCGCGGCAGTCGCCGGATATTGCTGCGCGGCGGTGCGGTGATTTCCCGATGGCGAGAGCGGCGCGCCGATCTCGGGGAGCGTCGGATCGTTCAGACCTGGCGACGTCGTTCGCGCAACCGAAGTCGCCGAGCCTGGGCCGGAAGGCGGGCGCAGCGTGCTCGTCTTCGCGCGCTGCGGTGCAGCGTTCGGCGCCGGATCCGCACGCGGCGCCGTCGGCGGCGGGACCGAGATCGGTCGCGGCGTGTTCGACACGACGTTGACGATGTTCTTCGTCTCGACGCCCCACGCCGGTGTGCGCTTCGGGAACGACGCGACGTCATCCGAGCTCGACGGACGCGGAAGGCCACCCGGAACGACGGGCGGCGCCGGCAAATTCACCGCGACGCTACCGCTCGAGGTCGCGGGCGGTCGGTTCGACGTGCGCCCCTCGAAGAACGGCTCGAGCTCGGCGATCGATCCGAGGAGCCGCGGCGGCGCCGCACCGCGCGTGAGCGTGTCGCTCCGCCCTACTTGTTTCGCCATGATCGCGCGCTGAAGCTCGCGCAGCGTCAGATAGACGAGCTGCTTTCCGAGCGTCGTCGTGACGACCCAGCGGTCCGCGGCGTCACCGCCGGGCGAAGACTCCTCGCCGCGACGCACCTTGAACTGATGCCCGCACTGCGTACATCGGACCGTCGTGCCGCGTCCGCTGACCAGCGCGTCATCGAACTCGTACTCGGTCTTGCATCGCTCGCACTGGACGTCCACGGGGTCGACCGTCAACGTAGCCCGAACATGGATTCGTGTCTCGTTATCGGCCGCGCCGCGCGTCGACCTCGCCTTCGCAGGTGGCCACGATCGCGTTGGTCATGACGGCTTCGAGAGGGGCGCGCCGCCCCGTGCGTCACGACATGCAGTCCACAGATGCCGTGAACGAGCGGTCACGACGATCGCACGAGCTCGAGCACGCCGCGCATTTTGGCGCTCTTCTGGCGCTGTTTCGCAAACGCTCGCTGAGGTTGTCGCGGGCATATGGGTTGCTACTCTTCGCGACAGGAAGCGAGCGGCCATGAAGCAGATCTTCTGGATGTCTTTGTTCGGGCTCAGCGCGGCGGTGCTCGGGGGCTGTCCGATCTACCCCGACAACCCGACCCAACGCGTCTGCAACGGCAGCGGCTGCTACAGCTGCTCCGACCCGTACTACTCGGACGGCTGCACGTCATGGCAGTGCAACTACGACTCCGAGTGCCCGGGGAACTACCAGTGCCTCAACAACCAGTGCGTCGGCTCGGGCCGGCCCGACAGCGGGTTCACGTGCGTCCAGCCCGGCGACTGCTCGGCGGGTGACAACTGCGGCAGCGACGGGCAGTGCCACGTGGGCGACTGTTCGAACTCCGGTTGCCCCAGCGGCTTCCAGTGCAAGCTCTCGGGCGGCACGCTCCAGTGCGTCGGCGGCGTCACGCGCGACGGCGGCACGACGAGCGACAGCGGTCACGACTCCGGCCCCCTCGGATGCCAGAGCGATCTCGAGTGCACGTCGACCGGGCCAGGCGCCAAGTGTCTCGACGGCGCGTGCGTGAAGGCGGCCGATCAGTGCTTCGACGGAACGCAGTGCCCCTCGAACGATCAGTGCGTCGCGGGCGTCTGCACTCCCGCATGCGACGGAACGCACGCTTGCCCGACCGGCTACTCGTGCGACAGCAAAGGCGTCTGCAACGGCAACCCGACTCCGTGCGGAACGGGCAACCAGGCGTGCACCGGCGGCAGCGTTTGCGTCGAGCAGCATTGCGTCACGCCGTGCGGCGTCGGCAATACGTGCGCAGGTGCCGGCCTCGTTTGCGTGAACGGCGGATGCATTCCGGATCAAAAGCCGCAGTTCATCTGCGGCGCCGACGGGACGGTCGGCAACGGGATGACCGGCAACTGCGCGGTCGGCAGCTTGTGTCTCCATCACAGCTGCTACATCGCGTGCACGCCGGACGACGCGGGCGGCAACGGCTCGTGCCGCGCGGCCGACAAGTTCAACCTGTGCAAGTCGGTCACGACCGCGAGCGGCAGCTACAACGTCTGCGGCTCGAGCACGAACCTCGGCACCGAGTGCGATCTCACGCAGGGGAAGAACTGCACGACCGGCGTCTGCATCGACGGTTACTGCCGCTAGTTACGTTGCGCGATGGGGCCCCGACCCCATCCCGTCAGGTGCGTCGGCCGCTCGCGCAGCCGACGTTCACCGTCAGCTCGAACTCGCTGTCGCTCCAGTACTTGTCCATCGCCTCGCGCAGGTACGCGAGCGGCTTGTCGAGATCCGGCAAGTCGAGGTTCAAGCGCACCTCGGGCAAGATGAGGAGACGCACGACCGGGTCTTCGAAGAAGTCACGACCGCTCTGAAACTTCAGCGTGTGCGTTCGCAACTCGACGTCGACGTAGTTGAAGCCCGCTTCTTCGAGCTCGGCGCCGAACATCTCGACGGTCGGACGAATGAGGAGCGCGGTGTCGACCGCCTTCGCGACCTCGTCCGACTCGTTCTTCAGCGCGTACTCGCGCAGCAGATCGGCGAGCTCTTGGAACGATCCGCGGAGCGGCATCGCGATGAGCGCCTGCCCGCTCGGCGCGAGGACGCGCGAGAACTCGGCGAGCGTGCGCGCGCGCTCGTCGATGTTCGCGAGCGGATGCAGCGTGACCGCGTGCGAGAACGCGGCGGACGGCAGCGGCGACGGGTAGCCCTCGAAGACGCGGTAATCGGTGATCATCCCCGCCATCGTCGACGCCTTCGCGCGCGCGAGCTCGAGCGCGTGCTTCGACGGATCGCACCCGTAGAAATGCGCGCCCGGAAGTCGCATCGCCATCCCGCGATCCGGATACCCCGTTCGGCAATGAAGGTGCACGACCTGCGAGTCGTCCCCTTCGGCGAGCATTTCGATCGCGAGCTCTCCGAAGAGCGACAGGTACCGCGGCACGACGAACGTCTCGAAGATCGCCGCCTCTGCCGGACCGAGGCGAACGCGGCCGCGTGCGCTCGTCGCGCCGCTCCCGGGGCTGCTCGCCGGCTCTGCCATCACCGCTTGCCGCCGCGAGGCGCGTCGTTCGGATCCGGTGCGCCGAGCAAGAGCTGCCGCGCTTCGGTCGCGAGCTCGCCGAGGCCGACCTTGCCGTCTTCGCCCTCGTCGTCCTCGAGCTGCACGGTGCGCGTGTCTTTCTCGAGCGGCGCAAGCAGAGGCGCGGCGCTCGGATCGCCGAGCTCGACGAGCGCTTCGATCGCACCTGCGACCGCTTCGGGATCCGCGTGCGCGAGAAACCGCGCGAGGAGCTTCATCACGCCGCCTTCGGGGATGTCCGCGAGCAAATACGGGAGCTCGGACAGCGCGAGGTTCCCCGCGGGGAGACGCTCGAGCGCGCGCTCGACGCCGAGCGCAACTTCTTTGAATCGGTCGTACGCGAGGTCCTCGAGGGCGACGCCCGCGGCGTGGCGCGCTTCGGGATCTTCGCAGCCGAGGATGTCGATGAGCATGTCGATCGGCTTCGGGCCCTCGAGCTCGCCGAGCACCGCGGCGAGCCGCACGAGACGAAGCGCGCGCTCGTCTTCGTCGTCGTTGGCGAGCGAATCGCGGAGCGCGCCCTCGACGAGCGGGAGGAGCAGCTTCGGATCGCTGTCGACGATTTCGATGTGGGCGCGACGCACGGATCGCTCGGCGTCGAAGAGGGCATCGAGCGTGTCGTTGAGTGCGGCGGGGCTGTCGGAGGGGGGCATGCGCGGGCGAGGATAGCAGACGGAAGCTGGGAAGCTTCTGGCCGCTCGGCGCATTATGCCTTCGTCGTGTCGCGCCTCGCCCTCCCCGCGCTCTTCGCCACCGCGCTCACGACGCTCGGTGCCGCCTCGTCCGCTGCGACCGGCGAACGCCACGCCGATTCCGTGCGCCGCGACGCCGACGAACGCGAGCTCGCGCCGCATCGCGCGCCATGCGCCGCCGGCAGCTTGCCCGACGGCGACGCGTGCGTTCGCTTTCCGACCGGCTCGAGCGAAGACGGCGCCGACTCGCCCGCGTTGTCGAACGCGCACCACGACAAGACCGGTCGATGGGTCGTCTACGATCAGATCCCGCGCCGCCCCGATCGCCCCGCCGACTACGACGCCTACCGCTACCCGATCCCGCCCGGTCTCGCCGGCGGCCACTACGTCGTCAGCGGTTACGATCTCGACAAGCCCGACGATCGCCAACGACGCGGCGCGACCTTGAGCCACGTCGGCCACGGCGGCGTCGATCTCCCTCAACGCAAAGGCGAGCCGATCCTCCTCTTGAAGCTCGAGCACCAAGAAGGAGACGCCGACGTCCTTTTCTCGGGTCCGCTCTTCGGTACCACCGTCATCACCCGGCACACGCTGCGCGAGGGGGGCCAGCTCCGCGACTACCTCCTCTTGTTCGGGCACCTCGACGCACCCGCGGAGGGGCTCGCCGTCGGGCAGTCGCTCCGCGAAGGGGGCCTCGTCGGGTACGTCGGCGACACCTCGTCGCCCGAGCTCGTCCACCTGCACCTCGAGGCGCGCCGCGTCCGCGAGGGGATCGATCTTCGCAAATACTCCGGCGGAATGCTGATTCAAAACGAGGTCAGCATCGTCTGCGACCCTCGAAACGTGCTCCCACTCAAGTAGAAAGGCAGCCAAACAACCCGGGGAACATGCAAAGGAATTTGGTTTCCTTGCGCGCCGTACAATCAAGCGCGATCATAAGGCGACTCTTGTCGATTCCGTTGGCAACCAAACGACCTGACGACACCGCACCGTCTCTTCGCGGTATGGCGGGTTTCGTTTGTCCGAAGTGCCGGCGTCGCTTCGACGAGCTCGTGTCGCCGCAGCGATGCCCGGACGATCAGTCGCCGCTCATTCGCGTGCGCGACATGGCCGACGCCGACGGCGATCCGATGCTCGGTCGCACGCTCAACGGGCGCTTCACCGTGCTCGCGAAGCTCGGCGCCGGATCGATGGGCACGGTCTACCGCGCGCGGCAGCACGCGATGGGGCGCGAGGTCGCCATCAAGATTCTGCGGAGCGATCGCTCCATCGACGCCGCGAGCAAAGGGCGCTTCATGCGCGAGGCGCGCGCGAACAGCGTGCTGACGTCGCCGCATACGGTGACGGTCTTCGACTTCGGGCAGAGCGAGAGCGGCGAGCTCTACCTCGCGATGGAGCTCCTCGAAGGCGAGTCGCTCGGGCAACGCCTCAAGCGACAGACGCGGCTGTCGATCGAGCAGTCCATCGAGACGACGCGGCAAGCGCTCCGTTCGCTCTCCGAAGCGCACGCGAAGGGGATCATCCACCGCGACCTGAAGCCGGACAACTTGTTCTTCGCGCGGCAGGCGAACGGCGGTCAGTTCGAAGAGACGATCAAGGTCGTGGACTTCGGGATCGCGAAGCTCGTGCACGACGACGCCGAAGTGATGAACGCCGTCGAGACGCAGGCGGGCACCGTGTTCGGGACGCCGCGGTACATGTCGCCCGAGCAGGCGCAGGGAAAATCGCTCGACGCGCGAAGCGATCTCTATTCGCTCGGCGTCATCCTCTATCACTGCCTGACGGGGCGCCCGCCGTTCACCGACGACGACGCGATCGTCGTGATGGCGCGGCACATCAAGACGATGCCGCGGCCTCCGTCGGAGGTCTGCCCCGAAGCGCAGATCTCGGCGGAGCTCGAGGCGATGCTCATGCGCACGCTGTCGAAGGAGCCGGCGCAGCGTCCCGAGTCGGCGGATGCGATGACCGCAGAGCTGCTGCGCGTGCGTGAGCTCGGCGGCGCGGTCACGAGTGGCGTGCGGATCAACGTCGGCGGCGCGGTCGCGCGTGCGCTCGAGGTCGCGCCTCCACTGCCGACGCCGGCGATCGCCTTTCGCACGTCCGCGCCGGACGAGAGCCTCACGTCCGGTGCCGCCGCAGGATTGCCCGGTCGGCGTGGGCTCGTCGTCGGTGCGATCGTCGGCGGTACGGCGGTCATCGTCGCGTGCATCGCCGTCCTCGTGTACTTCGCGACGCGCACGGAAGCGCCGCCGGCCGAGGTTCGGCCTGCGACGACGACCAGCGCGCCGACCGCGACGGTCGCGCGGCCCCCTCCCCCGACGACGACCGCGGCGGCGACCTCGTCCGGTCCGCCGACCATCGATCCCGCGTCGCTCCCGCTCGTCCCGCCCCCCGGCAAACCGACCGCGACCGCAGGAAACAAGCCTCCGCCGCGTCCGACGGCGCCCGCGACGACCGCTCCGCCGCCGACCGCGAAGCCGACCGCAACGCCGCCCCCGGTGCCCACGAAATACGAAAAATTCGAGTAGCAGGGTTCGGGCTTCGTCGAGCGATACGCAAATGAGGCGCCGCCTGGCCGGTTCTCGTTCGCCGCAATTGCTCGAAAAAACTAGAAAGTGGTAGCCTCCGCGGCCTATGGATCCCAGCGAGATGGACGAGCTCGTACGGCGCCTCGTCGCAAACCCCCACGACGAAGAGTCGCTCGCTTACGCGCACCAAGCGGGCGCCGCGGATCCGAAATCCTACGCGTTGCTCCTCGAGCGCGTCGGCACCGAGACGCGCGATCCGAACTACGCGAGCCACTGGCTGAGCGAAGCGGCGAACATTTGGTCGACGACGCTAGGCGACGCGCACCGCGCCGCGCGCGTGCTGATGCAGGCGATCGATCGCGATCCCACGCAACGGGTCGCGGCCGAGCGGCTCGCGCAGCTCTATCGCGAGAAGGGCGACGTCAAGGCGCTCGTGGCGCTGCTCGAGCGACGCGCGAAGGCGCTCGCGCCGATGAGCCAAGGCAACGAAGAGATTCGAAACGAGCTCGCGGCGATGCACGAGGAGCTCGGTCGTCTGTGGGCCGACAGCCTGCAGCAGCCGAAGAAGGCGCTCGAGAATTTCCGTCGCTCGATCGATCTCGATCCGCGGCAGAGCGCGTACTCGATCTACAACGCGCGCGAGATCTACAAGTCACAGGGGCAGTTCGACGAGGCGTGGCCGCTCTACGAGGCCGAGCTGCAAATCGAGCAAGACCCGCAGCGGCAGCTCGCGCTCCTGCGCGACGAAGCGGTCGCGCGGCGCACGGCGGGCGATCTCGTCGGCGCGACGCGCGTGCTCACGAAGGCACGTCAGCTCGACGAGAACGATCCGGCGCTGCAACAAGAGCTCGCGACGTCGGTGCTCGAGCGAATCCAAGGCGGCGAGAACGTGCCGACGCAAGACCGCACGCTCGGCTCCGAGCTCCTCGTGAACCTCGCGGAGCAGTACGACGGCGAGCACGGGCTCGCGTACGCCGGCGGTGCGCTCGACATCGACGCGGGGCACGATCGCGCGCTCCAGCTCTATGTGTATTACGCACGGAATCTCCAGCGCGAAGACGAGCTGACAACGCGCTACCTCGCCTACGTCGAGGCGAATCCGAACGGCGAGATGTCGTCCGAGGCGCGCCATCTTCTCGCCGCGAGCTACGAAGCCGCGGGGCAGATCCAGAACGCGATCCAGATGCTCGAGCCGCTTCGTGCGCTCGGCGATCAGGCGGCGACGACCAAGCTTCGCGAGCTCTATCCGCAGGCGGCGAGCTCGTCGGCGTCGCGCCCGTCCGCGCCTCCGCCGCCCGTGGGCGGCAACACCGGCAGTGGGCAGCCCGCGCCGCTCGGGCCGCCGGGCCTCACGAGCGGATCGATCCGCCGCGCCGGCGCTCTCCCGGCCGACAAGCTTCAAGGGGTCCTCGACGCGGCGCAGATGCTCGCGAACAAAGGGAAGAAGCCCGAAGCGTTCGCAAAATACAAAGAGGTGCTCGAGAGCGATCCTGCGCACCCCGAGGCGCTCGCGTGGGTCGAGGAGTACCTGCGGACGAAGCGCGACTACGCGCAGCTCCGCGACGTCTTGCTCGCGGCGGTTCGCACGATGTCGGGCGAGTCGGTCGAACCGCGCAAGGAACGCCTCCGCGAGGTCGCCGGCCTCTGCGAGGGGAACCTCCGCGACGTCGACGGCGCGATCAACGCGTGGAAGCAGCTCCTCGCCATCGATCGCACCGACGAAGGGGCACGCAGCTCGCTCACGCGTCTCCTCGAGAAGTCGCAGCGCTGGGACGATCTCGCGAACCTGCTCGAGCAAGAGGCGACGGCCGAGAGCGATCTCGAGAAGAAGATCTCGCTCGAGAAGAAGCTCGCGACGATGCAAGAGACGAAGCGGCGCGATTTCTCCGCCGCGGCCGAGGCGTGGGGGCGCATCGCGAATCTCACGCCCGAGGACGATCGCGCGATCGCGACGGCGTCGAAGATGTTCGAGAAGGCCGGCGACATCGGCAAGGCCGCAGCGGCGATCGCGGAGAACGCGCCGAGCGTCACCGATCCGGTCGCGAAGGGCGCGCTCCTCGAGCGGCTGGGCGAGCTGCGCGAGCTGATGAACGATCCGGGCGGCGCGGGCGACGCGTTCGCTGGCGCCGCCGAAGCGCAAGGGAGTCTGAAGCTGTGGGAAGCGGCGGAGCGCTGCTTCGTGAGCGCAGAGCGTTGGGATCGCGCGGCGGACGCGGCGGATCATCGCGCGCATCTCGTCGGCGACGCAAAGCTGCAAGCGCAGCATTTCGCGCGCGCGGGCGAGCACCTGCTCAAGGCAGGGAACGAAGACGAGGCGCTGTCGCGGCTCGAGCAAGCGACGGATCTCGATCCGAGCGAAGAGGAATACGCCGTTCAGCTGACAGAGCGGTACACGAGCGCGAGCAAGTGGGACGCGCTCGTGACGCTCTTGTCGAAGCGCGGCGAGCGGCTGACGGACAAGGCGAAGCGCGTCGCGGCGCGGCGTCAGGCGGCGACGCTCTACGCGGCGCAGCTCGGCGACAAGGAAGCTTCGCGCGAGCTGTGGCTCAAGGTCCTCGACGACGGCGACGACAAAGAGGCGCTCGAGCGACTCATCGACGACGCGATCGAACGAAACGATCACACCGAAGCGACGACCCTCCTGCGTCGTCTCGGCCACACGGTCACCGATCGCGCGGAGAAGGCGCGCGTCGCCCTCCGCGAAGCCGAATTGCTCGCGGACGGCGTCGGCGACGTCGACATGGCGATCGCGCGCTACGAGGCGATCCTCAGCGAGCTCGACACGACGTGCCGCCCTGCCCTTCAGGCGATCGCCGATCTCCAAGAGAGCCGCGAGAACCCGGGCGCCGCCGCCGAAGCGCTCGAGCGCGAGCTCAAGCTCGTCGCCGACGTGCAAGAGCGCGGGCAAATCGCGGCGCGCCTCGCGCGACTCTACGAGCAGCTCGATGACGCGAAGAACGCGATCCGCGCGCTCGACATCGTTCGCAAAGCCGACCTCGAGGACTTCGACGCGCTCGCGCGTCTGTGCGATCTCTGCGAGAAGGTCGAGCAGTGGGACCGCGTCGCCGAGCTCCTCGCGCAGCGCATCGAGGTCGAGGCCGACGAACAAGAGTCGAGCCTCATGACGAAGAAGCTCGCCGACATCCTCGCCGACAAGCTCGATCGCGGAGACGAAGCACTCGCGGCGCTGACCGAGCTCGCCGACCAGGGCGACATGGCGATCCGCGCGGCGTACGTCGATCTCGGCGATCGCCTCGGTTGGAAGGGAATCGTCGCGACGAAGCTCGTCGAGTGGTGGTTCGAGGCGCGTCACGGCGGCGAGCGCACGACGCAGCTGCGCGGCGCGTTCGAGCGCTTCGCCGACGTCGGGCGCGATGCGGACGCCGTGCGCGTCGCGGTCGAGATCGTGCGTTCGAAGGGCGCCGACCGCGAGCTCGCGGAGCGACTCGAGAAGCTCGCCGTCAAGACGTCGGACCACGACGCGCTGTCGATCGCGCACGACTTGCTCGCGCGCGAGCTCCAGGGTCCCGAGCGCGCGACGGAGCTCGTTCGTCAGGCCGAGGGGCGCGTCAAAGCGGGCGCCCCACGCAACGAGGCGATGCAGCACGGCGAGGCCGGGCTCACGAGCGTCCCCGCAGCGGACGCCGAGCCGCTCCTCGAGCGTCTCGCGCTCTTGGCCGAGAAGCCGAACGACGTCGTCGATCTCTACGAGCGGCAGGTGTCGCGCTCGAAGGCGCCGGCGGATCGAACGCGCGCCCTCGCACGCGCGGCGCAAATCGCGGCGCAGCGAAGCCAGCTCGAGCGCGCGCGCGGGTTCTTCGAGCTCGCGCTGTCGGGCTCGCCATCGGACGAGACGCTCGCGATGCTCGAGTCCGCCGCGCGCGACGGTGACGGCGATCGCGGCATGGGCGGCGGCGAGAAGCTTCGGCGCTCGCTCTGCGCGGCGATGGCAGCCGGTGGTCAAGGCGCGCGCGACGGAGGTCGAACGCGCGGCTCGTTGCTCCGGCGCGCCGCGTCGATGGCGCACCGCGACCTCCGCGATCTCGAGCAGGCGTTCGCATGGCTCGGTGACGCGCTCGTCGCACACGTCGACACCCAGTCGCTCGATTCGCTCGAAGGCCTCGGCATCGAAATCAACGACTCGTCCCGCGCCGAAGCGACGCTGACGCGCGCCTTGACCGAGGTCTTCGACGGCCCGCTCGTTCGCCAGCTCCTCGCGCGTCGCGCGAAGATCCGCCGCACGCAGACGAACGACAAGACCGGCGCCGCCGCCGACCTGAAGAAGCTCCACGATCTCTCGCCGAACGATCAGGCGGTAATGGACGAGCTCTCGGGGCTCCTGACCGAGCTCGGTGACTACCGAGGGATGGTCCAGCTCTACGAGGATCAGATCCTCCGCGGCAAAGACATGGGCGCGCGCGCCGAGCTCGCGCGCAAGGTCGCTCGGATGTGGGAG
>JAYVXB010000548.1:0-13978 GCA_043785585.1 Deltaproteobacteria bacterium | reverse complement strand
GGATGCGTCCGAGCGATCGCATCTCCGCGGTGGCGCTCGCGCCGGACGCGCGAAGGTGCGCTTGGAGCTCGACGAGCAGCGGCGATTCGAATTTCTCGCGCTCGAGGATGGCGAGCATGTCGGCGTAGCTCGCGACGCCCGCTTCGCGCGCGGAGACGATCGCGGCGATGCGCGCCACCTTGCCGCGGACGGCGAGGCCGACGAGGAGCTCGAGGACGAGCACGCCGATGAGCGGTCCACGTCCCATCGACAGCGCGGAGCCGAACGCCAGAAGCGCGACGGCGACGATCGGCAAGACGCGCGCGACGACGACCAGCCCGGCGTTGTGCGGAAACGGAAGCGATCCCTCGGCCCAGTCGAGGAAGGGTCGCGGATCGGGCTTCTCGCTCGACAGCATCGCGCCGAGCGCCGAGAGCTGCTCGCGGAACTCGACGCGCGACGCGAGCTCGGTGACCGCGCGCTGACGTCCGCGAACGTCGTTCGGGAACTCGGGGCTCACGCCGTCGCGTGAGAGGAGCGCGGCGAGGCGCTCTTCGCCGAAGCGCGTCTCGGTCGCGTCGATCCGTTGAAAGAGCGACGCGCGGCCGAAGACGTCGAGATCGTCGGTGAACGGGTGATCGACGGAACGGAAGCGCTCGCCGGTCGACGGGAGATCGTTCCACTTGCCGTCGAGACGCGCGAGACCGCGCTCGTAGAAGCGAAGCGCGGCGGTCGCGCGCTCTTTCCCGCGCTCGGTGCGCGCATGCACCACGACGAGCGCGCCGAACACCAGGACGCAGGCCACGACGCCGCCCCATGCTTCGGTCGGCAACGGCACCCAGATGATCGCGCCGACGACGACGAAGAACGCCGCGGCGACGACCAAGCGAGCCATCCCGACGGTCCGCGATCGCGCCTCCTCGGCCGCCGCCTCACGCGTTCGCTTCGCTTTGCCGTCGTCGTATGTCGCACGCGCGTCCACCGGCGCGAGGTTACTCTGCGGCTCATGGACTTGCGAACGATGACGTACGAAACATCGGGCCGTGTTGCGCGCATCACGCTGAACCGCCCCGCGCGCGGCAACGGCATCACGCTCGAGATGCCGCAGGAGCTCGCCGTCTGCGTCGAGCGCGCGAACCTCGATCCCGGAGTGCACGTCATCGCGCTGTCGGGAAACGGCAAAGGCTTTTGCGGTGGGTACGATCTCGTCGCGTCCGCGGAGCAGAAACCCGACGCCCCTGACGCGACCCGAGCCGCGCCGGGATCGCCCATCGATCCGGCCGTCTTCGCGCAGAACCACGATCCGTCGGCGACGTGGGACCCGATGGTCGACTACGCGATGATGAGCCGCAACGTGCGCGGCTTCATGTCGCTCTTCCACGGCGAGAAACCCGTCGTGTGCAAAGTGCACGGGTTTTGCGTGGCGGGCGGCACCGACATGGCGCTTTGCTCGGATCTCCTGGTGATCGAGGAGACCGCGAAGATCGGCTATCCGCCGGCGCGCGTGTGGGGCGTGCCGACGACGTCGCTGTGGGCGTACCGCTTGGGCGCGCAGCGCGCGAAGCGTCTGCTCTTCACGGGCGACTGCCTCTCCGGAAAAGAGGCGCTCGAGTGGGGGCTCGCGATCGAAGCGCCGCCCGCGGATCGTCTGGACCAGCGCTTCGAAGCGTTGCTCGAGCGGATCGCGCGCGTCCCGATCAATCAGCTGGTCATGATGAAGCTTCACACCAACCAGGTGACGCTCGCGCAAGGGCTCGCCACGTCGCAGATGATCGGGACGGTGTTCGACGGCGTCGCGCGGCACACGACCGAGGGATACGCCTTCCAGCAGCGCGCGATGGAGGCGGGCTTTCGGCAAGCGGTGCGCGAACGCGACGAGCCGTTCGGCGACGCAGGGCCGTCGACGTTCAAAGGGTGAGTCACGCCGCGCGCGTGCGACGGCGAACGCGAACGATGCGCTTCGGTTTCACGGAACGCGTCGCAGGTGCGGCCGCAGCTGCGGCGGTGGCGAGCTTCGCGGTGGCCAAAGCGACAGCGAACCCGGCGAGCGTCAGCTGCGCGTGGGTCGCGTCGATCCGCGCGACGAGGTCTTGCTTCTCGAGGCGCCGGAGCGCCGTCCGAAGCTCGGCGACGGTGCCTCCTACGCGGACGAGCAGTGCCGCCTCGTCTGCCGCCTCGCGCTTCCTCGCCAACCGCAACATCGCCCGGAGAACTTGGATTTCGTGGCTCATGGCGGCACCATAGCTGAACGGATGCCCATCACCAAAATAGCTGACCACATTTTCAGTGGTCGTGCTGCCTACGTCATCCCCAACTCTCGAAAGAGGAACGCGAGCTCCTCGGTGGCTTCGTCGATCAGCTGCGTCGTCGGCTTGCCGGCGCCGTGGCCCGCCTTCGACTCGACGCGGAGGACGATCGGGCGCTCGTCGGCGCAGCCGGCGATCGACTGAGCCTCCTGCATGCGCGCCGCCATCTTTCGCGCGTGCATCGGATCGACGCGCGAGTCGCCCTCCGCCGTCGTGAACATCATCGACGGGTAGCGCGCGCCATCGACGACGCGATGGTACGGCGAGTACGCGTGGAGAAACGGGAACTGCGCGGGATCGTCCGCGCTTCCGTATTCCGGAATCCAGAGGCTGCCGATCCGGAAGCGATGGTAGCGAAGCATGTCGGTGAGCGGGACGAAGCTCATGCCGACGCGAAAGAGATCCGGGCGTTGCGTGACGGCGGCCGCGACGAGGAGCCCGCCGTTCGATCCGCCCATGATCGCGAGGCGCGACGGTGTCGTGATGCCGCGCGCGACGAGCTCCTCGGCGCAGGCGACGACGTCATCGAAGACGTTCTGTTTTTTCTCGAGCATCCCGCCGCGGTGCCACTCCTCGCCGAGCTCGCCGCCGCCGCGCAAGATCGCGTTGATCCACACGCCGCCGCGCTCCACGAAGAGAAGCGTCCGCGCGCTGAACGCGGGCGTCATCGAGAGGTTGAAGCCACCGTAGCCATAGATGACCGTCGGACGCGGGCCGTTCGTCGCCGCCGCACCGGCGCGCTCGATCACGAACATCGGCACGCGCGTTCCGTCCTTCGATGTCGCGTGCATCACGCGGACGCTCACGTCGGGCGTCGCGAAGCCCGCACCGACGCGCTCCCACGGCTCGAGCCGCGGTGACGGAGACGCCGCGTCGAGGCGATGGACTTCGTACGGCGTCGTGTAGCTCGTGAACCCGACGAAGACCTCGTCGCTGTCCGGCTCCGCGTGCACCGTCGCGCTTCCGATCGACGGCAGCGCGATCTCGCCGAGCGATTTCCCGGCCGCATCGAAGCGTTCGAGGCGCGTCGCTGCGTCGTGCAGGAACGCTGCGACGATCGAGCCGCGCGCGACCGCGACGTCGCCGAGCACGTCGCCTCTCTCCGCGAGGATCTCGCGCCACGCCGCGCGCTCCGGGCGCGCGTAGTCGACCTCGAGGAGCTTGTAGCGAGGCGCGCCGTCGTTCGTGAGGATGAGCAACCGGTCGTCGAGCGCGATCGGCTCGAAGAGCGCGTCGACGCCCTCGACGATCGCGACCCACGGCGCGTCGTCACCCGCCGCGAGATCGCGCACGTGGACTTCGCTCCGCTCCCAGCCGCGATGCACGCGCGCGACGAGCCAGCGTCCACCAGGCGCGATGTCGATCGATGGCATGTCGAGCTTGTCGCGCCCTTCGCCAAAGACGAGGGCGTCGCGCGCCGGATCGTCGCCGACCGTGTGGCGGTAGACGCGAGCGACGTACTTCTCGTCGCCCGGCGGAACGGTGCCGGGGGCGGCGTGGCGCGTGTAGTAAAACGCGCGCCCTCCCGGCAGCCATGCGACCGACGCATGCTGCGTGTACGCGATCCGCTCGCCGAGATCCGCGCCCGTCGCGACGTCGCGGATGCGAAGCGTGCTCTCTTCCGTGCCGCCTTCGCTCGAGCCCCACGCGACGAGCGCGCCGTCGCGCGACGGGTACCACCAGTCGACCGCGGTCGCGCCGTCGGCGGAGAGCGTCGAGGGATCGAGGAGAGCGCGATCTTGGCCATCGACGCCGTCGCGCACGTAGAGGATCGGATGGATCTCGCGGCCGACGCGGCGCTGATGAAAATAGCGGCGCTGCCCGGCCCCGAACGCGCGCACGGCCGGAGGCGAGGTGAAGCCGATCTCGAGGAGCGCTTCGATCCGTGCGCGGAGATCGTCGCGTCCGGGGATCTCCGCGATGCGGGCCCGCGTCCGCGCGTTCTGCGCGTCGGTCCACGCGCGAACCTCGTCCGTGTCGCCGTCTTCGAGCCACCGGTACGGATCGGCGACGCGCGTCGTACCTGTCCCATCGGGGTAATCGTCGACGATGTCGACCTTGCGCGTCTTCACGACGGACGAGGATAGCTGCTACCGTCGCCGGCTCCCATGACCGAACGCCCGCTCGTGCTCCTCTCCAACGACGATGGCTACGCAAGCCGCGGAATCACCGCCTTGCGGGCGGCGCTCTCCGAGCACGCCGAGGTCATCGTCGCGGCGCCCGAGTCCGAGCAGAGCGCGAGCAGCCACGCCCTCAGCCTCCATCGCCCGATGCGCCTCCGGAAGGTCGAGGCGGGTGTGTTCGCGCTCGACGGGACGCCTGCAGATTGCATCTATGTCGCGCTCCATGCCGACGGACGCGTCGTCCCGCGCCGGCCGGATCTCGTCGTCTCGGGGATCAACCACGGGATGAACCTCGGGCAGGACGTGTTCTATTCGGGCACCGTCGCCGCCGCGCGCGAGGCGGCGTTGCGCAGGATTCCGGCGGTCGCGACGAGCGCGTTCCACGAGTTGGACCTCGCGAGGGTCGCGAAGGCGAGCGCACGCATCGCGATCGATCTGTGGAAGCGCGGGCCGGCTGCGTCGGGCCGCACGCCGCTCCTGAACTTGAACTTCCCGAAGGGGTGGAACGGCACGATCCGCGCGACGCGACTCGGCTCGCGCATCTACGAAGAGGCGGTCGACTTCCGCAAGGATCCGCGCGGCCGCGAGTACCTGTGGCTCGGCGGGCCTGGCGTGCGCCACGAGTCGAACCCGGGGAGCGACACCGACGCGTACGACGAAGGCGTCGCGTCGATCACGCCGCTCATGCTCGATCTCACGTCGACGGAAGACGCGGACGTCGCGCGCGCGCTCGCGGCAGCAATCGGGGCGGAGTAGGAGACCGGCGAATGGCGGCGAAAAAATCGAAGCAGAAGACGAAAACGACCGTCCCCCCGACGACGTTGCGAACGAGCGCCGCGCGGACGCCGCAGTCGTCGCGTCCGCCGAGCTTCTACTCGGCGCGAACCTTGTCGCCCCCGCCGCCCCCGCCTCCTCGCTCGGACGCCGGAGCGGATCGCTTCGCATGGGCGCGCTCGCTCATCCGCGACGTCCCCGATTTTCCGAAGAAGGGGATCCTCTTCAAAGACATCACGACGCTCCTCGCGGTGCCGCGCGCGTTTCACATGGTGCTCGACGGGATCGCCGAGCGCCTCATCGGCGATCACGTCGACGCCATCGTCGGCATCGAGGCGCGAGGGTTCATCTTCGGCGGCGCGCTCGCCGCTCGTCTCAACGCGAGCTTCGTCCCCGCGCGCAAGCCCGGCAAGCTCCCCGCCGCGGCCGATCGCGTCGGCTACATCACCGAATACAGCACCGCCGAGCTCGAGATGCACACCGGCTCGATCCGCGAAGGCGCGCGCGTCGTCGTCGTCGACGATGTCCTCGCGACGGGCGGTACCGCGTGCGCCGCGGGCGAGCTCGTTCGCCGCCAAGGTGGCGATCTCGTCGCCTACGCGTTCGTGGTCGAGCTCGCGTTCCTCGGTGGCCGCGACAAGCTCGCGCCCACGGCTGTCGAGAGCATCATCACCTATTGATTCACTTCCAGCGTTTGCGGAACGCCCCGAGCAGGCGAAACAGAGCGCTGACTTTCGCGACGAGCCCCGCCGTCCCGCTCCGCAGCACGGCGAGCGCGAGCGCGATCGTCCTCAGCGCCGGCGTGTACGGGTACCACCAGAGCTCGCGCTTGCCGCGGCTGGTGTCGACGAGCACGAAGCGCGGCCGCGTGAGCGCCTCGAGAGCGAGCGGCGAGTTGGTGATCCCGTAGCCGGTGTCGCCGTGCCCGCTCCATGGAGCGCTGGGGAGCGCGCCGGTGAACGAGTGATTGTTGATCGTCACGACGCCGGCGCGGAGACGTCGTGCGAGCTTCTCGCCGCGCTTGACGTCCTTCGTCCAGATGCTCGCCGTCAGTCCGTATCTCGATGCGTTCGCGCGGGTGACGGCGTCGTCCGCGCTCTTGACCGTCGCGATGGGGAGGACCGGGCCGAACGTCTCTTCCTTCATGAGATCGCTCTCGTCGTCCTCGACGCTCACGACCGTCGGCGCGTACGCGTATCCCTTGTCGCCCGCTTCACCGCCCGCGAGCACCTCGCCGCCCGCGGCTTTCGCCGCGTCGACGTGTCGCGTGACGGTCTCTCGTTGCGCGCTCGTCGTGAGCGGGCCAACGTCGTCGCCTCCTCGAAGCGCTTTCGTCGCGGCGACGATCTTCTCCGTGAGCGCCTTCGCGATCGGCGCCTCGGCGTACACGCGCTCGATCGCCGCGCAGTTCTGCCCGGCGTTCATCATCGCGCCCCAGACGATCCCGTTCGCGGCGCGCTCGAGGTTCGCGTCGGCGAGGACGATCGCCGCGTCTTTTCCTCCGAGCTCGAGTGAGCACGGGATGAGCTTCTCGGCGCAGGCGTGCGCGACCTTGCGCCCGCTCGCGACGCTCCCCGTGAAGACGACGAGATCGACGTCGGCGTTCGAGAGCGCCGCGCCCGCATCGCCACCGCCTTGAACGATCGTCAGGACGCCCTCGGGCACGAGCCCCTTGAACATCTCGCCGACGAGCGCCCCGCAGCGCGGCGACACCTCGCTCGGCTTGAACACGACCGCGTTGCCCGCGAGGAGCGCCGGGACGATCGTCCGCAGCGGGAGCGCGAACGGGAAATTCCACGGCATGATCACGACGACGACGCCGCGCGCTTCGCGGTGGATGACGCCGCGCTTGCCGGGGTACGTCAGCTTGTCGAGCTCGATCTCCTGCGCTTCGAGGAGCTCTTCGATCGACTCGCTCCAGTACGCGAGCACGTCCGCCGACGCGAGCACCTCGCCGAGGAGCGCTTCGGCCTCGGGCTTGCCGACTTCGTCGTGGATTTGCTTCGCGATCGACTCGGCGCGATCGAGGATGCGATCCTTCGCGGACGCGAGCGCTGCGACACGATCGGCAGCGCTCTTCTCGCTCCACGCGCGCTGCGCACCTCGCGCGCGCGCGACGAGCGCGTCGATTTCGTCGATAGGGGTCGCGGCGACTTCGGAAAGCGCGGAGCCGTCGATGGGGCTCGTGGAGGCGAACAGGGAGGACATTCCGCGCGAGCATAGTCGAGGCGCGGTCGACGCAGCGAGGGAGTACGCCCGTCATTCGGCTAACGTCGACGGGCCCCGCTGCGAGCGTTTCAGCTCGCGACTCGCGGACCGATCCTTGCACCGCGTCCGGCATGGAACGTCGCTGCGTTCTCCCGCTGTTGCTCGTCGCGTGGTCCATGTCGCCGTCGACCGCGCGCGCGGACGACACGGACGAAGTCGAAGTCACGGTGCTCGGGGGAATGCACGTCCGTCACGAGGTCGTCTCCCCGGACTCCGCGGGGCCCTCGACGATCAATGCGGGCGCCCTCGGCGCCGTCGAGATCGCATATCGACACGACTTCGCGCGGTGGTCGATGGCGGGCGGGCTGCGGGTGCAATACGAGACCTATGTGCTCAATGGGTGGCTCGGAACCCGGGGAAGGTCCGACTCACACGTTCATGCCTCTCCCGGCGGGCGCGACGGACACGACGATTACGTCGTTTGACGAGTGGGCCGTCTCGATCGGCGTCCCCTTGCGATTCCAGACCGCGCACGCCGATACGTTCGTCTGGTACGCCCTCGTCGAGCCGATGGTCGTGGCCCATGCGCGACAGCTCGTGGTCGACTCCACGCATTTCGCGGCAGGCGCGCGGCCCACGGAAACTCGTCCCGGGTGGTGACGCCGCGTTCCACGATGGAGTTCTCCGCGATGGGACATAGCTCCGCCTTTGGCTGGTCCGTCGTCGCCGGCTATCGGCTCGGTCTTCGCTGACGGGGGCGAGACTCACCTCTCTCGCGCGAGCCGCAGCGCCGTGAGGAGCGCAGCGGCGACGACCATCGGAGGCGACGCGACGACCGTCCCGAACCACGCGAGCACATAGAGCGCGCCGAGCGCCGCGCTCTCGCTCCCCCCGGCCGGCATCGTCCCCGACAGGATCGACACCGAGTCGCGCGCACCCAACGCATGCAACAACGCCAACGCGAGCGCGAGAACCACCGACGCCGCCACGAGCACGCGCGCGGCGCGCGGAACTCTCGATCTTCCGATCTTCCGATCTTCCTGTTCCATCATCTCGAGCCTCGCCGCACGCGCTCCACGATCGGCCCCTGCAACATTGCGTAGAGCACGACCGCGTCCCCGACCTGGTTGCTCGCCGCGTACCTCCTCGCGCCACCGCGATCGATCGGAAACGCCGCGAGCCCCATCGACGCGAGGAGCCCGCGCAGCATCGTCCGATCCTCGAACGTCGCTGCGCCGAGGACGGCCATCCCGCTCGCGCCTGCGCTCGCTTCGACGAAAGGCACGATCGGCCCCGAGTCGACGTCGACGCCGCGCTTCTTCGCGTGAGCCGGCCACTCGCGCGACCACGCGAAGCCGAGCGCCTCCTTGCCGAGCTCCTTTCGCGCGCGCGTCCATTGATCGCGCGCGAGCTCTTCGTCGACGAGCACGAGATCGTGCGCGACCATGAAGATGCTCGAGCCCTCGGGCCCGTCGAGATGCGAGCCGTCGTAGCGGTAGCTCGACACGAGGAGCCCCGTCTGCGAATCGACGAGCCTCCGCTTCGCGATCTCGACCCAACGCTTCCGCAGCGCGGAGTGATCCTCGCCGAGCGCGACGTCGGCGACGCGAAGCGCCGCGAGCGCGACGGTGTTGCAGAACGTCCAGCACTCGTCAGGGTAGCTCTCGGCCGACGCGACGGGTCCCTCGGCCATTCGTTCGACGATCGCGTCGATGTGCGCGCGGAGCCGAGGCAGGCGCGCGTCGTCGTGCGCGACGAGCTGGCGCGCGGCGTGGATCCACGCAAGCTCGCCGTCGATGAAGACGCTCCGACGCGGCAACACCTGCCAAGCGCCGCGAAGCGCGTACGGCAGGAGAAAATGCTCCGCGCCGTGCTTCTCGATGAGCGCCTCGGTGTCGTCGAGGATGCGATCGACCACAGCGAGGTACCGATCCATCGACGACGGATCGCGCAACGCCTCGTTGAGGAGCGCCATCGCGACGAACGTCCGCCCCATGAAATCCCATTCCGGGTTCGTGCGGCGCATCCGCGCGAGGAGCTCGGTGCGACGCGCTTCGTCTTCCCATACGCCGACCTGCTCCTTCAACATCCCGCGCGCGACGATGGAGTCCGCGGGTCGCGCGACGTCCGCTTCGCTCGGCTCGACGAAGCGATGCAAGAGCGGCAGCCACGCCGCTGCGCCGATCGCGAGCGCGACGACGATGACCGCGCCGCGACGCACGACCGTCGTGAGCGGCGTCATCCTCGTCGAGGCCATCAGCGCGTCGCGAAGAACGCCTCGGGCGAAATTCCGAACGAGCCGATCTTGAGCTTGGCCGCGATGTCCTCGGCGCGCTTCGCGAGCGCGTTGGCCTCGGCCATCACCGCGGGATCCGTCTGCGCCTCGAACGTCGTGCGCAGGAGCTCGGCGTACGCGCGGCAGCTTCGCGCGAGCTCGATCTCGTTTCCGATTTCTTCGAAGATCGCGATCGATCGCTTCAAGTGCTCGGTCGCCTCGCGAAGGCCCTCGCCTCCTGCGCTCGCCGCCGCCGTCACCTCGCCGAGCGACCGCAAGGCCACGCCGAGCTGCACCTTGCTCTGCACCTCGGTGAAGATCTCGACCGCGCGCGCCGTGCACTCCCGCGCCTTCGTGAACTCGCGCTGCGCGAGGTACGCCTTGCCGAGCCCGCGCACCGCCTCGGCGAGACCGAGCTTGTCGCCGAGCTCGTCGGCGAGATCCTCGGCCTGCTTCAGGTAGGTGATCGCGGTCTTCGCGTCGCCGAGCCGGTTGTGCGTCTCGCCGATGTTCGTGAGAACGAGCGCGATGCGGTTGCGATCGCCGGTGTCCTTCGCGACCTCGTGCGCTTCGGTGAAGAGCCGGAGCGCGCGCGCATCGTCGCGCTGATCTTGTGCGACGGTGCCGAGGTTGTTGAGCGTGATGCTGACGCCGACGAGGTCGCCTATCTCGCGGCGGATGCCGAGCGCCTGCTCGAACGCTTCGAGCGCCGGCTTGAACTGCCCGGAGTCTTGGTAGACGAGGCCGAGGTTGTTCAGGCTGAGCGCGATCGATCGGCGGTCGCCGATGCGCCTTCGCATCGCGAGCGCGCGCTGCGTGTAGTCGAGCGCGCGCGCGTAGTCGCCGCGGAGCCAATGGAGCTTGCCGACGTCGTCGAGCGTGCTGGCGATGCCGCGCTCGTCGACGGACTCTTCGAAGAGCGCGAGCGCCGCCGACAGATGCTGCGCCGCTTCGTCGAGCCGTCCGGTCTCGCGGTAGAGACGCCCGATGCGGCTGTGCGCCGCGCCCCCCTTCGCGCGCAAATCGAGCCGGAACGCGTGCGTCAGCATGTCGCGGAACGTCGCGAGCGCTTCGTCGCTCTTCGCGAGCGCTTGCAGCACGTCGCCGTAGTGATGGAGCGCGCGAATGCGTTGCCCCTCGTCCGCCTCGGCGCCCGCTTCGATGAGCTGAAGCCCTTTGCCATACAGCTCGGCCGCCTTGCCGTTCGCGTATTGCGCGCGCGCGACGTCGGCCGCCGCGAGGTACGCCGCCGCCGCCTGCGATTTCGCGAGCGACTTCTCGCGGTGACGCGCGAGCATCGTCAGGTACTCCTCGCTCGTCTTGACGTGATCCTTGAACGCGAGCCACTCGGCGATCGCTTGGTGGTAGCGACGCGCGGTCCCCGGCGGCGTGAGCTTCACGAGCTGCTCGCGCTCGAGGTTGTGCTTGAAGACGTACTCTTCGTCGCCGGGGAACGTGCTGTCGGGGAGGCGAAGGATGTAGTCGCGCTCGACGAGCTCGGCGAGCATGTCGCGAATCGCGACGATGTCGGAGGCGTCGCCCGCGCTCCACAGCTCGGGCGTCGCTTCGTGAAGGCGCTGCACCGCGAGGAGCCCGCCCATCCAGAAGACGCCGCCCATCGTCGCGGCGCGCTCGAGGAGCTCGCGCTCGGACGGCGCCAGCGCCGCGATGCGCGCCTGCACCGCGTCCTCGACCGTGAGCGGCAAGCGGACCGACGCGAGCTTGTCGAGGTGGATGGTCCACTTTTCTTCGTCGCCCCAGTCGTCGTCGGCGGACACCGCGGCGCTCGCCTCGAGGACGCCCGTGTCGAGGTAGATCCGCACCATCTGCTCGAGCAGCGCGGGGTTGCCGCCCGCGAGCGTGCACGCCGCGTCGATGAGATCTTCCACCGCCGTCGCTTCTCCGCACGGCGAGAGCAAGTCCTGCATCACCGCCGCTGCGTCGTTCTCCGAGAGCGGCGAGAGCTCGACGAGCGAGTGCCGCTCACCGCCGTGCTTCAGCCAACCGTCGCGACGCGCGAGCATCTCGGGGCGCGCGATGCAGACGATGAGCGCGGGCGCGTGGATGTTTTCGACGAGGTAGGCGAGCTTGTCGAGTGACTCGTCGTTCGCCCACTGCATGTCGTCGAACACGAGGACGAGCGTCCCCTCGGGACGGCGCGCGTCGGCCTCGAAGAAACCCTTGATGACGGCACGGCGCATCGATTTCAGCTGCTGAGGATCGCCTTCGATCGCGCGGATGAGCGGCGAGTCCATGAAGTCGAGATCGAGCAGCTGCCCGAGGAAGTAGATGACGTCGCCGACCTTCTTGTCCTCGAGAACCGTGGCCGCTTGCGCGCGGATCTGCGCCTTCGCCGCCTCCGAGTCCATCCCCTCGACGATCCCGAAGCGCGCACGAAGCACGCGCGCGAACGCCTCGAACGTCGCGCCCGTCTCGCGCGCCGCGCCGCGATAGACGCGCGGCGGTTCGCCTGCGCGGACCTTCACCAGGAAATCGCGCACGAGGCGCGTCTTGCCGACGCCCGTCGCGCCCACCACCGTCACCGCGTGCGTCTCGCCGCGTTCGCGCGCGAGGCCGTACGCGCGCTCGAGCTGACGCATCTCCGAGACGCGCCCCATCAAGGTCGCGCGTCTGTCGCTGTGGGCGAAGCGTGACGACGGCGAGGGGAAGCTCAGTCGGTCCGACATCGGGAGGACCGGAGCATAGCGCAGTCGCGCGTCAGTCGACCGGGCCGTCGGCGTCGTCGTACGGAATCATTCCGGGGGGAGCTTCGACGTCGTGCGCGTCGGCTTCGCCGCTCCCTTTGACGGGCGGCGCGGGCGGCGTCGGCGCGGCGGCGGGTCGTTGCGGTGCGGCGGGCGCGACGTGCGGTCGCTGCGCCGGATGCGCGGGCGCGGGGGGCGCTCCTCCGCGTCGACCGCGCACGACAGCGTGCGGCGCGCGGGCGATCGACGCGACGGGGGCAGTTGGATTCTCGACGCAGCCTTGCTGCCGCGGCGGACACGCGATCCGAATGTGGAAGTGATCGTCGTGCGGGAGCGCTCCGCGCGGCTGCACCATCAGCTCGGCTGCGCGCATCCGCACGTTCATCGGCGCGCCGAGGTGCTCCGCGATCGCGAGGAGGCGCGCGCGAAGCGGCGACGCGATGAAGATGTGCGTCACGTGCGCGTGTGGATCGCTGACGATCGAATGCACGAACACCCAGTTTCGCACGTCGTCGAAGTACGCCCCGGGCCAGTGCGACGCGGATCCGTCGCCCTTGAAGGCGACGAACCCGTTCGACAGGAGCGGCTTGTTGCTTCGGCTGCGAACGTAGAACTGCACGTCGGCGTCGCGACCGCTCTCGTGCGAGTGATGGCGATCGATCTCGCCACCGCCTTGCCGCGAGATGTGCCCGACCGTCGCGACCGCATCCGGAAACTGTCGGCGAACCGCGCGCGCGGCGCGATCGACCGCGGTGACGAGCGGCTCGAGCCCCCATCGCACGTCGCCTCCGGCGTGCGCGGGCGAGACGCGAAGGTACGGCGCTTCTTCGAGGTGCGTGCCGCCGACGAGGTGCCCCTCGGTCGGCGATCCGACGCTTCGCCCGAGTCGAAGCGCGCCGGTCCCGGCGGTCACGTGGGCGATGGTCTGTGGCTTCTTCGGCGGTGGCCCTGGCCACGCTCCGAACGAAACGGTGAGGAAGCACGAGACGACGGCGGCAGCGAGAGGGGCAAGGCGCACGGTGATTGACCTTGAGCACGCGCGCCCGCTCCGGGCCAAATTCGGCGCCTTTCGGCGACAGCCCCTTGCTTTGTTCAGTAGTGTGTTCAGTATAGAGAGACGATGCTGTTCCGCCTCTCGCGAACGAAGTACGCCGCCTGGTGCGACGCCTGTCTACGAGGCTCCGCGGTCATCGATTCGAAGGCGCCGCTCGTCGCGCGCTACCTCGCGATCGACGAGCTGCGCATCGAGGGATGGATCCACGTCGCGCCGCGCGATCTTCCGACGAAGAATTCGCGCGACGCAGCCGAGGGCGCGTGGACCGGCGAGACCTACTGCGTCGACTGCGCGAGCAACCAACGCATGCGCCGAGGCGCCTAACGGATCACGGGCAGAGGCGGAAGTAGTGATGCGGCGGATGAACGCCGCCCGCACCGATGTGCACGAGGCTCGAGTGCGCGGGCTTGCCGTCGATGAACGTGTGAAACTTCACGCACTGCGCGCCGGTCGTGCGGAAGTGGAAGCCGTCCTCGTGGCCCTTCGTGTGAAAGTCCCACGAGATCCCTTTGTCGCTCGCCTTGATGCGATCGTTCCACTCCATGCGCGACGGC
>JAYVXB010000547.1:0-14004 GCA_043785585.1 Deltaproteobacteria bacterium | reverse complement strand
CAGCGCGCGATCGAGGCTCGGGCGCGCGTCGGCGACTTGCTCTTGCAGCGCCTTCGTCATGCCGAGCGCGTGATCGAAGAGCCGCTGCCACGCGCGCGCGTCGGGCGCCGGGATCTCGCCGCCGAGCGCGACGGTCGCTTCGGCGACGTCGGTGATCGGTTGCGCGATGCACGGATCGGGCGCTGGCGCGGCCGTGCGCTTTGCGACGGCGGCCGAGAACTGCTGCCCGCGTTGCGTCTTCGCGTTGGCGCACGTCGCCGCCTGGAGCGCGAGGTTGCGGCTGCGATGGCGAAGACGCGCGGACACGTTCAGCGGAAGCGATCCTGCACCGAGCGACGAGGGGACGTCGAAGCGGTAGCGGACGACCTGCGCGTCGCGAGGTCCGAGCGTGTGATCGAACGCGGTCGTTCGGAACTTTTCGGTCTCGCGTACGAGGAGCGGACGTCCGTCGTCTCCCACCGGCGACGCTCGCATCACGTGCGCCGTCGCGTCGTCACCCTTGTCGTGCTGCGTACCTGCGTCCGCGAGGACGCGCCCCGCGGCGTCGCGCACGACCAACTCGATCCACACGTCTTGCGCGTCGACGGTCCCGCCGGGGAACCGATGGCCGACGCGCTGGTTGCGAACGACGACGTCGAGCACGATCGACTCGCCCGCCTTCACGGGCGCGCCGTCGGCCGGGAGCGTGCGACTCCCGTCGGCTTGAACCGCGACGGCGACGTCGATGCTCGCCGCGCCTCGCAGCATCTCCTTCGTGCGCGCGAGCGCGTCCGCGTCTCCGCGCATCGCTTGCAGCCACGTGTGCGCGCCGAGGAAACGATGCGACGCGATCTTCCCGTTCTTCGCAGCGGCGTCTCCGCGCGGCGCGTCCTCGAGCGGCATGTGGCAGGTGCGACACTCGGCCTTCGCGAACGGCGCGTCGACGCGCGCGCTGCCGTTGCCCGCGTACCCCGATCGCTCCCACGCCGTCATGTCGTCTTGGCCGATGAGGTGCGCGACGTTTCCGGTCTCGTTGCCGAGGAACGCGCGATGGCATCCGCCGCACATCTGCGCGGTGCGAAGCGGCGCGAGTGCCATGCGCTCTTTGTGGAGGCGCACGCTCTCCGCGTCTCCTTCCTTCGGAATCGGGATGGACGACGACGCGACCGAAAAACTCGCGTTGCCGTCGGGCCTCACGGAGTCGATCCCGTGGCAGACGCGGCAGGTGATTCCGCCGTGCGCGCGGCCGTCGCTCGGCGCGATCTCGGTCGCCATCGCGCCATCGACGAGGAGCGCGATGTCGTGGCATCCACCGCAGAATCGGCTCGCGTCCTTACCGACGTCCTTACGGAAGCGATCGACCACGACGCGGTACGCCGGGTTGTTGAACGAGCCGAATGCATGCGCGCTCGTGCGCCACTGCGCGGCGGCGTCGGCGTGGCATCCGGCGCAGCTCTCGGTCTCGGTGATCGTCGCTCCGTCCAGGCCGGGGCCAGCGACGAGGTGCGAAGGCGCGAGCGGGCTCGGGTTGCCTGGGATCGCCGCGGTCGTGATCGGCGCTGCGGACGGGGAGGGGGGTGCGCTCGTGCTCGTCGTCGCGACGGAAGGGCCGGGCGTGCGCTCGTCTCCGCGGCCCGAGCAGCCGATCGCCGCGGCGAGCGCAGCGGCGGAGATCGCCGCGAGGATCCCCTTCGTCCGCGTCATCGCTTTCGCGTCGTCCTTCGCGCGAGCGCCGTCGCGAGCGCCATCACGCCCGCGATGAACGCCCCCGTGTTCCCCGCGCCCTCACCGAGCGCGCACGCGCCGCATCCGCTCTTCGGCGCCGTCGTCGGGATCGTCGCGCCCGCGTCGATCGCGCCCGCGCCTGCATCGATCGCTTCATCGGCTTGCGACGCGTCGCTTGCGGCGCCCGAGGGCGCGCCTGGAAACGAGAGCACCGGCGTCGGTCCCGCCGAGGCGAGCATCGTGTCGGTCGGCGCGCCCTTGAGCAGAAGGTCGAGCTTCAGAGCCCCGCGCGGCGCGAACGCGTTGTCGCTCGCCGCGACCGGCTTCGGATCCTCGCCTCCGGGAGGCCCGCCCCAAACGCCGCGCTGCGGATGCGCGCACGCGATGCGCCCCTTCCACGGATGCCGCACGGCGTAGCGCCCCTGGAAATTGTTGAAGCTCGCCGGCTTCGCGCCGATCTCGAGCTTGCCGTCGTCGCCGTCGCCTCGCACCTCGCGTCCGCCCGTGATCGGCGGCGCCGCGCGGAAGAACAGATCGTTCCCCGCGCTCCCTTTTCCGTAGCGCGCGTGAAGTCGCGTCACGACGAAGCTCGACTGCGGCTGCGGCCGCCATCGGCGACGCGACGGAGCCTGTCCATCCGCCGGAGGCGCCGCGGCCTGCGTCGACGGCAGAACGTCCGCGCCGAGCGTCCACAGCTCGTTCAACGACAAAGGATCGACCGGGCACGGATCGCACGATGTCGCCTGCCACGAATACTCCGTCACCACCGATCCCGGCCGCTTCTCGATCGTCTTGTCGAAGAGCGCCGCGTAGAACGCGCCGAACTGCCCCTTCGCCGCCTCGGCGACATCCATGTTCGTCGGGATCGCGACGTTGTCGTAGTTCGACACCTCGTAGCGCTGCGACGGCGCGAGGATCGTCACGATCAGATCCTGCGTGCCCGAGGAGTTGATCATGCCGAGACGAATGGGCAGATGAAACGCGTCCGTGTCGTAGTGAAACCGAAGCGGTGAGAGCGCCGCGCGCCCTTGCGCGTCGAAGGTCACCTTCTTCGCGTCGACCTTCGCGACGAAGAATTTCATCCCCATCTGCACGTACGGTCGCAGGTGCGGCTCGGCGCCCGCCGGAATCTTGTAGCCGTTCTGCCTTAGCCACGTGTCGAGGCCCGTCGAGTCGCGCGCGCTGAGGATCACGATCTCGTATTCGCCGACGGTGAACTGCGCCTCGACGACGACCGACGGCTCCTCCGCCTTCTTCATCGCGCCGCCCTTCGGCGACGGCGGCGGAGCGGACGAGCGCGGCGCGAACCGACGGCCCGGCGGCTCGGGCGGCGGACATGGATCCTGCTCCCAGTACTCGACGAGGCGCGGCGCCGTCAGCTGATCGAGCCGACTGAAGATCTCTTTCTGTAGCGTCTTGACGTTCTCTTTCTGCAAGACGACCGGCACCGGCACGACCATCGCGAAGTCCTGCGGTGGCCCTTTGTACGCGTTCGCCATGGTCAACACCGTGCGCGTCCCTTCGCGCATCAGCACGACCTGCGTCGCGTCGTTGAAGAGGCTCGCGTCGGCGCCGCTCACGTAGAAGCCGCAGAACGCATCCGCCGCTGTCGGCGCCGCGAGCACCGTCGCCATCACGCCAGCCACTGCCATCGCCTTCATTCTCATGTGCGAGTCCCCCTTCGTCGTCGGATAAAGGATACGAGGGCTAGTACGCCGAACGCACCCCCCGCGATCTCCGCCTCGCGCATTTCCGACCTGTCGAGGATCGCGCACCCCGCGCAGCCGCCGCTTTTCGGCGCGATGAATTTCGGCGTGTCGCCCCCCTTCGACAAGAGAACACCGTCGGGGCTGTCGTCTTTGATCAGCGCGCTCAGTTGAATCTGCCCGCGCGGCGCGAACGCGAGGTTCGTCGCGGGGGTGACCGCGACGCCGCCGCCGTTCGGAGGTCCGCCCCAGACGCCGCGCTTCGGCTCTTTGCATTCGATCGCGCCGGTCCATGCGTGGCGGATCGCGTAGCGACCTTGGAAGTTGTTGATGGTGCCCGGGTGCGATCCGCGCTCGAGGTTGCCGTCTTGCCCGGTCGTCTCGCGTCCGCCTTCGATCGGCGGCGCGGCGCGGAAGAAGAGATCGTCGCCGAGCGACGTCTTGCCGTACCGAAGGTGCAGGCGCGTGACGACGAAGCCTCCTTGGTACGATCCGTTCTCGTCGCCGTTGTCGTCCGAGAGAACATCGCCGCCGAGCGTCATCAACTCTTCGCCGGAGAGCGCGGGCGTCGGGCACGGATCGCACGAGCTCGCATCCCACGCATACTCGGTGACGATCGCGCGCGGTTTGCCTTCGATGACTTTGTCGAAGAGCGCCGCGTAGAACGCGCCGAACTGCTTTCGCGTCTCGTCGGCGACGTTGATGTTCGTCGGGATCGAGAGATTGTCGTAATTCGCGACCTCGTAACGCTGCCCGCGCGCCAGGATGTTCACGATGAGATCCTGCGTCCCGTTCGAGTTGACGAGGCCGAGGCGAATCGGAAGAAAGAACGCGTCCGAGTCGAAGTTGAAACGGAGCGGCGACAGCATCGTCGCGTTCCCCTTCATCGCGACCTTCTTCACGTTCACCTTCGCGACGAAGAATTTCATCCCTTGCTGCACGTACGGTCGCAACAGCGGCTCGGCGCCGTTCGGGATCTTGTAGCCCTCTTCGTGGAGCCACGTGTCGAGGCCCCCCGAGTCCTTCGCGCTCAAGACGACGATGTCGTATTCGCCGACGGAGAACTTCGCCTCGATCTTCACGCCGCGACGCTCGCTCGAGTCGGAAGAGACCGACGTCGGCGCGGCCATCGCCGGCGGCGCAACCATCACCTCGTTCTGCGGAAACCGCTGCATGCACGGATCCTGCTCCCAGTACTCGACGAGTCGCGGCGCCGTCAGCTGATCGACGCGATCGAACACCTCGCGCGGGAGCGTCTTGACGTTCTGCTTCTTCAAGACGACCGGCACCGGCACGACCATCGCGAAGTCTTGCGGCGGCCCCTGGTAGTTGTTCTGCATCGACAGGATCGTCTTGTTCCCGTCGCGCATCATCACGACGAGCGTCGCGTCGTTGAAGAGCTTGGCGTCGGCGCCGCTCACGTAGAAACCGCAGAACGCATGCGCGCTCTTCGGGATGAGGACCGCGGCGCCGAGCGCGGCGACGAGGAGCAGCGTTCGAGTCATCGCTTTCATGAGACACCTCCGGGGGTCTAACGCCGACGGCGGCGCCTTCTTACAGCGAGCGCGGCGATCGGGATCGCGATCGCCGACGCGGCGGTATTTTCTGCAGCTCCGACCGTGCATCCGCCGCACCCGGAGCGCTTCGGCTCGCTCGTCGTCCCCGCGTCGCTCACGGGATGCGCGGAGCCCGCGTCGATCGGTGCCCCCGCGTCGGGCGGCCCGAAGACGAAGTCGATCGCCGGCACGTCTTCGCGCAAGAACGTCGCGAGCTTGAGCCCGCCGCGCTGCGTGTACGCGAGCCCCACCGCCGCGCGCGCCGCCGGCATGTGACCCTGCGGCGTCGCACCCCAGACGCCGCGTCGCGGCTTGTCGCACGTCGCTGGCCCCGTCCACGCGTGCCTCACCGCGTACCGCGCCTGAAACGCGCTCGTCGCCGCGGGCCGCGCCCCTTGATCGAGCGCCCCCTTCGCGTCGCGCTCTTCGCGTCCGCCCGCGACGGGCTCGGCGGCACGCAGCACGAGATCTTCCGTGAGCTCGTCCTTCCGATACCGCGCGTGCATGCGCGTCAGGACGAAACCGCGCCCATACGTCGGGCTCGTCGTCTCGCCGGGCGCCGTGGGCAACATGTCGCCGCCGAACGTCAGGAGCTCGTCGGGCGTCAGCGCGATCGTCGGACACGGATCGCACGACGTCGCGTCCCACGCGTACTCGGTGACGAACGCGCGCGGCGTGTGCGCGATCGTCGCGTCGAAGACGGCCGTGTACATCACCTGCGGCTGCGTCTTCGTCCCCTCGACGACCTCGATGTTCGTAGGTGCGAAGGTGTTCGGATAGTTCGCCGCCTCGTACCGCTGGTGGCGCGCGAGGACGTCGATGACGACTTCTTGGACGCCGGGCGAGCTGCCGATCCCGAGGTGCAACGGGATCGAGAAGCGGTCGGAGTCGTAGACGATGCGGAACGGCGACGGGGTCGCGATGCCGGCGGCGTTGAAGACGAGGCCCTTTGCGTCGATCTTCATCGCGACGAGCTTCATCCCCGCGTCGGCGTACGGCTTCAAGTACGCATCGGCGCCCGGCGGGAGCGCGAGCTTGTTGTTGCGCAGCCAAGCGTCGAGCGCCGAAGGATCCTTCAGCGAGAGAAGGAAGACGTCGTATCCGCCCGGGACGAAGTGCGGCTCGATTTTCCCCGTGCCGCCGATCGTCCCGCCGAAGCCCTTCGTCGAGCTCCCACCGGAGCTCGCGTCGAGCGCGGCCGCGGCTTCGGTCCCGGGTCCGCACGGATCCATTTCCCAGTACTCGACGAGGCGCGGCGCCGTGAGCAGATCGATGCGCTCGAAGACCGAGCGCTGCACCATCTTGATGCTGTCGCGCGTGACCTCGGGCGGCACCGGGATGAGCATCGCGAACATCGCGTCCTTCGGTCCCTGGTAGTCGGGGAGGATCGTGAGGACGGTGCGCTTCTTCTCGCGCATCACGACGATCTGCGTCGTGTTGCTCGTGAGCTTGCCGTCGCCGCTCCCGACGTAGAGTGCCGGGAGCGCGCGCGCGGCGGGCGCCGTGAACAGCGTCGCCGCGGCGACGGCGGGCGCGACGATGCCGAGGATGCGGGAGCGCAGCATCATCCGCGGCGACGACGGCGAACGAGGAGACCGAGCACGGCGAGCGTGCCCATCGATCCGAGCGCGCCGCTCGACGACGTCGGCGATGCGCCCACGGCGCGGCAGCCGATGCACGAGAGCGGATCGGTCGCGGGCTTCGCCGGCTGGTCGGAGCTGGCAGGCGCGGGGGTCGCGCTCCCCTTCGGTGACGGCGCCGACGCCGTGGGCTTCGGCGATGTCGGCGACGGGCCCGGCACGATGTCCTTCGCCGCCGCGAGCAGGCCGATCTCCGGCACGTCCTCGCGCACCATGAACGCGAGCTTCATCGCACCGCGCGGCGCGAACGCAGACTTAGCAGCCGCTTGCGGAGCGCTCGGCGGAGTCCCATCCGGCGGTCCGCCCCAACGACCGCGCACCGGATTCTCGCACGCGATCGCGCCGGTCCACGTGTGCCGGATCGCGTACCGCGCTTGGAAGTTGTTGAACGACGAAGGCGCCGCGCCCTTCTCGAGCTGACCGGTGCGTCCCGGCATCTCGCGCCCGCCGACGATCGGCGGCGCCGCTCGGAACACGAGATCCTCGCCGAGCACGTCCTTGCCGTACCGAACATGGAGCCGCGTGATGACTGTGCCGAAGCCGCCGCGCGGCATGAACCGACCCGCGCCTCCGCCTGGCGCCATCGGTGCCATCGGCGGCGCCGGCGCCGCTCCACCTCCCGCCGGCGGCGGACCGCCCGCCGTGCCGAGCACGTCACCGCCGAGCGTCGCGACCTCCGCAGGCGAGAGCCCGCCCATCCCCGTCGGACACGGATCGCACGACGTCGCCTGCCACGCATACTCCGTCACCACCGCGCGCGGATTCTGCTCCGCCGTGCGATCGAAGAGCGCCGCGTACGTCTCGCCGAACTTTCCCCTGACGGCATCGGCCATGTCCAAGTTCGTCGGGATCGTCACGTTCGGGTAGTTCGCGGCTTCGTACCTTTGGTTCTCCGCGAGGATGTTCACGATGAGATCCTGCGTGCCCGACGAGTTGATGAGCCCGAGCCGGATCGGAAGCGTGAACCGCTCGGTGTCGTAGAAGAACCGAATCGGCGAGAGCATCGCCTGCGTCCCTTCGAACGTGACCTTCTTCGCGTCGACCTTCGCCACGAAGAACTTCATCCCCTGCTGCACGTACGGCCGCAGGTACGGCTCGGAGCCCGCGGGGATCGTGTATTTGTTTTGCCGCAGCCAGGTGTCGAGCCCCGTCGAATCCTGCGCGCTGAGAATGACGATCTCGTACTCGCCGACCGTGAACTGCGCTTCGACCTTCACGCCGAGATCGTCGGCCGGCTTGGCGCTCATCTTCGCCATCGGCGCGCCGGGTGCCGCGCCCCCCCCGCGCAGGCCGAGGCCCTCCATCGGCCTCGAGCACGGGTCCTGCTCCCAGTACTCGACCAGGCGCGGCGACGTCAGCTGATCGACGCGGTCGAAGATCGCGCGCGGCAGGACCTTCACGTTGTCCTTCTGCAGGACCGTCGGCACTGGCACCACCATCGCGAAATTCTCGGGGGGGCCCTGGTAGCTGTTCTGCATCGACAGGATCGTGCGCTGCCCTTGGCGCATCACGACGACCTGCGTCGCATTGTTGATGAGCTTTGCCTCCGCGCCGCCGACGTAGAAACCGCAGAAGGCGTCCGCCGTGCTCGGTGCGAAAGAACCTAGGGCGGCGGCGACAACAAGGACCTTCAGCTTCATGGGCGATCGTCTCCTCGGGGTTGAGCGGCGCCCAGTGTAGACGAATCGCGCGACGATTCGGTTTGCGTCTTCAGCCGCGTTCGAGGACGACGAGCGGAGCCTCGGGAGGGCAGCCGAGGCGGAACGGGAACCAGTGCCCGAAGCCGGCGCTCGTGTAGCTGCGGCTTGCGCCGATCGCGTACTCGCCCCAAAGGCGCTTCTCGTGCAGGACGGGCTCGAACACGCTGCGCCGAAACGCGCCGAGCTGCGCGCCGTGCGTGTGACCGGAGAGCGTGAGCTCGACGCCGCGCGCGGCGGCCGCGTCGAGACCGTCCGGGCGGTGACTGAGGAGGAGATGAAACGCGTCGGAGGGGGCGCCGTCGAGCGCGCGATCGAGCGAGCGCTGGAGGAACGGCGCGACGTTGCCGCCGAGTTGTACCGGATCCGCGACGCCCGAGACGTGAAGCCGCGCGTCGCCGACGGTGAGCGTCGTCCCACGCTCGAAGAGGAGCGGCACGGGCGAAGCGTCGAACGCGCGACGCGATCGCGCGAGGCCGTGGAAATATTCGTGGTTGCCGACGGCCGCGAAGACGCCGAGGCGCGGCGCGAGCGCGGTCGCCATGCGCATCGCGGGGCCGAGCTCGCGGAGATCGTCGGCGACGTCGCCGGTGAAGACGATGAGATCGGGACGGAGAGCCGCGGCGCGCGCGAGGACCGCCTCGACGTCGCGCGCGTGCATGTACTGGCCGAGGTGCAAGTCGGTGAGGTGGAGGATGCGGAGGCCGTCGAGATCGGGATGCAGCGACGGGTAGCGCATGACGATGCGCGGCATCGCGTGCGGGCCGGCGGCGGTGACGAGGCCGGAGGTGCTCGCGGAGAGAGAGGCGAGGGGGAGGGCGGCGGTGGTCCATTGGAGGAAGGCGCGGCGGGTCGGGCGCGTGGGCGTGCGCGTGGGCGTGGGCGTGCGCGTGGGCGTGCGCGTGCGCGCGAGCAACGTGCGCGACACGATCTGCCAGACGATCGCTGCCGCGGGAACCGCGACCGCGAGCGGCAGGACGAACGCGAGCGCGATCCACGATCCGCACACGGCGACGGTCGTGATCGCGCGTGATGCGGCCGCCGCGCCGACGACCCATGCCGCGAGGGGCAAGCACGTCGCCAACGCGAGTATCCCGAATGCGATTCGAACGCCGCGTGCGCCCCACCAATGCGAGAGACCGACGCGGAGCGACGCCGCGATCACGCCCAGCAGCACGGCGAACGTCAAAGCGGCGTAGAGGGTCGGCATCGAAGGAGGCGCTCGGAGAAAGGGGAACGCGCGGCGTCCCCTGCGGATTCCTAGCGCTTGCGACGCGCGGGCGCCGGTTTTCGCTTCTCGCGCTTCTCGCGAATCCACGGCAGCCCTTCGAGCCACCGGATCATCGTCCCCTCGTACTCGATCCCGAGCTCGAGTGACGCGCGCTGAAACGGCTCGGTGACGTGCGGATGCATTTCGCGGTAGCGATCGCGTTGCGTCTGGTGGCGAAGTCGCTCCGCTTGGAGGTAGCGCTGCAGGAGCGCCGGCTCGACGTGCTTGCCGAAGAAGACCGTGAGCACGACCGGCAAGCGCATGATTCCGCCGCCCGGCTCGCGCGCGATCCACTCCGCGAACGCCGCGCGCCCCGCCTTGGTGATCGCGTACGGCACGCGATCGCGCTGCCCGGTCGCGCCGGTCGTGACGAAGCCTTCGTGCGCCAGCGTCTTGAGCTCGCGGTACACCTGGCTTCGCGTCACGTTCCAGAAATTGCCGACGGACTGCTCGATCTTGAGGACCAGATCCCAACCGGTGGACGGGCCTTCGTGGAGGAAGCCGAGGAGCGATGCGGCGGTGGCGTTGAGCTCGGTCACTTGACAGTCCTAAGTGGAGGGTTCATCGTGAACGTAGACAGTCCACAATGGACGGTCAAAGAGGAGGCACTCCGATGGTAATGCAAGCAGACGTCGCGCGCGCGAACGCCGGCACGAAGGCGTCCGAGGGGTCGAAGGCGCAGGCCGCGCCCGGCGGATGGAAGCTCGGGTTCACGTCGCTCGAGCACGAGCAGATCGGCGCGCTCGACCTCGAGGTCACGGGCGATCTCCCGCGCGAGCTGGCGGGGACGTTGTACCGCATCGGTCCGTCGCGGCTCGACGTGTACGGCGATCGTTTCCGCCACTGGTTCGACGGCGACGGGATGATCCACGCGTTGAATGTCTCGGACGGCAAGGTGCGCTACCAGAATCGCTTCGTCGAGACCGCGGGGAAGAAGGCGGAAGACCATGCGCGGCGGCGCATCTTCGCGAGCTTTGCGACGCGCTTGCCGGGCGGCGTCCTCGCGCGTTGGGCGGCGCGAAACCGAAGCAAGAACCCCGCGAACACGAACATCGTCGCGCACGCCGGCAAGCTCCTCGCGCTGTGCGAGGCTGGGCGCCCGCATCGGATCGATCCGGCGACGCTCGCGACGTTCGGCGAAGACGACATGGGCGGCGCGCTCGCGCCGGACGCGCGCTACTCCGCCCATCCGAAGCTCGATCGCGCGACCGGCGAGATGTGGAACGTCGGCTCTGCGTACGCGCGAAATGCGACCGTGCACCTCTACAAGACGACGAAGGACGGCACCACGACGTGCGTCGCGTCCGTCGTGCTGCCGATGGCGGCGATGGTCCACGACTTCGCGCTCACGGCGACGAAGGCGGTGCTCGTGATCGCACCGATCGTCCTTCCGACGATCCCGATTGGCATTCTCTCCGGGCAACGCAGCTTCGGCGAGTCGCTGCGGTGGCGTCCCGAGCTCGGCGTGCGCGTCGCGCTCGTCGATCGCGCGACCGGCGAGACGACGTGGCACGAGTGCGATCCGTTCATGATGTTTCACACGGTCAACGCCTTCGACGACGGCGCGGACGTGATCGTCGACGTGGCGGCGTACCCGGACGCGCGGATCATGACGACGACGGTCGACGTGATGGCCGGCACGACGCCGACGGTCGCGCGCGCGTTCGTCGAGCGCTTGCGCATCCGCGCGAATGGACGCGTCGAACGCACGCGTCGATCCGAGACGCCGGTCGAGTTCCCGCGCGTCGCGGGGCGCGTCTTCGGCCAAGAGCACACGCGCGTCTACGGCGTGTCGTGGCCGGACGGGATGGATTTTCTCGGCGAGCCGGTCATGGTCGATCTCGCGAGCGGAAGGACCGAACGCGCGCGCATGGCGCCGGGAGAGTTCGCCGGCGAGTGCGTGCCGGTGAGCAAGCGCGGCGCGACGTCGGAGAAGGACGTTTGGATCCTCACGCTCGTCCTCGACTCGGCCGCGCGTCGGACCGAGCTACGCGTGCTCGACGGCGCCGATCTCGCCGCGCCGCCCGTCGCGCGCGTCGCGCTCCCGTACGTCGTCCCGTTCGGCTTTCACGGCAACTGGGTCCCTCTGTCATCCTGAGGGCGACGCGCCCGAAGGACCCCCCACAGGTCACCTCAATCCCCCAGCACATCCCCCTCTTTCACGCCGCGCCCCATCACCCACTCGACGCCGCGCACCGCTTTCTTTCCTTCGAGCTGCACGGTCACGAGCTCGACGGCGCCCTCGGCGCACGCGACGATCAAGTGACCCTTGTCGGCGATGACGATCTCGCCGGGCCGCGCTCCGGCTCGCGTGCTGTCCGCGACGCGTGCAGCATGCACCTTCACGATCTTGCCCGCGAGCGTCGTGTGCGCGCCGGGCCACGGGCTCATTCCGCGCACGTGATCGTGCACGACGCGCGCGGTCCTCGCGAAGTCGATCGCGCCGTCTTCCTTCTTCAGCATCGGCGCGAGCGTCGCGAGGGCGCCGTCTTGCGCCTCGGGCGTGTAGCTCCCGGCGAGGAAGTGCGGCAGCCCTTTGCGCACCGCCGACGCGCCGAGCACCGCGAGCCGCTCCGAGAGCTCGCCCGCCGTCTCGTCGGCGCCGATCGGCAGCGAAAACTTTTCGAGCATCGGTCCGGTGTCCATCCCCTCGTCGAGGAGCATCAGCGTGATCCCCGTCTCGGTCTCGCCGCGCACGACGGCCCACGTGATCGGCGCCGCGCCGCGGTACTTCGGCAGGAGCGACGCGTGGACGTTGACGGAGCCGAGCCGCGTCCCGTCGAGCACGTCCTTCGGCAGGATGCGCCCGTACGCGACGACGAGCGCGACATCGGCGCGCTGCTCGCGCACCCACGCGCCGAACTCGCCCGTGCGAAGCTTCGTCGGCTGCACGACCGGCCATCCGCGCTCGATCGCGAGCGCCTTCACCGGCGGCGGCGCGAGGTGCATTCCGCGTCCGGACGGCTTGTCCGGCTGGCACACGACGCCGACGACGTCCGCGATCTCGCCGAGCGCGTCGAGGCACGGCACCGCGAACGCGGGCGTACCGAAGAAGAGCGCGCGCGCGCGCATCGTCGGCCCTACTGCACCTCGAGCTGCACGCGCGGCTCGCTCATCTCGTGATCGATCCCTTCGAACACGCCGACGAGCGGCATCCGAACGCGGATCGTGTACTTGCCCTTCGGCAGCGGCCCCGCGGCGACGCGCGGGTAGCCGCGTCCCGGAACCGCGCCCTTCGCGCGCTCGGCCGGCGCCCACTTGTACTTCACCGCTTCCCAATCGAGCTTCACCTGCGCCGTGCCTTGCGTGACGATCGTCACCTTGGCCGTCTTCTTCTCCGGCACCGGCGCGCTCGTCACGCTCGCCGGGAGCGACGGCTCGGCGCCCGCAGGGTCCACGCGCTTCCCCTTCGCGTCGTACACCTCGATGACGAAGCGCGGCTCGGGATCGACTGTGAAGCTCAGCGGAATCGACGCCGTCCCTTTGTTCGCGATGTAGACCGTCAGATCGATCTTCCCGCCCGGCGCGACCTTGGCGGAGCTCGGCACGAGCTTGATCTCGAGCTGGCCTTTGAGGTCCTTGGACTTCTCGTCTCCCTTCGAATTGGGGACTTCGCACGCGGCCTGCGCGAGCACCTTCGCGAGGTCTGGGATCTCGAAGCCTTCGCACGGCTTGCTCTCGGCGGGCTTGTCGCCGGTGATCGGATCCGCGCCTCCATCGGTCGCCTTCAGATCCGTACCGCCGCCGGTCGGCTCCTCGCCTGCGTCTGCGACGCTGTCGGGATCGACCGCGGGCTTCTTCGTGCCGCATGCCGTGAGTGAGGCGAAGGAGAGAGCCAGAGCGAGGGGGAAGAGAGCGCGCGTGATCATGCGTGCCTTTCTATCACGGAATGCACGCCTCCCAGTCGGCGGGCGACTTCGCGTCGAGGGCGCACCGCGCTTCGTTTCGCGTCACGTCGTCGCAGCGGTCGCGGACCTTCTTGTAACTTTTCACACCGAGCTTCAGCTCGCGCTTCATTTCGCGGACGGTCGCCGCCTGGGCGGGCGGGAGCTTTGCCATCGACGGATCCTGCTCGATTTCCAGATCGAGGTAGCGCTCGATCATCTGTGTGCACTCTGCACGCGTGGCCTTCCCGCGGCACGCCGCGACCGACAGCGCGCACGCCGCCGCGACGATCGTCACGATCGCGTGGCGCATCGCCTCAGGCCCGGCGAGACGGCGCGGGGTAAAACGCCGCGAGCGCGAGCGCGAGCTGCATCGCGACGAGCTTCTTGCCGCGCTGCACGACGTCGCCGTCGGCGAGGGCGTCCTCGGGCGCGAGCTTCCCCGCGAGGAGCTTGTCGAACGTCGCCATCTTCGCCTCGATGACGACGTCGGGCTCGAAGGTGTCGATCCCTTTCTTGGCCGCTTCGCCGCAGCCGACCGTGATCG
>JAYVXB010000546.1:0-4499 GCA_043785585.1 Deltaproteobacteria bacterium | reverse complement strand
GGCGCGCGTCGCAACCCGACTATTGGCGCTCGTGGGGCGCGAAGGAGCAGACGCGATGAGCATGGCAACGACGAAGACGAACAATCCACTCGGGATGCGCGGGCTCGAGCTCGTGGAGCTGGCGGCGCACGATCCGGAGCCGGTTCGCGCGGTGCTGCGCGGCCTCGGATTTTCGCGGACGCGCCGTCATCGTTCGATGAACGTCGACTCGTGGAGGCAGCACGACGTGCGCTTCGTGTTGTCGAGCGAGCGCGGGACGTTCGCGTGGGAGTTCGCGGCCGCTCACGGTCCGTCGGTGAGCGCGCTCGCGCTCCGCTTCGACGATCCGGCGTTCGCGTTCGCCGAGGCCGTGCGCCGCGGCGCGCGCCCGTTCCTTCACGCGGCCAGCGAGCGCGCGACGTTCGATGCGCCGGCGATCTACGGCGTCGGCGACTGCCTCTTCTACTTCCTCGACGCGCGGCACGGCGCCGCCGCGTTCGACCGTCACCTCGTCGCCGTCGACCCACCGGACGTCGTCCCCGAGCGCGGATTTCTGACGATCGATCACCTGACGAACAACGTCGCGCGGGGCGAGCTCGAGAAGGTCGCCGCGTTCTACAAAGACGTGCTCGGCTTCACCGAAGTCCGAAGCTTCGACATTCGGGGAAACAAAAGCGGCCTCTACTCGTACGCGCTCCGCTCGCCGTGCGGGACGTTCTGCATCCCGATCAACGAGGACAAGGGGGAGACGGGGCAGATCGCCGAGTACTTGAAGGAGTACCGCGGTGCCGGCGTGCAGCACATCGCGCTCCTGACCGAAGACATCCTCGCGTCGCTGGATCGAATGAACAGCGCCGTCCCGATGCTCGACATGGACGACGACTACTACGCGGAGGCCTTCGCGCGCGTCCCGAACGTTCGCGAGGACAAGGAGCGCATCCGCGCGCACGACGTCCTCGTCGACGGTGACGCCGACGGCTACCTCTTGCAGATCTTCACGAAGAACTGCATCGGGCCGATCTTCTTCGAGATCATCCAGCGCGAGAACCACCAGAGCTTCGGCGAGGGGAACTTCTCGGCGCTCTTCCGATCGATCGAGCGCGATCAGGAGCGGCGCGGGGTGCTCTGACATTTTCGCGTGCCGCGCGTCAGATTCGACGCGCGGCCGCACAATACCCTCCCGAACGCGCACCATCGCGGCATCGAGCTCGCGTCGGCGCGTCCCGGAGGTCCTTCATGCGAACCCGTAACTTGCGGCGCGCCGCCTTGCTCGGCGTGGCCGTCACGTCCATCGTCGCCTCGGCCGGCGCGTATGTGCTGCCGCGGCCGATCGTCCGATCGATCTGCAGCCCGACGCCGTCGCTCACGCAGTGCCAGACCGCGAGCTACCTCAACGCCTGCCACCTGCAACACGAGTGCGACGCGGTCGTGCACGCTGCGGCGGCGAGCGGGGCGCGCGGGTCGACGCGGTCGGTGCTCACGACGAGCGCGGCGGCCGCGCCGAAGTCGCCGGTGCTCCGGAAGAACGGCACGGTGACGCAGAACGGAATCGCGTCGGGGTACGATCTCACCGGGCTCCAGTCCGTCGTCGCGACATCCGGGATCGAAGGCTTGGACCTCTCGCTGTGGCTCGCCGCACAGAAGTCCAAGGTCGCGGAGGCCGCGGCGATCCCGACGATGCATCCGGCGTGGGAAGCCGACGGGCAGCGCGTCAGCTCGTGCGGCGAGTACGTCTTCCAGAAGCTCTACGACTACACGCGCTTCAACGAGACCGCGAAGGCGCTCGGCGACGACGCATGGGCGATCATCGACGTCGCGTACATGGCGGGGACGCCCGGGATCGCGGATCGCACGCTCTACGAATTTCAAACGGGCAGACCGATCGTCAACGCGCCGACGGTCGTGCCGCCGAGCCGGCCGCGCAAGAACCAATTCTTCCAGAACGACGCGCACGTCCTCGACGACGTCGCGACGTACCGCAGCGGCCTCCTCTCCGCGGACCTCGCGACGTTCCTCGCGAGCGCCGCGTTCAAGATCGGGCAAGCGCCCGTGTTCGGATGGGCGTGGCACGCGCAGCAAGCGGCCGCGCATCGGCCGAACGGCGTGCCGCTCTTCTCTCCTGCGGACTACGCGGCGCTCGCGCTGCGGCGGCGTCACTACGGCTCGCTCGTCTACGCCGTATGGCAGGGCGCGCGCGCGATGGCGGACGCGTTGATCGCGTACGAGTTCGCGGCGAACGGACCGACGAAGTACTGCACCAAGCCGATGAACGGGCAGAAGTCGGCCTGCGCGATCCTGAAACCGGACGGGACGCTGAACGGGATCCTCGATCCGATCCTCGCGCTCAAAGCGCCGTACGCTTCGACGTCCGACGCGGACGACGCCTGGGTCGCAACGTTCGCCGCGAGCTACCCCGATGCGGACACGGTGCGCGACGAAGTGCTCGCGCTCGAGGCCGTCGAGCCGCTCGACAGCAACTGCATCGACGGCGACGTCAACGCCTGCGTGCGCGACGCGAGCTACGCGAGCGGGCACGCCGCGCGTATCCGCGCCGAGTACCTGCTCGCGGAGTACCTGAACGTCGAGTGGTCGCTGCCGAACCACGGTTGCTTCGATACGACGTCCAGCTTCTGCGACTGGTCGCCCAAGGACTTCGTCGCCACGATCGTCGATCGCATGAGTTGGCTCTCGGGACAGCTCTATCACCAGTGCGTCGCGAACACCGGCGACGACTTCGTCGCGCTCGCGAACCAGGACGCGCCGGATCCGAACGGACGGAGAAAGCAGGACCACTGGTTTCCTCCGTTCTCGATCGCGAAGAAACAATTCGTTCACTACCAGCTCGACTACACACCGACGACCGACCTCGTGGATCTCTTCGTCACGCGATTCAAGGATCGCGACGCACTCTGGAAAGCGTACGCGGCCGACGAAGCGGCGCTCGTCGCCCAGGTGGCCGACCTGCCGTTCAACGCGGGCGGGACCGCGCTCTCCGATTCTTCGTCGGATTCGAATTCGCTCGGCGACACGTCGACGTTCGGCGCGAGCTACGGCTACAGCCTGGGGTGGAACGTGTGGCCGACGCAGGCGGCTACGAACACGGCGGGAGAGAACGTCATCTGCCGTCTCGCGGGGAACGCGAACGCGTCGCTCTATGCGTCCGTCAGCGCGTTCGGGACGACCGTGACGCTCGCCGACGCCGCGCTCGAATCGCTGGAGAGCGACGGCGACTCGCACGTCAACGCGCACTTCACGGTGCTCGGGACGCAAGTGTTCTCGCCGCAGACGATCGCGCCGAACGATCCGCTCGCGACGTTCAATGCGATCGTTCCGGTCGAGTCGCATTCGCTCGGTCCGTCATTGCCGATCGCGGATCAGTGGTTCGTGCTCCTCGGCGTCGTCCCGGTTCACTTGCAGGCGAAGATCGCGCTGTCGGCGGGCGCGACGCTGAACGCGAGCGGATCGAGCCCGGCGGGGTGCGACGTCGCGAACGTGCCGTTCACGATGCAGACCGGGTTCACGCCGTTCGTGCGCGCGGACCTCGTCGCCAGCGCGGCGGTCGACGTGCTGCTCGCCGACGCGGGGGTGCGCGTGACGCTCAACCTCCTCACGGTGTCGGTGCCTCTCGACTTTCGCTTCGTCGCGACGCCTGCGAATGGAATGACGACCGTGGCGTACGCCAACTCGCTCGGCGTCTCGCTCGACGAGCTGAGCGGGTCCGTCGAGCTCTTCGCCGATCTGCACACGTTCTGGGACACGTACAGCGCGTCGAAGACGATCTTCTCCTGGGGTGGCTTTCACCAGAACCAGACGCTGTGGTCGAAGAAGAAGAGCTTCCCGCTCGATGCGCTCAGCTTGCGCTTGTACGGAGGCGCGTACAACGCGCCGTCGTCGGGAGGTGCGCTGTGAATCGGCGTCGGATGGTCGTCGGCGCGGCGCTCCTTGCTGTCGTCGTCGGAGGCGCGGCTTGGCGTGGCGTCACGCCGCGCCCGATGGCGTCGATCGCTGCGTCCGCGGCGCAGACGACGTTCGCGTTCGCGTGGCAGAAGGGGAAGAGCTACACGTACGCGATCGAGTGGAAGGCAGAGAGCGCGGTGACGCTGCCGACGAGCGGGGGATCCACCGATCCGATGCGCGCGGAGATCGACGTCGCGGGAGATCTCGTTCTTCGCGCGTACGGCGAGCGAGATGGTTCGCTCTTCGCGATGGCGTCGCTCGAACGACTCTCGCGGCACCGCGTCGTCGCGCTCGGCACGGAGCTGCTTCCGGACGCCGAGAGCGTGGCGCACGCCATCGACGGACGAAGCGCCCTCGTCGAGATCGCGCCGAACGGGAGGTTCGTGGCGATGCACCTCGCGAAGGGGACGCCGCCGGTCTTTCGCGCGCTCATCGAGGGCGCGCTCGCGGCGTCGCTCGTGCGCGTCCCCGACGGCGGCGTGCTCCCCGATCGCGGATGGAACGCCGAAGAGCTCGGCCCGAGCGGCGTCGCGACGACCGCCTATCGCGCCGACGGCCTTCAC
>JAYVXB010000545.1:0-14035 GCA_043785585.1 Deltaproteobacteria bacterium | reverse complement strand
CGGGCGCAACGGCGTGCTCGTAGACGGCCGCCATGTCGTCGGCGCGAAAGTTCGCGGGCGCCGTGAACACGATCCCGTCGTCGAGCGACACGGTGAGCCGCGCGATCTTCCCGTGATCGCCGCTCGTCTCGATCGCGACGGCGAGCCGCGAGCGAAAGAGGTTGTCGCTCACGGCGGCGACGCGCGCGCGCAGCGCGGCAACGTCGGCGAGGAGGCGATCGTAGTCGAGCGTGGTCGGCGGAGCGCCGCCGTCGGGCCACTCGTTGGGCGCCGGCGTGAGCGGCGACGGTCGCATGCCGCCGTCGTATTGCTGCGCGGAGGGCGGCGCGGGGACGGGGCCTGCGTCGGCCATCGCAGGCGCGGCGGCGCTCGACGACGGCGACGCGGCCGCACCGGCCGTACCGTCGGCGTACGGATTGTCGGAGCCGGCGTCTGCCACGGCCGGAGGCTTTGGCTTCGGTACCGGTGGCCGCCGCGGCTGCGCGAGGGCGACGCCGACGATCGCGGTCGCGATCAGCATCGACCCAACCGCTACGAGTCGCCGCCGCATCATGCCGCCGCATCCGCGAAGAAGAGCCTCATCCTCGAAAGGGTACGACGATCAACCGCCGAACGGAATGAAGACGCTCGCGCCCGCCGTGACGAGGATGTCGTTCACGAGGTGCTCGTCGCCGACCAGCGTCTCTTTCAGGATGTGGTCGCGGATGTCGACGCGAAACGCGAACCACTTTCCGATGTACCACTTGGTTCCGAGCCCGAAGCTCCCGGTCACGCCGCGCGCCGTCGAGTCGTCGGTGACGCCCGCGCCGAACGCGAAGTTGAGATCGAAGCGCCCGATGCCGCCGCCTGCCCAGCGGAGCTTGCCGTACGCGAACGACCAGATGAGATGGCCGAAGTAGAGGCGACCCGGCTTGTCGGTGCGATCCTCGATCTGCACTTGCGGGTAGCGACGCTCGTACGCGTCGGTGACGACGGTGCGAAAGCGCGTCCACTGAACGCTCGCTTCGAGGCCGAGGTCTTCGGAGAAATGGAACGTGTACGCGCCGCCGGCGACCCAGTTCGAAGAGTAGAGATCGGCGGCGTAGTAGCCGCCCATCGCGGAGAGCTCGTGACGAAACGCCTTCGTGAAGAGGCGATCCTGCACGCCGCGGTAGTGGCGACCGCCGATGAGCTCTTGCTTCAGCTCTTCGTCGACGCACTGCGCCTGGGCCTCGCGTTCGCCGCCGAACGACGCGACGGTCCCGCCGACGAGAGCGGCGCTGACGAAAAACAGGCTACGCCCGCGCATCCCCTTCGTGGGTATCAGGTTTCTCGCGAGAAGTGGAGAAGTGGAATCGCGGCGAATCGGTTGGTCGAAACCGATAGCTTGGCCGCATGAACGCGGAGAGGCTCGCCTGCGCGCTCGCCATCGGTGGCCTCGATCCGGGAGGCGGCGCCGGCGTCATCGCCGACCTTCGCGCGTTCGAGGCCGCGGGCGCTTTCGGATGCGCGGTGGTGGCACTCGTGACGGTGCAGTCGACGAGCGGGATGAAGAGCGCGCGAGCCGTCACGGCGCGCGAGGTCGTGGCGCAGGCGCGCGAGGTGACGGTTCACCAGCGCGTGCGCGCCTTCAAGATCGGCGCGCTCGGAAACAGCGCGAACATTCTCGCCGTCGCGAGCCTCCTCGCCGCGCATCCGCGCGTGCCGGCGATCGTCGACACGCCGATGCTCCCGACGCGTGGACGCTCGCGCCTCCTGGGCGAGCGCGCGATCGCGACGATGCGAACGTCGCTGCTGCCGCGCGCGACGCTCTTGACGGCGAACACGGCGGAGGTCGAGGCACTGACCGGGATGCGCGTGACGACCGTCAGCGGCGCGCACGAAGCGGCGACTGCGCTGCGAAAGCTCGGGGCGCGCGCGGTCTTGGTGAAGGGCGGGCACCTCGACGGACCGAGCGCCGTCGACGTGCTCGCGATCGGCGGCGAGGTGACCGAGCTGCGCGCGCGACGACTCGCGATCGGCCCGACGCACGGGACCGGCTGCACGTTCGCGTCGCTCGTCGCAGGACGGCTCGCCGTCGCCGGGCGCGCCGACGATGCGACGATCGTCGACGCCGTGCGATGGGCCAAACGCGTGCATCACGCAGCCATCGCGCGAGCGCGCGACGTCGGCGGCACGCAGCGCGTGCTCGTCTTCCGCGGCCGCGCCTGAGGCGCGATCGACTACGAAGACGAGTGGACGCTTCCGTTCTTGTGCGGCGTCGCGCCCGCGGACGGCGGGATCGACTTGCTCGCTGCGCGCGCTTCATCGCCGCCCCGAACCGACGGCGGAGGAAGCTCGGTCATCGTCTCGAGGCTCTCCTCGCGGCCGCGCTGGTACTCGCGCCGCGCCGTGCTGCGCGCGTCCTCGATCGCCGCCACAACGCGCGACGAGACCGATCCGATCTGACGCGCCGACCAACCCACGGTCGCCCTCAACCCCGCGCGCCCCCGCTTGAAGAGCAGCGCAGTCCCGACTCCGAGCGCAAACCCGACCGTAATGGCTTCCATCGACGATTCCCCCGGAACAAGCATAGTATCGACTCTTTCAAGACGCGCAAACCGCGCTCGTTTTGCCGGGTGCTCGGGGTAACCGCCGGCGTTTTTCGGGAGTCAGGTCGTCATGGCGTTCACACACACTCTCGCTTTCGGGGCAGGCATCGTCGTCGGTTGGGCCGGGCGCGCGGCGCTCGGCTCGACGCGCGAGGCGCTCGTTCAGGGCCTCGTCCTCACACACGGCGCTCGCGAGAAGGTGAAGCGCCTCGTCGCAGAGCAGGCCGAATGGGTCGAAGACATGTTCGCCGAAGGTCGCGCGCGTTACGACGCGAAGCGCGACGCGGTGACCCTCGAGCACGACGTTCCGCCGCGCGTGGTCGAGGTGAAAGCGAAGCGGGGACGCCGAGGGCACGCCGCGTGAGCACACGAGGCGAGGACGACGACACGGACGGCCCGACGCACGACAGCGTGGCGAAGGATCGCTTGCGGATCGTCTCTCACTTTCCGGGCAGACTCCGCGTGCGCGCCGAAACGTTTCGCGTGCTCCCCGAGGTCGCCGAAGAGGTCGCGCAGCGCGTCGGCGAAGAGCACGGCGTCACCAGCGCGGCGATGTCGCCGGTCACCGGGAGCTTGCTCGTCACGTACGATCCGCGCGAGCTCCAGCTCCCTCGGCTCATTCATCTGCTCGTGCGCGTCGGCGGCCTCCACGGAATCGAGGTCGACGCGGCGAACGACTGGCAGCACAAAGACGAAGACGGCGTGCGCGTTCGCGCCTTCTTCGGGCAGATCAACGATGCTGTCCGGGCGGCGACGAGCGGCAAGCTCGACATGAAGGTCGCGGTGCCGGGGACGCTCGCGGGCACCGGGCTCCTGATGTTCCTCGCGGGGAGGCGTCGCGTTCCGGAGTGGTACGACTTGCTCTTCTGGGCGTTCGTGACGTTCTCGAACTTGAATCCTCGACCAGGTTCAGAAGCGCGGGACGCCGTCCAACGTAGGGCCCATGGCGGCGAGAACGATGGCGATCACGACGCGCGCTGACGGCGGCGCCAAGGCGGCCGATCCCGCCGAGCGCTCGCTCGCCGAGGTCGCGGTGCGCGTCCACGAGCCGGGCGAGGCGCCGGACTCCGTCGCGCGTGATGTTCGCAAGCTCGCCGAGTGGATCCGCCGTCACGACGGAGTCGAGTCGGTGCTGCACCACGAAGCCGCGGGGACGATCGTGGTGCGCTACGACGAACGGCGCGCGCCGGGGAAGCTCTTGCATGGCGCGGTCCTCGATCGACTACGCGCGATCCGGCCGGCGCGCGCGGTCGAAACGCAGCGTCTCGAGGTTTCGATCGCACACGAAATTCCGGGCCGCGTGCGGCTGCGCGTCGGCGCGACGTCCGCGGGCGGCGCGACGGCGCCGAAGGGCGGTCACGCCGCGGCGATCGAGCGGCTCGCCGCGTTCGTCGCGACGCTCCCTGGCGTCGACAGCGCGCGCGCGTCGCCTGCGAACGGATCTCTCCTCGTGATGTTCGATGAGCACGTGACGACGTCGCGCCGCCTCCTCGACGCCGTCGCCGAGACGTCGCCGCTCGCATGGCCGGCCGCGCAGCCCGCGCCGCACGCGCCGTACGTCGAGTGGGTCAAAGCCGGATTCAGCACCGCGGTGCTCGCAGGCGCGATCACGGGCCTGGTGCCCACCCCCCTGATGCTCGGCGCGGTCGCGATCACCGCCGTTCCGCCGTTCCGCCGCGCGATCGCAAGCCTCGCGAGCGGACGCGTCAACGTCGACGTCATGGACGCCGTCGCGATCAGCGTGTGCGTCGCGCGCGCCGAGCCGATCACCGCCAGCGTCATCACGACGCTCCTCGCGATCGGCGATCTCATCCTCGATCGCACGCACGCGCGCGCGCGCAAGGCGATCTCGCGCCTCATGCAGCTCGACGACGGCGAGGCGTTCGTCATGGATTCGCGCACCGCCGCGCCGCGACGTGTGCACCCGCGCGAGCTGAAGGCCGGGACGCTCATCGTCATCTACCCGGGCGCGCGCGTGCCCGCCGACGGCGTCATCCTCGAGGGGAGCCTCGCCGTCGACGAGAAGGCGCTCACCGGGGAGAGCGTTCCACGCGAGCGAATGCCAGGCGATCGCGTGATGGCGGCGAGCGTCGCGGTGCACGGCCAAGCCGTCGTCGAGGTCGAGCGCGCAGGCGGTGACACGATCGCCGCGCGCATCGTTCAGATCCTCGAAGGCGCCGGCGCCAAGCCGATGACGCTCCAGCGCAACGCGGAAAAATACGCCGATCGCCTCGTCCTCCCGACGTTCGGCGCAGCGGGCGCGGCCTGGGCGTTCTCCGGCGTCATCGATCGCCTGACGAGCGTCCTCATCACGGACTTCGGCACGGGTGTACGCGTGGCCGTACCGAGTGCCGCGCTCGCCGCGATGACGCTCGCCGCGCGCGAAGGGGTGCTCGTCAAAGGCGCGACGTTCCTCGAGCGCTTGAGCGAAGCCGACACGATCGTCTTCGACAAGACGGGCACGCTCACGCTCGGCGTGCCCGAGGTGACCAAGGTCGTCGTCACGTCGACGCGCTTCTCTGCCGTCGAGATCGCCGCGTTCGCCGCGGGCGCCGAGGGGAACCAGACGCATCCGATCGCCGACGCGATCCGCCGCCACGCCGAGAGCGTCGGAGCTCCGAAGTGGGTGCCCGAGCAGAAGAGCGAGCAGTACCGGATCGGTCTCGGGCTCGAAGCGATCGTGCGAGGGCATCGCGTGAGCGTCGGCAACCCGCGCATGATGCGCGAGGCGGGGATCGATCCGAGCGCAGGCGAACGTCCGCGCGACGAGCTCGCGCACCAAGGGATCTCGAGCGTGCTCCTCGCGATCGACGGAGAGATGGCTGCCGTGATCGGCTACGCCGACGCGCCGCGCCCCGAGAGCGCCGACGTCGTCGCGAAGCTCAAAGCTGGCGGCAGGCGTCGCGTGCTCCTCTTGTCGGGCGACGCGAAGGAGCCGGTCGAAGCCATCGCGCGCATCGTCGGCATCGACGAAGCGATCGCCGACGTGCTCCCCGAGAACAAAGCCGACGTCATCCGGCGCCTCAAGGCCGAAGGGCGCAAGGTCGCGATGGTCGGTGACGGAATCAACGACGCGCCCGCGCTCGCGGTCGCCGACATCGGGATCTCGCTCCACGGCGGGACCGACGTCGCGCTCGAGACCGCCGACGTCGTCTTGCTCGAAGGTGGGCTCGAGCGTCTGCCCGCGGTCTTCGCCGTGTCCGACGACGCGATGGCGCGCGTGAAGCAAGTGCTCGGCGTCGTCCTCGTGCCGAACGCAATCGCGATCGCCGCCGGCGCGTTCGGCCTCATCAACCCGGTCATGGCCGCGGTCATCAACAACGGCTCGACGATCGGCGCGGCAGCGCACGCCATCGCGCCGCTCTTCCGCTCTGGGCGCCGTCAGCTGAAGGCGTGATAGGGTGATCGTCCGGGGGTGGGGATGATGCTCGCATGGCGTCGGATCGTCAGGTCGATGCTGTCGATCGCGAGCACCGTAGCGTCGATCGCTGCGGCGGCGTGCTCGACGCCGAAAGCGCCGCTCACCGAGCCGCAGGCGCCGAAGCCGTTCGCGTCGCTCGTCGTCGAGTGCCCGCCGATCCTCGAAGAGAAGGACAGCGCGGAGTCGGGGGTCTTTACCGCCACGTTCGAGCTGAATCTCACGCTGCTTCGCGACGGTGACTCGTTTCCGATTCAAGGCGCGTGCGATCGGCGCGCGCGACCGGTGCATCTCCCGCCGGGGAGCGGACGCCTCGAAGCAGGATACGAGGAGCGCGTGAAGCAGAGGAGCAGCGTCCTCGAGACGCCCGTCAAGTGCGAGCTCCCGACGCTCGCGCAGGAGTGGGTCGCCGGCAAGACGTACGTCTATCGCGTCACCGTCGCGAAGCGTGATCCGCACGGCCGATTCCACTCGTGCAACGTGACCCTCGCCGAGGCGCAACCCGAGGGCGCACCCGCGACGTCGGCTGCGACACCCGCTCCGTCGACGTCCGCGCCCGCTCCGTGATCGTCACTCGAAGATCAGTCGGCGCACCAGATCGTTCCAGAATTTCTTCCCGTTCGCTCGTCGCCGATCACCTTCAGCGCGAACGCAGGCGTCGAGCGCGGATCCGCAAGCGTCATTGCACGATGCGCGTCCGCGAGCAGTGCAAGAAGTCGTCGGGCAGATCTTCTCCCTCGGAGAGATGCGCGCAGATCTTCTCGATGCGCTCGAAGTCGATCTCGCGCTTCAGCGTCTTGCCGACCCGACGCAAGAAGCGGCGCTCGGACGCCTCGAGATCTTTGTCGGTCGCGGCGATCATGTAGAGCGTATCGAGCAACGGATCGTGCATCTCGTGCGGCAGCTTCTCGAGCGCATCGAACCAGTCTTCCTCGTCGTCGCCGAGCGCCTTGTCGAGCTCGATCGCCTTTCGCTGCGCCGCGGGCAGTTGATCCATGATGAGCGCGAGCGCCATCACCTCTTCGTGACCCGCGTCGCCGTCGACGGTCGCGAGGAGCCACGCGCCTTCGACGAGCATCGCAGGATCGGTGACCGCGTCGAGCCGGAGCTTGCTGCACGAGTGGAGCAGCGCCTTGCGGTAGCGGACGTATTTTTTCACCGTGCTGCCGAGCTTCTTCGTCGCGACGTAGTTCCAACGCGCGCTGATCGCGACGCCGATGACCGGAAGGATGTTCCGCATCACGGATTCTTCGATGAGCTTCTTGCCGATGCGCGAGGCGATCTCGCCGTCCTCGAGCTGCATGAGCTTCGCGGTGAGCCCGGTCTCGTGCTCGCGCTCGTGCGCGTCGCCCGATTCTTCTTTTTTCTCCGCTTTGATCGGCACCTCGAGCGCGAGACCGAAGAGCGTGGCGACCTCGCCGACGTCGTCGGCGTCGAACGGCACGCCGTAGATCGACGCGAGATCGCACGCGAGATCGATCTGAAGGAGCGCGGTGTACGCCGCCTCGAGGCCCATCGAGAGGATCGCCGCGGGCACGCCGATCGGCGCGCCGAGACCGTCGGTGACGAGCGACAAGATCTCGCCCGTGCTCGCGCCCATCGACGCGAGCGCGCCCGCCGCCGACGCCTTGCGCGCGACCCGCACGATCTGCGTGTGCGCGCGCTCTTCGACGTCGAGGCGCGGATACACTTTGTCCCAATGCGCCGTCGTCACGTTGGCGAAATGCTTCTTCACGTGCGCCGCGACGGTGCGCCGAAACCAGCTCCCGTCGCGGATCTTGTCGACGCCCAGGTTCTTCGCAGCGTCGCGGAGCTTCGCCATCTCCTCTTCGCGCACGCGCACCGAGCCCACGTCGATGGCTGCGGTGCTCACGTCGCCACGCCCTTCTCCGCCGACTTCTTCTTCACGGCGTTCGTGAACAGCTCCTTCAGGCCCTCCATCGTCACGTCCGGCGGCGGGCTGTCGGGGTTCGCGATCACTTCGTCGAGGTAGCGGCCGAGGTATTCGGTCAGCGCGATCGCCGTGATCGCGTTCGAGAACATCCCGACGATCGGCACGAGCCCGAGCGAGAAGTTTCCGACGAGGCGCGCCGCCGCTCCGTACCAAATGATCTTCTTGATGGGCCGCCACGGCAGCTTGAGGATCGAAAAATTGCGCGAGCGGGCGACCTTCACGCAGAGCGCGTAGTGAATCGGCACGACGATGAGCTCGTCGAGCATCGGCACGGGTTGCGTGACGAACGCCGCGACCGCGGAGACGCTCGAGTAGATGTTCGTGAGCCGACGCGTGCGTTGTTCCATTGCGTCGAGGATAAGCCCTAAAGGTTCACTCGGGGAGACCGACGAAAGCCGCGTCTTCGTGGCATCATCGTGGCGCGATGACCAAGGCGGCGCCTCTCGATACACGAAACGCTCACGCGGAGCTCGTCCGCGAGATCGACGCGCACAACTACCGGTACTACGTCCTCGACGACGCGAGCGTCACCGACGCGGCGTTCGATGCGCTCCTGCGCGAGCTCCGCGCGATCGAAGCGGAGCACCCCGAGCTCGCGACGCCCGATTCGCCCACGCAGCGCGTCGGCGGCGAGCCGCGCGCGACGACGTCGAAGGTGAAACATGCGGTGCGCATGCTCTCGCTCGACAACGCGTATTCGGCGGACGACCTGTCCGAGTTCGCGCGCCGCGTGCGCGAAGGGCTCCCCGACGCGGACACGCCGAGCTTCTGCGTCGAGCCGAAGCTCGACGGCGGGAGCGTCGAAGCGATCTACGAAGGCGGTCGTCTCGTCGAGGCGAGCACGCGCGGCGACGGCGAGATCGGCGAAGAGATCACGGTGAACCTTCGCGTCGTGAACGGGCTCCCGGCGCGGATCGCGCACGAAGGGCGAATCACGCTCCGCGGCGAGGTGCTCCTGTTTCGCAAGGATCTCGAAGCGCTCAACGTCGAGCGCGAAGCCGCGGGCGAAGAGCCGTTCATGAACGCGCGCAACGCGGCGGCGGGCTCGGTCCGCATGCTCGATCCGCGCGAGGTCGCCAAGCGCAACCTCCGCGTCGTCTTCTACCAGCTCGTCGAGGGCCCGAGCCTCCACGCGTCGCACAGCGCGAGCCTCGAGTGGCTCGCGTCGCAAGGACTTCCCACCCACAGGCGCCATGTCCTCGTCGCAGGCGACGGCGTCGCGCCCGCGATCGATGCGGTCGATCGCGCGCGCGCGTCGTATCCGTTCGAGACCGACGGCGCGGTCGTGAAGGTCGATTCGTACCGCCATCAAGAGATCCTCGGGCAGACGTCGAAGTTTCCGAAATGGGCGGTCGCGTACAAGTTCGCGCCGGAACAAGTTGCCACGACGATGCGCGAGATCATCGTGCAAGTCGGGCGCACCGGCGCGCTCACTCCGGTCGCGGTGCTCGATCCGGTGGAGCTCGGCGGAACGACGGTCTCGCGCGCGTCGCTCCACAACTCGGACATGGTCTCGCAGCTCGACATGCGCATCGGCGATCGCGTCCTCATCCAGAAAGCGGGCGAGGTGATCCCGCAAGTCATCGGCGTCGTCGACAAAGCAGCGCGACGAGGCGACGAAGCTCCGTTCGAATTTCCGCGCGCCTGCCCGGTCTGCGGCACCACGGTCGTGCGCACCGAAGGCGAAGCGGCGACGCGCTGCCCGAACCGCACGTGCCCCGCGCAGGTCAAAGGACAAATCTTCTACTTCGCGCGTCGCTTCGCGATGGACGTCGATCACCTCGGGATCTCGCTCGTCGAGCAGCTCGTCGACACCGGGCTCGTCCGCGACGTCGCGGATCTCTACGCTCTGACGCCGCAGAAGATCGCGGCGCTCGAGCGGATGGGCGACAAGAGCGCGCAGAACGTCCACGAGTCGATCCAGCGATCGAAATCGCGAACGCTCGATCGACTTCTCTGCGGCCTCGGCATTCCGCAAATCGGACAGGTTGCGGCCAAGCAGCTCGCCGAAGAGGCGCACACGCTCGAGCGCATCCTCGCGTGGAGCGAGGCCGAGGTGCGCGAGCACGTCGACGCGATCCGCGGCTTTGGCCCGAAGATGGTCGAGAGCGTCGTGCAGTTTCTCCTCGACCCCGAGCAGCGTCGCCTCTTGATGAAGCTCCACGAGCTCGGCGTCGGCGCACCGCAGCCGATCGCCGTCGTCGCCGCCGAAGGGCCGCTCGTGGGAAAGAGCGTCTGCGTGACCGGCGTGCTGTCGAAGAAGCGCGAGGACGTGCACGCCGACATCCGCGCAGCCGGCGGCGAAGTGCACGACGGCGTGAAGAAGAACACGAGCTACCTCGTCGCCGGCGAGAAGACCGGAAAGTCCAAGCTCGATCAGGCGAAGAAGTTCGGCACGAAGGTCGTCACCGAGGCCGAGCTCTACGCGCTCCTCGCCGCGTCGACGTAATCGCGTTCTTCGACGGTGCCGCGGTCAGCGCGGCGACTTCGGTGCGCGCGGCTTCAATGCGTCGGGCGGGTTGCCGTCACCGAGGCGATCGCGCGCTTCTTGGAGCCGCTCTTCGAGCTCGTCGCCCATCTTGATCGTGTCGTCCGGGTTCGACGCGGTGCGCGGGCGCCTCTGCCGGCGCGGGAACGTGTTCGCCTTCACGAGCGTGTCGGTCTCGTCGGGCGGCGACGACCCGCGCACCGTGCCCGGACGAAGCGCGCGCGCCGCGGCGCCACCCGGCACGTACACTTCGGTCGCGCCTTCGTTGTCGACGATGACGTTCGCGAGCATCGCGCCGAAGTCGGCGCCGCGCCGTTGCGTCGTGTGATCATCGTCGCCGCGGTGGTGCGTGAGCGGGCTCGCGCGCACCTCGGTCGGGATGTCCTCGAAGTCCTCCGCCGTCGCGGGTCGATGGAGGTCGCGCTCGCGCACCTGCATCTGTGTCGGCTCGATCGGCATGTTCTCGCCCGAGAGCGGCGTGTCCGCCGAGAACGTGATCGGGATCTCGACGGAGCTCGAGCTCGGCGCGGGCTCGGCGTATCCCGTCGGCGGCGGCTTCGGATCGTCGATGTCGGTGTCCGTTCGCTTCATCTGCGCGATCGCGGGCGGCGGCGGTCTCGCGTTGCGGGGACGCGGGGCGGTCAGCGATGGCTTCGCCGCGACCGGCGGCGGACGATCGGTGGCGACGCTGAAGCGCGGAGGCGTGGCGACGGGCGCAGCAGCGGGCGGCGGCGGCGGCTTCGACTTCGGAGCGAACGCCTGGCGTGCGAGATCCGCGACGGCGACCGGGATCGGCGGCTGCGCTGCTTGATGACGATCGCGCAGCGTCTGCAGATCGCGCTGGAACTCCGCCGCGGTCTGGTAGCGATCCTCGCGCGCGCGCGCCATCGACTTGTCGAGCACGGCGTCGAAGCCGCTCGGGAGCGCAGGCCGCAGCTCGCGTGCAGGGCGCGGGCGCGTCGTCAGAATCTGAAGGAGGAGCGCGTTGTAGTTCGCCGCCGTGTACGGCCGTCGACCGGTGAGCGCCTCGTACATGATGACGCCGCACGCGTAGAGATCGACGCGCGCGTCGAGGTTGCGATCGCCGCGCGCCTGCTCGGGCGACATGTAATACGGCGTCCCCATCACCATTCCGGTGCGTGTGAGATCGAGCTCCTCGTCGCGCTCGCCGCCGATGACGGCCATGATCTTCGACACGCCGAAGTCGAGGAGCTTCGCGACCGGCGGGCACCCGACACGCCGCGTGAGAAAGACGTTCTCGGGCTTGATGTCGCGGTGGACGATGCGCTTCTCGTGCGCGGCGACGAGACCCGAGAGCACTTGCGTGAGCACGTCGATGACGTCGTCGAACGGCAGGCCACCTTCGCTCGCGATGCGATCGGCGAGCGTCTCGCCCATCAGCTTTTCCATCACGAGGTACGGGCTGCCATCGTCGAGCGTCCCGAGATCGTAGACCTCGCAGATGTTCGGATGCCCGATCGCGCCCGCCGCGCGCGCCTCCATGTGGAAGCGCTTCACCGCGTCTTTCTTTCGCGCCTGCTGCGGGTGCAGCACCTTGACCGCGACCGCGCGCCCGATCGTGATGTGCTCCGCCTCGAAGACGGTCCCCATGCCACCTTCGCCGAGGACCGCGCGCACGACGTACTTGCCGCCGATCTTCTTGCCCGTGAGGTCGCGCGACGCCGAACGACCGGGCGGCATGGTGGGAATCTGCGGCGGCGGTCGCGACGGCTCGTCGGACGCGCGCCGCAACGGATGCGCCGGCGGTTGGTGTTGCGGCGGCGGCGGCGGCTGGTGTTGCGGCGGCGGCGGCACCGACTGGACCTTCTGCGCGACGATGACTTGCTCGCTCGGACGCGAGCGCGAACGATCGATCGCGCGCCCCGTCGCCGGGCACACGGCCTGGAGGACGTCGTGTGGGAGACCGCAGTGGGGGCATCGGATGAAGCGTTGGCTCATGCCGCACCCGCATCTACATACGGCGCGGCATCGCGCGATGAGGCTCGACGGACGGCGCGGCGCGCAACGGCGCGAGCGCAGGAGTGCGTCGTGATCGCGGCAACGACGAGTCGCCGCGCGGGTACGGTAGGCGAGGGCACCGGTCTTACCGAGACTATGCGGAGGGGGCGCCGGCGGCAACGTCCGTCCCAGGACAGGTCGAAAACTGTCCGTGGACAGGGGCCGGCCGGCCGCGCTTCGCCGATGTGCGCGGAATCGTTCGGCGCGGCTGAGGCACGCGTCGTGCGAAGCGCGCGGCGATGGGGCGGCGCTTCGATCGGATCGTGCTCTTTGGTGCCGGCCTCGTGGCGGGCGGGCTCGCGTTCGTCGCGCCGTGGGAGGTGGTCGTCGCGGCCGTCCTGTGCGCGTGGCTCGTTTGGCGCGCGCAGGGGTGGGTCGCGGCCGTCATCGTGCTCGCCGGCGTGTCGCTCGGTGCGGTTCGCGCCGACCGGGTCGTGAGCGCGTTCGAGTCCGCGAGAAACGCGGGGCCGCCGCAGCGCTGCACCGCGAACGCGATCGTCGTGGGCTCACCGGTGCGCGTTCGCGACGCGGTGCGCTTCGACGCGAAGCTGCGTGACGCGGAGTGCGAGGGGGCGTCCTCTGCTTGGAGCGGCGTCGCGACGTTGTACGGAGGTCCGGACGACGCCGCGCGCGGCGACGTGCTCGAGGTGAGCGCGCAGCTCGCGGCGCCGCAGCGCCTGTGGAACGACGCGACGGGGGATCCGCGGCCCGGCGAAGCGCGCCGCGGCGTCACGAAGTCGGGAGGCGTCGTCGACGCGCGCGTCGTCTCGCGCGGCGCGGGAGTGCTCGCGTGGATCGACCGCGCGCGCGCACACGTGCGTCGGCGAATCGACGCGACGTTTCCGATCGACACGGCACCGATGGCGCGCGCGCTCGTGCTCGGTGAGGCGGATCTCGCGGCAGACGACGACGCCGCGTTTCGCGCGAGCGGTCTGTCGCATCTGCTCGCGGTGTCGGGCATGCACCTCGTGCTGGTCGTGCTCGGCACGATGGCGGCGCTTCGGGCGATCCTCGCGCGCGTCGAGTCGTTGGCGGCGCGGGTCGACGTCGGCCGCGTCGCGGCGGCGCTCTCGGTGCCGATCGCGTGCGCGTACGCCGCGTTCGCAGGTGCGGGCGGATCGACGGTGCGCGCGGCGTGGATGCTCGGCGCCGCGCTGACGGCGCGCGCGCTCGGGCGACAGAGCAACGGCGTACGTGCGTTCGGGCTCTCGCTCGTCGCGATGGCGATCGCGGATCCGCTCGTCGCGTTCGATCTGTCGTTCGCGCTTTCGGCGGCGGCGACGGGCGGGCTTCTCTTTGGCGCGAAGAGGCTCGCGGACGCGATGTGCGCGCGCCTGCCGTCGATGACGCCGCTCGCGTGGGGCGCTCGATCGATGGCGACGACGGTCGCAGCGTCCGTGCCGTGCATGCCGATCCTCGCGCGGTTCGCGCCGACGTTGCCGATCGCGGGAGCGCTCGCGAACATGATCGCCGTTCCGCTCGGCGAGTCGATGGCGCTTCCGTTGTGCCTCGCGCACGCGGTGCTCGCGCCGTGGCCCACGGCCGAGCGAGGGTGCGCGACGGCGGCGGCGGGCGCGCTCGCGGCG
>JAYVXB010000544.1:0-4506 GCA_043785585.1 Deltaproteobacteria bacterium | reverse complement strand
CGTCGGGCGAGAGTTGGCTGATGTCGCGTCGGACGAGAGTCGGGTGTGATGGCCCGTGGCGAAGCTCGAATGCTTTGCAGTCGCGCCCCCGAACCTTGAGCGTCGTCGTGCGGATGGCCTTCGAAGAGAAAAGATTCGAGATCACCGCGTCGACGTCGGTTGCGTTCCGGTGGAGCTTCGCGCAAAGCGCGTTCTTGGTCCTCGGTCCGTCGCGCAACTGTTCGAGGACACGCACTTCGAGCGAGCGGCGGTCATCGTCTCCAGTGGCGCCGGCGACGATTCGAATGCTCGGTTCGCCGCGCTCGTTGGGAGAGATCGAGAACGTTACGGGCTTCGGATAGTCATCAGGATCCTCGCGCAGCTTGGCGAACGTCACGCACGTCGAGACCGTCCGGCCTGCGACTTTCTCGCCCTTGATGAGGAGCACGCTGTCGGCCTGTCCCGTGCGCTGAACGCTGCCGCTCACGTCGGCGAGTTCGCCCGTCGTATTGTTCTTGCGCGTGTGGCTGACGGTCCAGACGATCGGCTTGTCGGCGTCGGGCGGAGCCCGCTCGATCGACTGCGCGATTTGATCGAAGATGGCCGCTTGCTCGCGCTCGTCGTTGGCGTCGGCGGGCGCGACGCGTGCGAGCGTGTCGATCGCGATGTCGCTCACGAGGCCAGCGGCAACGAGTCGCTCGACGTCGTCCCACTCGGGTGAACGAAGCTGCACCGCCTTCCGCGCGGCGATGATCACGCGGTCGAGCGCAGCGTCGTCGACACCGAGAAGCGCCAGGCTCCTGACAAGCTTCCGAGCCGTGCTCGCCTCGGAGTGCTCGCCCTCGATGATGACGATCCATCTACCCGGCGGCGCGGGCAGGATCTCCCGCGACAGCAAGCACACGGCCGCGCCTGTGTTCATGCGCGCGGCGAGGATCAAGAAGAGCAGCGTCGTCTTGCCCTCGGCGGGCGCGCCGGCGATGAGCACGATCGTCCCGACGATCGCGATGTCCGTCCAGACGTAGACGATCGGTTTCTCGGCCAGCTCGCGGATCGCGCTTCGACCGACAACCGCGACGGCGCTCAGGTGTTGCAGCCCTCGGAGCGGTTCGCGGACAGTCGGCTTCTCCTCATCGTCCGGCGTGGTCGACGCGGACGCGATCGTGATGAGCTGCGTGAGCACGCCACCCGCGACGAGCAGGTCCGTCGCATCCTTGTGCGGCTGCGGCGGTTCGACGACGCGCAACGAGCGCGCGACATCCTGAAGGCTGCTCGCGACACTCAGCGCGTGCGCCCGTCCAGGTTCATCGGCGTCGGCGACCACGACGACGTCGCGCCCACGAAGCGCTCTGCGTGCCGTCTCTGCGACGGCGCGCCATTTCCCGGCGCCGCCGGGATTCGTCGTCGCCACGTGCCCGCGCGCGAGCAGCGTCTCGACGTCCTTTTCGCCCTCGACGACGTAAACGACGCACGCGGCGTCAGCGGCGAGCAATTCCGGCAGGCGGTAGAGGACGCGGCGAGCCTCACGCGTGTTCCAGATCCAGCCACCGGCACCGTCCGGCCTTCGCTGCGCAAAGCGCTTGCCGGGCTTTCGCACGACTTGGAAGACCAGCGTCCCGCTCTCGTTCTTGTAGTCGTACGTCGTCTCGGCGGAGGCGTTGCGGTTCGACGACGGCGCCCACGGACCGTGCGACGTCCCGCAATTGCAGGTGCCCTTCATGCGATGCGCAAACAGCCCGGCGCTGTTCGCGGAGATCGCACCGGCGTGCTCCTCGCGCGAGCAGTGCACGTAGAGACCGTCCTCGCTCGTGAAGCCCGAGCACCGCTTGCCGGCTTCGCGCGCATCCTCATCGGCGCCGTCACAAACCGGGCAGCGGTGCGCGCGAGTGTGTCGTTGCTGACGGGTAACGCTCATCGCGATCCGACTTCTGCGGCGACTGCGGCGATGGCGGCCTCGCAGTCAAAGAGCCGTCGGCCGTTGGCCTTCGCGAACCGAACGCGACCGTGCCAGAAGATGCGTCGCACCGCCCGTCGCGAGACACCGATCAGTTCGGCGAACTCTGCGATCGTGACGAGGCGGCGCGGCGAATCGATCAATCCAAAGGGATCAACCGAAGCGCGAACGCTCGGTGCCGGGGCAAATGGCTCGGGGTGAGCTACACTCATGACGTCTCCGTCGCGCTCCGTGTCGCCGCTCTCGAAAATCGAGCGACGCGGGGCGCGCGTCTTTTCAGGCACCCGGCGGTGGTGTGGACGGCGTCGCCGCAGCGATCTCGTCGCAGAGCCGGCTGTACGCCTCGTGCAAGCGCTTCAGAATCGGAGCACGTACCGGTGCGCCGAACTCGAAGCTGCGTGCCGTCGCGGGAGCGCAGTTCGCGGCTTGCGCAACGTCGATGAGCCGCACGCCCGCACGCAGCCGACGCGATCGTGCTTCCTCAGGAGTGATTTGATTCATCCGGGAGATTTGGAGCCCCGGGAGCGAACGGGAGCGAAATTTGAGCGAATTCGCCGTCGATGCGCGTCAGCCCTCAATCGCGCCGGTGAACACGTGCGGTCGAATGGTCGCGGCGCCCGATTGCTTCGTCGGCAGGGGGAAGACGAGGACGCCCGCCACCACGCCGCCCACTTCAAGCGGCATCATCGGATTCAACGCAGAGGAAAAGCGCCGTTTCGTCGGCCGTCGCCGGGCGCCGTGACCGCGGCGCGGTTCGTCGGCCTCGCCAGTCTGTTGGGGCACGAACGCGTGCGACGTGTGATCGCCGACGTGCAGAGTGAAGTACGCCACCAGTTTGGCCATGGGCGTCCGGTTCGTGATGGTCACATGCGCGCGGACTCTTCCGTCGACGACGCGGATCGACCGAACGCGAACCTCCACGCCAGAAGCGTGCTCCGGTGATTCCGTCGGCGTAAATTTCGGTACTCGGAGTTTCGGTCTTGGTTTGCGTCGAACGCTCGCGTCGAGACCACCGAGAAGCTCGACGTTCCCGAAGCTCTGCGTCCAAGGCTCAGGAGATGTACCACCAAAGACCATCTCGGACATGGACGGCGCCGCCGCTGTGAAATCGTGCTCCGGCCATCCGTCCACTCTCATGACGCCGAACGGCGGCGCGAGAAACATCGCCGACGATGGCTCGGCGAGCTTCTGTTCGACACGTTCGATCAAGCAGTACCGAAGCTGTGTCGACGGCGCGAATTTGTAGCGCGGTACCGCACCGCGAATGCACGAGAACGCTCCGCCGTCCCCCCGACGGCGAAGCGGTTCGATCTTCTTCGTCGCAAGTTGGACGCGCCGCTTCGCCGCGGTCTGATTCGCGGATGCCGGAAAGAGTTCCTTCGGCGAGAAGCTTGCGACGCCCATGGCGTGGATCAACTTGGCGAGCGCATCGAAGTCGTCCTGCTTCAACGTGACGCTCGGGCCGCCGTTGAAACGGCACTCGGGCGGCGACGTGCAGCCGTCGATCACCCACTCGTAGTCGCCGCCGGCTTCGAGCGCCTTGTATGCCGCACGGGTGAGGTCCCGTTGACCGTCTGGGTCGAATGCTCGCGCGACGTCGGCCACGATGGTTCGTGAAAGTTGAATCACTCTCCGGTGAACGCAAGCCTCGTCGATCGCGCTAGCAGGATTCGGCGAGGGGACGCCGCCGAGTCCCCCGCCGGTGAGCCGGCTCCCAGGCGGGCCGCTACGCCGTGGCCGCGGCCCTCGACTTAGGGCCGCCCGCGCCTCGATTCTGGGTGCCTACGCCCCGCCGTTAGCCTCGGCGTTCGCGCAAAGCCCCTCCGTGTGCACGCTTGCACACGATTGGGACGCCGTTTTTGCGATCTCGAACGGCCGATAACACACACGCGCGCGACGACGAGCACGCTTGCACACGATTCGTCGACTCGCTGAGCACCGGCGGACGCGCTCTCGCGTCCGGTGTACGCCATTGAACACGGTTGAAGACGCTTCGCGCGACCGATCGCGCAGCGGCGTGCACGTTTGCATTTCGTGTGCACAGTGATCTCGATGCAGTACCCGTTCGGTTATTACATCGGCCTCGACGGTCGCTACGCTCGCGACCCGAACGAGCATCCCGCGGTCGCATATGCCCTGCGGTTGCGGCGTGAGCGCTACACGTTGCGCGAGATCGCCGAAGCGCTGAATAACGCCAACTACACGAACCGCGCTGGCGGTCGCTTCAACGCGACGCAGATACAGCGGATGATCGAGCACGAAGCACGTTGGGACGACTCCTGACGGCGTGTCCTCGAGTCGCTTGGCGTCGCGTGACGACGTCGTTGCTCGGTCGCATCTACGTGCTTAGGTCGATGACATGAACACCATCGACAATCTTTTCTCGGAGACGAACGCGGTCGCGACTCGTGAAGTCGCAGCGGCGTTCAAGATGAGCGAATCGGACGTGCGCACGTGGGCCGAAGAGCTTGGCGTCGCGAAGATCGGCGCGAGCTTCGCGTGGACGCAGCCGGACGTGGAGGCGCTCGCCGAGCAGCTCGACGCTCTCGACGACGGCAGCGACGACGACGAGG
>JAYVXB010000543.1:0-4517 GCA_043785585.1 Deltaproteobacteria bacterium | reverse complement strand
CGTGGATGCAAAAGGAACAGAACGCCGACTACGACGTCTACGAAGGGACGTACGGGCCTTCGCCGAACTACCAAGCGGGGACCATCCCGTTCAAGGAGGACGGCGACGGCGGCAACTTCGTCTTCGAGAACGGCAAGCCCAAGCTCCAGAGCGTCGCGGACTTGCGCTTCGCGCTCGTCGTGCCGAACCAGGCCGCGTGTCCGATGCCGGCGAACGGATATCCGCTCACGCTCTACGCGCACGGCACCGGAGGCGACTACCGCTCGTTCATCAACGACGGCACCGCGCGCGCTCTCGCGAAGGTGTGCGTCGCGTCGCACGGGATCGATCAAATCTTCCAGGGCAATCGTCTCGGTCATCCAGCTGCGAACGATCCGAACCCGTCGGGTACGACCGATCTCACGTTCTTCAACCTCAACAACTTGATCGCGGCGCGCACGAACGGTCGGCAGGCCGCGATCGACGTCGTGCAGCAGGCGCGCCTCTTCACGGCGTCGCACACGAGCGTGCCCGCGGCGACGTCGCGCACGACGACCGAGATCAAGCTCGACGACTCGAAGCTGACGTTCTTCGGGCACTCGCAGGGAGGCCTCAACGGGCCGCTCTTTCTCGCCGCGGACAACGCGGCGCGCGGCGGCGTGCTCAGCGGATCGGGGAGCATGATCACAGTGGCGCTCCTCGAGAAGACGAAGCCCGTGCCGAGCGTGGCGCAAGCCGTGAAGACGATCTTGCAGCTCATTCATCCCGAGGACGCCGGCGAGCTCAATCTGTTTCATCCCGTGACGAACCTCGCGCAGACGATCGTCGACGCGACCGATCCGATTCACTACGTCGGCTACATGATCCAGCACCCGCGTCCGATGTTCGCGCCGAAGAGCATCTACCAGACCGAGGGGATCGCGCCGGACGGGACGGGCGACAGCTATGCGCCGCCGCACGGGATCGAGCTCGGCGCGGTCGCGACCGGGCTGCCGCGGATGCTGCCGGGCGTGCGCGCGATCACCGAGGCGGCGTTCGGCGGGCTCGGCGACGTCATGATCCCCGCGGGCGGGTTGCAGGGGAACCTCGCCAACGGGATGGCGAGCGGCGTCCTCGCGCAGTGGGTTCCACCGACGGGGACCGATGGGCACTTCGTCGTCTTCAACGTGCCGGCGGCGCGGACGCAGGCCGCGCAGTTCTGCCGAAACTTGGCGGACGATCCAAAGGGGCGCGTGCCGGCGGCGAACTGACGGAGAGCTCTACGCGCTCGCCGTAGCGCGAGCCGCGAAATGCAGCGCGGCCGCGGCCTGCGTGCTGAGCAGCGCGAAGAGCTCGCGGTCGACGTCCTCGAGGCCGCGCTTGTGGCGCAAGAGCCGGAAGATCGCGATCGCTCCGATGACTCGTCCGTCGACACGCAGAGGGATGCACGCGGTCAGGTTTCGTTCGGCAGGCAGCGCGCCGGCGGGGTCGCCTTTTCCGACGACCCACGTCTCGCCGTCGCGCGTCGCGCGCCCGATCGTCCCCGCCCCCAGTGTGATCTCGCGCAGCTCGTCGTCGATCGTCCCGAAGGACGACGCGAGACGGAGCACGCTGCCCGAGATCTCGTAGATCGCCAGCTCTTCGGAGCCGATGAGGTTGATGACGATCTCTTGGATCGCCTCGAGCACTTCGTCGCGACGCAAGGTCTCGTTGAGGCGCGAGCTTGCGACGTAGAGGTTGGCGACGTTGGCGTTCTGCACCTCGACGTTGACGTAGTGGTCGTAATACCGCTTCGCCTCGGTCTCGATCTCCGCCGCTCGCTCGTCGGCGCGCCGTCGCTCGCGGCGCTCACCTTCGAGCTCGACTTCGAGGACGCGCACGCGCGCGCGGAGCTTCGTGACCTCCGACGGCGAGTCGAAGCTCGCGCCGCTCGCCATCGCCTTCGGCGGTCTGGACGGCGTCGGCTTCGCTGCCGTTTGCCGCTTCGGGGTGGGCTTTGCAGTCGCCTTGGCTTTGGGCTTGGCTCGGCTTGCCTTGCTCTTGCTCGTGCTTTTCGCGCTCACTGCTCAGGCCCCCAGGTGACGCTGGATCTTGGCCAGGAGCTCGGCCGAGTTGATCGGCTTGGTCACGTAGTCGTTCGCGCCGTTCGCGAAACCGGCCTCGACGTTCTTCCCCTCGCCGCGCGTCGTCACCATGATGATCGGGATCGTGCGCGTCGCCTCGATGCCGCGCAGCACGCGGCACACCTCGAAGCCATCCATCCTCGGCATCACGACGTCGAGCAAGATGAGATCCGGCAGCTCCCTCACCGCGACCTTCAGCGCCTCGGCGCCGTCTTTCGCGGTGATGAGATCGTACGTCGACCCGAGCATCGTCTTCTCCATGAGAAGCGCAGTGGCCGAATCGTCGACGAGCAGGATCTTCTTTTTGTCGGACATCGAGACTTTCCTCAGGCTACGGCACGCCGTGCCGTCAAGTCCACGACAGCCGCACACGCAGCACGCCAGGGGCTTGCAAGGCGTGCGTCTCGGTGACGTCGTTCGATGAGGATGCGCGGCGATGCCACGGACGCATCACCCAGCCACGGACGAGCGGCTTCCGATCTTCACACGGGATCTCTCCGCTTCAGGAGGATGAGGAGGATGAGCATCATTCCGAACGTCATCCCGCACAGCACCGCGCCTGGGAGCCAATACGTGTCCCACTGCGCGAACCCCCACGCGCCGGCGAGGTTCTCGCTCGCGATCTGCGCCGTGGCGCAGTGAAACTTCCCGGCCTCGATGAAGTCGGGCGCGCTCGTCAGCTTGGGATCGTGCAGATCGATGTTCCACGGCGCGAGCGTCGCGATCGCCACGCGCTCGTGCGCGATCGCTCCTTGAAAGCCCCACCGCGCCGGCATCGCGTACATCAAGTACTGGAGGTTCGGGTTCGTCGTCATGGGCACCATCAGCCCACCGAGGACGATCTGCGGGATGAGCGCGATCGGCGTGAGCGCCATCGCCGCTTCCGCGGACGCGACCATCGTCGACAAGAGCAGACCGAGCGCGGTCGCGTTGATGCTGAGCGCGATCAAGTTGCCGAGCTCGAACAGAAACGCGAGCGGGCCGCCTTCGAAGCCGAGCGCGAAGAAGACGATCCCGAGCAGCATCGCGCACTGGAGCACGGCGACGATGCTGAGCATGATGAACTTCGACATCACGTAGTTGAAGAGCGACAGGTTCACCATGCGCTCGCGCAGGTAGATCGCGCGCTCGGTGACGATCTCGCGCGCTGCGTTGCTCGTGCCGAACCAGACGCAGCTCACGACGACGAAGAACATCGCCGCGGTGTGGTCGGTCGTCGGCTGCATCTCGTTGAGCAAGTTCGTCGTGGCGGTCGTCGCCATGTTGTTCTTCTTCGACAGCTCTTGCAGCGCGCCGAGGCACCAGAAGGGCACCGCCTCTTTCTGTCCGCCGAAGACGAGCACGAGCATCAGCCCGATGATCGGCGCCTGCAGAAACATGATCGCCGCGCCCGCGCGATCGCGGATTTTCACCTTCCAGTAACGCGACAAGAGCAGGAAGAGCTGACGGATGAGCGCGACGTCCGGCCGATGCGGAACGCCCGCGGCCGCCGGTGCCGCGCCGACCGCGCGACGACCCGAGTACATCCGCTGGTAGAGCGGATTCTGCGGGTTGAAGAACTCGCCACGCCACGCGCGCGCAGCCTCGAGCCGCGCGATGTTGCGAGAGGCTTGAGGATCCTGCTGCTTCATCGCCTCGTGCACTGCGCGTTCGCGCACGTTCAACATGTCGAACATGTCGCGCGGGTTGTCGATGTGCTTCGTCGGCGCGGTGACGCCCGGGCGGCCTTGGATCGTCTGGAAGAAGCGGTACGCGTTCTCGCCGCTCGGACCGAAGTACGTCGGGATTCCGCCGTAGCCCATGATGAACGCGAGATTGAATTTCTCGAACTCGTCCTTCGCGGGCTGGTGAATCGTCATGATGATCGTCTTGCCCGTCTTGCGCGTGAGGTCCGCGAGCAAGTTGACGAGCGCGGTCGTGTCGTCGGCCGCGAGGCCCGACGTCGGCTCGTCGAGGAACAAGATGACGGGATCGGTGACGAGCTCGAGCGCGATGTTGACGCGCTTGCGCTGACCGCCGGAGAGCACCTTCTTCTCGGGCTTTCCGATCTGAAGATTCTTCACGGCCTCGAGGCCGAGATCGCGGAGCGTCTCGTCGACGCGGCGGTTGATCTCGTCGTCCGAGTAGTCCGGCGGCAGCCGAAACCGCGCCGAGTACTTCACCGCTTCGAAGACGGTGAGCTCGGGATGGACGATGTCGTCCTGCGGGACGTAGCCGATCGAGCCGCGGAGCGCGTCGTAGATCGCGTAGAGATCCTCGCCGTTGATCCGGACCTGCCCTCTCGTCGGCGGCATGTAGCCGTTGAGCGTGAGGAGCAGCGTCGTCTTGCCGGCGCCCGACGGCCCCATCAGCGCGATCATGTCGCCGGGGAGCGCCTTGAACGACACGTGGTCGAGCAGGACCTTCATCGTCGACGGGTTGTCGCGATCCGGCACT
>JAYVXB010000542.1:0-4519 GCA_043785585.1 Deltaproteobacteria bacterium | reverse complement strand
GCACGAGGTCGCCTGACGTCGGTGCGAGGAGGGCGAGCAGCCGCTCCGGATCGCGCGCGCGCGGATCGAGCCAGCCGTCCCAGCGTTCGGGGGGCAGGACGATCGGCATGCGATCGTGGATCGCGTCGATGGGCGGCGCCGACGGCGCGGTGATGACCGTGCACGAGTCGATGACGTCGCCCGACGGAGCGCGCCAGCGATCCCACAGTCCTGCGAGCGCGAAGGGCGCGCCGTCGGGGCGGCGGACGATGAAGGGTCGCTTCGTCTTGCCGGCCGCGTGCCACTCGTAGAAGCCGTCGACGGCGACCAGGCAGCGCCGCTTCTCGAGCGCGTCGCGAAATGGCGGTCGCGCGGTGAGCGACTCGACGCGCGCGTTGATCATCCGCGCGCCGATCTTCATGTCGCGCGCGAACGCGGGGATCATTCCCCAGCGCACGAGGTGGATGCGTCGCTCGCCGCGCGCGCGGGCCTCCGCGATTTCCGCGTCGGTCGGCGCGCGCTGGCGGACGATCGCGATCGGTTGCGTCGGCGCGATGTTGTAGCGCGCGGTCAGCGCGGGCGTCTCGTCGAGGCCGAAGATTTCGCGGAGCTCGTCCGGCGGAGCACTGAGCGTCGCGCGACCGCACATGCGCGGAGTGTAGCTACTTCGCTGGCGTCGTGGACGCGCTCGCGCCCGGCGTCGCGGCCGGCGAGTTCTTCGGCGTCCGCTTCTTCGTCGGCTTGTCCGCCGTCTTGCGGCGCTTCTTCCGATCGTCGCTCATCGCCTGGACGAGCGCGCCGAGCGTCTCGTCGGTGCGCGCGAGGCCACGTGCGACGGCGAGCACCTGGTCGGCCGCGTCGATCTGCGCGACGTAGCGCTGGATGCGCGCGCCGCGGATGCCGTCGGCGAGGCGCTGCGCTTCGTTCTCGGCGCGGGCGAACGCGGCGTCGAAGCGGATCGCGTCGCGCGCCGTCGTCGGATCGAAGTTGCACGCCGCGGCGAGGCGCGGCGACGCCTGGACCGCCGTGATCGTCGACTCGAGGAACTTCGGATCGACCGCGTAGCGCGACGAGTAGGGGCGCTCGTCCGGGAGAATCTTGAATCCCTGCACCTCCGCCTACGACGTCTTCGCGCTCGCGACGAGGCGATCGGCCTTCGGCGTCTGGCTGTCGCTCTTGCTCTGCTTCTTCGACGTCGGCTTCTTCTTCGACTGCTTCTTCGTCGTCATCGGTGACCCCGTCTTTCAAGTGGGAACGCACCCGAGCGAAGCGAACCGCCGCCCCCCGGACGCGGCGCGACCATCTCCGGTCCAAGCGCGATTGGATATCGTCCAGACGGGTGACAACGGTCGTTCAGGAGCGCCGGGAACGGTTTCAGGCGCGCGTGGAAGTGGTTCGCGCGTGCGTGGACGTGGTTCGCGTGGGCGTGGACGGAGATCCCGCGAAGTCAGGACGCGCATGCAGGAGCAGTCGGTGCGCTTTCCGAATCGGCTGGACGTGGTCCGCGAGAAGTCGCGTGGTGCGGCGGTGAGGCCGCCCTACGCGCCTGCCGCCTCGTAGACCTCGCGCACGTCGAGGCGCGCGCCAATCGCGCCGAGCTCGACGGCGTCTCCCTCGCGCGCGTCGGCGCGAGTCCACGCGTCGCCGTCACCGCGGCTCCACACTTCGATGCGGCGCTCGTCGTGCGAAACCATCACGACCTGCCGCAGCGCCGGGATCCGCCGGTAGTGATCGGGCTTCTCGGTGCGATCGTATTCCTCCGTGCTCGGGCTCAGCACTTCGACGACGACGGTCGGGTTCGTGACCGTGTTCTTGCTCTCGGGATCGAGCTCGCTCGGACCGCACACGATCGTGACGTCCGGATACGTCGCGAGCCCCGTCGCGAGGACGCGCACGCGCAGATCCGAGCTGTACGCCCGGCACGGACCACCGCGCAGCTGGCCGTAGAGCTGGCCGCTAACCGCGGAGGCGAGCGCGGCGTGCGAAGGCGTGCCGCCCGCCATCCCGTAGATCTGGCCCTCGAGGTACTCGTGCTTCACGTTGCTCGCGTCGTCGTGAGCGACGTACTCTTGGAACGTGTAGTGGACGCGGTGCGCGGAAGCCGTCACGCGCGGAGTATGGCACGACGCGCGTGGGCGCGCGAAGGCGGTGCGCCTTCCGCGGATCGCGCTACGAGCGCGGCTGCAATGTCGGGATGCGCCGCACGATGACCGGCCTTTCACGCCTCACGCACTCCACGATCATCGCACGCCGCCCACGATGACGAGATCGCCCGTCGTGCTCCGCTTCGTCATCACGCCGCCGCCCACGTCCGCCGTCGTGCGCAGTTGCCCCGCGGCGACGACCGCGCCGCGCGCCGACGCCACGGCCGTCCACTCGAACGCTTCGCCCGCCGTCGTGCGGTGCCACGTCTGCACACCGCCCGCGTCGTAGCGCGCGAGCACGCTTCGCTCGCGCGGCGGCGAGTACCACGCATCGCGCGCGAGGACTGTCAGGACGCCGCCCGCGCCGACGACGATCTCTCGCACGTCGCTCGGCGCGCCGGTCCACGCACGCCGGACGTCGAGCAGCCGTCCGTCTTGGCGAGCCACACGCGCGACGAACGCTTCGGGACGGGGAATCTGCGGCGGCGGCACGAAGTCGTTCGGCGAGCGTGCGACGAAATCCGCCGGCGGAGATCGGGCGGCGACGCGCGAGCCTGCGACGACGATCTCCGCGCCGACGATCGTTGGATGGCCGAGCGCGACGAACCTCGCGACGTCGACGCGCGGACCGGCGGGGAAGGGGAGAGTCCACGTCGTCTGCCCCGACGGATCGAAGCGCACGAGATCGAAGTGGTCGGCGCCGACCGCGTACCCGCCGGCGACGACGACGCCGCCCTCGCCGTCGGCTGCGATCTCGGGGCAGTCGAGCCCCGTCGCGTGCGCGACCTCGCGCCGCCAGACCACGTCGCCCGCGTCGTTTCGCTTCTCGAGGAAGGTCACGGCGTCGTCGTTGCCGGCGACGAACACCGCCGCATCGTCCGCGACGATGCGAAGGCAACCGCTGTCGAAGCCGCCCGCCGTGTGCGGCACCGACAACGGCGGCGGTCGCCACGCGCGCGTCCACGCGACCTGCCCTGCGAGATCGAGCTTTTGAAGGACGTACGATTCGCGGCCTTTCATCGCCGCGTGCACGCCGACGACGTATGCGTGCCCGCGTGCGTCGATCGAGAGATCGGCGACGTCGAACGGGAACGCCTCGGCGCCGTCGAGCCTGCGCGCGGCGACGGCTCGCCCCGCGCCGTCGAGCACGAGGAAGAAGCCGCCGTCGCTCCACGGCGGCACGCGCGCGTCGACGACGATGCCGTCGAACGAAATCGCGCCGTGCAGACGACCGACCGCGACGACGCGATCACCTGTCGCGGCGAGGCGCACCACGCGCGCGCTCTGCGTCTCGATCCCGCCAAACTGCCGAACCCACGCCGTCGCGGGCGCCTGGCTCGCGGGCGAGAGCGGCGACGACGATCCGCCACCGCACGCGCCGAGGACGACGAAGCACGCTCCGAGTCCGCGTCGCACGGATCGAGGATAGCGAAATCGGGGGACCGCCGCTGGCGTCGCGATCGTGACGGTCACGGCTCGAACGCGATCGGATAGTGGACTTGCACGCGCCCACCTTCGGGCGATGGATACACGAGCCCGACGAACTGGGCCGCGACGCAGGACGCGACGTCATCGGGAAGCTCCGTGCCTTTGGCCGCCGTCGCGACGCGTACCCAGCCGTCTTCTTCGACGATGAAGTGGACGACGACGCGCCCGTGCAGCTCGGGATCGCGTGCGAGCGCGGCGAGGTAGCACGCGCGGAAGCACGCGGCGCGCGCGCGGACGGGGCGCATGATGACCTCGGGCGGGATGTAGTTGGTGACCGGCGGGCCCGATTGAATGCGGTGCGGAACGACGGCGGCGGCGGGCGGAGGCTTCGCGGCGGGCGTGCATTGGGCGGCGGCCGACGCGATCGCGGACGGTGTCGACGGATCGTGCGGAGTCGCCGACGCGCTCGGCGGCGGAGTCTCGGACGGCGTGCCGAGGCCGAGCTCGTCGGGCGGGATGTGGCTGTGATCGGCGAAGTGCAGGATCGGCGCGGGCGGCGCGGGCGGCGACGAGCGCGCGCACGCAAGCCCCACCGTCGCGACGGTCCACCACGCCCACGTCCGCGCGCGCATACCGTACCGACAGCGGGCGCGACGTGGAGTTCCCGTCGTCCCGCAGGGACCGCTCTATGTCGCGACCGGCGCCGCCCGGCCCGCCACCGCGACCCGCGGGCGAATGACGTAATCGAGCGTGAGGTACCGCATCCCGAGCAGCCACAGCTCGTGACGCGCGAGCACCGTCGCGCCCGGCAGCTCGGTCGCGTCGATCGCGTGCGGCGGAACGCGCGTCGACGCGCCCCAGACGCGCACGGTCTCGTGCATCGGGAGCCGCAGCGCGCCGAGGCCGCGCGCGACGAACCAGATCCCCGCGTCGTTAGGCGCGCGCGACGGACCGCGCGTCGTCAGCTC
>JAYVXB010000541.1:0-14071 GCA_043785585.1 Deltaproteobacteria bacterium | reverse complement strand
ACGCCGTCACCGTCGACATCGATCGCAAAGACGATCGCGACGAATCGTTTCGCACGTCGCAGAGGTCGCGCTTCACCGTCGACGTACCACGCGATCATCGCCTCGAGCTGCAGGTGAAGATCTGGGACGACTCGACGATGGGCGGCGATTTCCCTGGCGACAAGAGCGGCCGCTACGAGCTCAAGATTCGCGCGAAGGCGCAAGCGAAGCCGGTGGGGCGCTGACCGTGAAGATGGGACGTCGCCTCGTGGGGCTTCCGTTCGCGATCGCGTGCGCCGCGGTCGCGCTCTCGGGCGCGAGCGTCGCGCAGCTCCCGCCCCCGGGTCGTCGCCCACCAGCGACCGCGACTGCGACCGCGACCGCGACGGCGACCGCGACGACAACCGCGAGCGCGGCACCGACCACGACCCCTCCCTCCGCCGAGCCGAGCCGCGGCGACGCGATGCGCGCTTACCACGCGGCGCTCCAGCGGCGTCGGTTGGGTCAGCAAGAGATCCGCCTCGAGGACGTTCGCGATCGCGTCGCCGAGGCCGAACAAAAACTCTCCGCGGGCCGCACCGACGAAGCGATCGCGCGCCTCACGGATCTCGTCGAGCACCCGAAGTTCGAGCTCTTCGCGGAGACCGAAGAGGGGCGCGCCGCGGTGTTCCGTCTCGGCGACGCGCTCGCGACCGCCGGGATCTACGAGCCGGCGCGCGCGTATTTGCGCCGCGTGCTCAAAGGCCCGAAGGCGTGGGACAACGGCGGTACGTGGGCGCGCCGCGCCGTGCGGCGGATCGTCGACGTCGCGCTCGAGAGCCAGAATTTCGAAGGCGGCACGTACGACGTCAAAGAGATGCCCGCGACGGCGCCCGAAGAGATCCGCGGCGACGTCCACTACATGAGCGGCCGCGCGCGCGAGGCCGCGGGCGACGCGGACGGCGCACTTGCAGAATACACGCAGGTCACGCAGCGCTCGCGCTTCTGGGCGCAAGCGACGTACCTGTCGGGGCTCATTCAGGTCGAAAAGGGGAAATACAAAGAAGGCGAAGACCTCTTCTGCAAGGTCGCGGATCCGAAACGCCAGTCGAAGACGACGCCGATCTTCGCCGACGAGAACTACTTCAAGGTCCGCGACGCCGCGCGCCTCGGGCTCGGTCGCATCGCGCACGAGCAGTTTCGCCAGGACGACGCGCGCTACTACTACTACTTGGTCCCGCGCGACTCCGACCGTCTCGCCGAGGCGCTCTACGAGTCGGCGACGACGCGCTACGAGAAGAAAGACTACGACGGCGCGCGCGAGCTTCTCGACGAGCTGAAGGGGCTCGGCGTGCACCATCGATACGAAGACGAAGCGTGGATCTTGGACGCGTACATCGATCTCGCGCGATGCAAGTTCGAGGACGCCGACAAGAAGCTCGTCGGGTTCCTCGCGCGGTACGAACCGGTGCGCGACGCGGCGCATCGCGTGAGCGGCGAGGAGCGCGCGATGGCGCAGCTGCTCGCGGCGGCGCGAAGCGGCAGCGACGCGGGCGGCGCGGAGATCGCGGGCGGCAGCATCAGCGCGGAGGCGATGCGCGCGATCGCGGCGCTCGTGCGGCTCGATCCTGCGTACGGCGCGGTCGTGCGGCGGCGCGCGATCCTCGAGCGTGAAGCGAGCGGATTGCGAATGGCGCTCGGCGCCCTCGGTGACATGCAGAAGGACCTCGCGACGAACGGCGGTGTGCGTCCGTCGGCGGAAGAGGAGACGCTACCGAATCAGAAGCTCGAGAACGCGCGCGCGGAGATCGACGGCATCAAGAGGCAGATCGCCGAGCTCGAAGCGGCGAAGGCTGCCGCCGACACGCTCGCTCCGTTGAAGGCCGAGCTCGCGGCGCTCGAGGCGCGCGTCGCGCAAGCGACGACGGCGACGCAAGCGGCGGCGACCACCGGCGGGACGCCCGGCGGCACCGATCTGCCGGATTTGCTGGCGGCGGACGCATCGCTCGCGTCGACGCTCCTCGCGCGCATCGAGTCTGCTCGCAAGGAGCTCGCGACCGCAGAGGCGGCGCTCGCGAAGGACGCGCTCAAACGGGTCGACCTACGCCTCTCGCGTCTCTTGCGTCGCGCGCGCCTCGGTCGCATCGAGTCCGTCCTCGGTCGCAAGCGCGCGCTCGAGGTCGAGATCGAAGCGATCAACAACGGCATCCTTCCGCAAGGCGCGTTCGATTCGCTCGATGCCGCGCGCTATTTGCAGGACAACGAAGAGTACTGGCCATTCGAAGGCGACGACTGGCCCGACGAGTTCGTCGGCAGCGACAACGCGAAGTAGGGGGCTATACTCGTGACGGTGAGGCCCATCGCTGCTCGCCTCTTCGCCGTCGGCGGACTCGTTTCGCTCGTCGGTGCGGCGAGCACCTCCGCGCAGCTCACGTTCGCGTCACCGCGCGTCCTCGCTGCGCCGACCACGCCTCCCGCGACCAGCGCCGCACCCGTCGCCGCGCCTCCCGGAGTCAAAGCCGCGGGCGAGCGCACGATCACCGCGGGCACCGTCGCGAAGCCGACCGGCACCAAAGGCGGCACCGCGCAGGGCACCAACGCGGGGCGCCCCGGCGTGCGCGGCCCGAAGATCCCCGAGGCGATGCGCGCCGCGATGAAGGCGCAGCTCGACAAACGGATCGACGACGACTTGTCGAAGATCCGCGGCCTTCGCAAAGAGGCGATCGGTCTCCTCTCGAAATTCGTCGCCGAGTCCCCGCGCGATTCGCGCGAGATGCCCGAAGCGCTCATGCGCCTCGGCGAGCTCAAATGGGAGCTCGAGCGCGAGTCGTTCGTCGAGCGCTTCAAGGACTGGGAGAAGAAGCCGGTCGATCAGCGCGGCCCGACGCCGCAGCTCGAATACGGCGTCGCGCGCGAGCTCTTCGCGCGCGTCCTCAAGGACTACCCGTGGTTCCCGCAGTACGATCTCGCGCTCTACATCGACGGCTTCCTCGCGACCGAGCAAGGCAAGACCGAGGAGGCGCTCGCGCGCTTCGAGCGGATCCTGAAAGAATTTCCGAGCTCGCGCTTCTTGCCCGACGCGCACATGGCAAAGGCCGAAGGGATCTTCAACAGCAAGTACGATTACGCGGCGGCGCTCGTCGAGTACGAAGAGGTCCTCAAGTTCAAACAGAGCGAGCTCTACGGGCTCGCGCTCTTCAAGAGCGCGTGGTGCCTTTGGCGCCTCGGCAAGAACGACGAAGCCGCGCGACGATTCATCAGTGTCTTCGAGGTCACCGATACGCAAGGCAAGACCGTCAGCGCGCAGCAACGAAAGCAGCTCGACGAGCTGCAAGGCGAGGCGCTGAAGTACCTCGTCGAGGTCTTCACCGAAGACGAAAAGAACACCGCGCAGGACCTCTACAACTTTCTGCAAAAAATCGGCGGCGACCGCTTCGCCGGGAAGATCGTCAAAGCGCTCGCCGAAACGTATTTCGATCAAGCGCACTACGAGCGCGGGATCGAAGCGTACGAATTGCTACTCAAGCTCGAGCCGACGAGCCGCGACGCCGTCGATTGGCTTCTACAGATCGCCGCGGCGTATTGGCAGCTCGAGAGCTACGGGCTTTTGAAGTCGACATACGAGCGTCTGATCACCGGATACACGACGGGCGGCGCGTGGGCCCGCACGCAAGCGGACCAAGCGCACGTCGCGGCGATGACCGCGAAGATCGAAGAGCGCCTCCGCGTTCACGCGCTCGCGCTGCACTCCAAAGCGCAAAAGGACAAGACGAGCCGCGCCGAGTTCGAAGGCGCCGCGGGCCTCTATGGCGTCTATCTGTCGAAGTTCAGTGGCGAGCCAAAGTCGTATTACATCTATTTCTATCTCGCCGAAATCGAGCTCTATCGCCTCGATCGCCACACCGACGCGGCGACGCACTACATGGCGGCCGCGCGAAAGATCCCGTCTCATTCATCGTCCCGCGCCGATGGCGCGGGTGGCCAAGCCAAGACGGGCGAGCTCGCGACGATGCGGCACGACGCGCTCTACAATGCGATCGCAGCGCTCGAGCGCGTTCGCTTTCAAGAGATCGAAGCGCGTAAAGGCAAGGCGGGACCGCCCGGCGAGACGGAGACCGACAAGCGATTTGCCGAGGCACTCGATCTCTATGCGCAGCTCTATCCGACCGATCCCGTGTTGCCCGAGCTCTTCTTCAAGCAGGGCAAGTTCTATTACGACAATGCCGTCTACGATTCGGCCGTGAAGATTTGGGGGACGCTGCTCGAGAAGTTTCCGCAGTCGCCGTTTGCGCGTGACGCCGGCGAGCTGATTCTCGATTCGTTCAATCGCGCGAAGAACTACGAGAACATCGAGACGTGGGCGCGGCGCATGAAGACGTTGCCGGCGTTCGCCGGCGCCGAGCAGCAGAAGAAGCTCGACGCGCTCATCGTGCAAGCCGTGTTCAAGCAGGGCGAGCAGAAGGCGACCGCGGGTGAGCACAAGGGCGCAGCGGCGGCGTATTTGCGCGCGGCGAAGGAGTTTCCGCGGGACGCGCGCGCGGCGCAGGCGTGCGTCAACGCAGAGCAAGAGGCGAAGCTCGCGGGCGACGTCGCCGTCTTGAAGGAAGCGGCGCAGCTCGCGATGGGCAAGGACTACCGCGACAAGCCGGAGTCGCCGCAGGGCGCGTGGATCGCGGCGGTGACGTTCCAGGCGATGGGGCTCTTCGCCGAGGCGGCCGAGTTCGACGAAGCGATCGCGGGGTACAACGATCGCGAGCACCCGAACTACCAAAAATTCGAGCACACCAAAGACGCGGCGTTCAACGCCGTCGTCTTGCGCGTCGCGACGGGCGAGCACGACAAAGCGGTGCTCGCCGGGCAAAAATTCGTCGCGATGTACGGCACGACGCCGGAGGCCGACGAGGTCTTCTTCTTGATGGCGCGCGCGCATCAGAATGCGGGACGCTACAAAGACGCGATTGAGCTCTATCGCCGGTACGTTCCGCGCGCGAAGGCCGACAAGCGCGTGCAGGCGTTCGTCTTCATGGCGATCGCGCAGCTGAAGGAAAAGGACGAGCGCGGCGCCGACGATTCGTTGAGGCAGGCGGTCGACATCGGCAAGCGCTTCGGAACGCAGCTGACGGCCGAGGGGAAGTACGCGGCGGCGCGCGCGCGATACATGGAAGGCGAGCGCGTCCTCACGCGGTTCGAGGCGGTGCAGATCTCGGGCGACGTCAAGCAGCTGACGGGTCGCTTGAAGCAGAAGGCCGAGCTGCTCAAAGAGGCGGCGAAAGTATTCTTGGACTGTGTGTCGATGGGAGTGGCCGAGTGGACGACGGCGGCGCTCTACCAGATAGGGCGAACGTACGAGCTCTTCGCGAAGTCGCTTCGTGAATCGCCTGCGCCCGCGGGGCTCAACGAAGCGGACAAGCAGCAGTACCAATCGCAGATCGAAGAGTTCGTCGTGCCGATCGAAGAGCGAAGTCTCGATGCGTACGAGAACGGCTGGAAGAAGGCAGTCGAGCTCGGCATTTACAACCAGTGGACGGCCAAGATGCGCGACGCGCTCGGCCGATTGAACGGCGAGCTCTATCCGGCGTTCAAAGAGGTCGGCTTCGACGTGCGGTCGCAAGGGCCGTCGCCGTTCCCGGCGCTCATCGATGCGCCGAGGCGTCAGGTCGCTGCCGCGCCGGCTCCGGTGAAAAAGTGAGGCCCACACGGGCGGTCTTCCTCGCGTGCGCGCTCGCGTGCGCCGCGTGCGGCGGCAAAGGACCGCAGGCGACGGGACCCGCGAAGACGGCGACCGCGCTCCCACCGGCGAACCCCGCTGCCGTCGCGAAGATGGTGCAGGGCGTTCAGGCAGCGAAGGATCCGACGACGCGCTCGCGCGCGATCGCGCTCTTGCGCGAGGCGATCACGATCGATCCGAATTTGTGGGAGGCGCGTTACGACCTCGGCGTCGTGCTCGCGGGCGCGGGGGATCTCGCGGGCGCCGAAGAGCAGCTCGCGGCGGCGGCGAAGCTCGCGCCCGACGCGGAAGAGGTCGCGGTCGCGTTGGCGGAGGTGCGTCGTCGTCGCGGCGAGAACAAGGCGGCGGCGGACGGGCTCGGCGATTTCGTGCAGGATCATCCGAACGCGGTCGACGCGCGGACGCTCTACGTCGCGGCGCTGCGTGAGTCGTCTCAGGTCGACAAAGCGATCGCGCAGGCGCGCGAGGCGCTCGTGCGAAAACCGGGCGATGCGTCGGCGTTGAGCGAGCTCGCGTTGTGTCATCTCGCGAAGGGCGAGAAAGAGACGGCGCAGCTCCTCGTGAAGCAGGCGCTCGACGCAGATCCGAAGAGCGCGGTCGCGCATCGCGCGGCGGGGCTCATCGCGCTCGCGAACGGCGACGACGCGGGCGCGTTCGTCGAGTTCCGAAAAGCGGCGGAGGCGGATCCGCGCGACACGACGGCGCGCCTCAACATGGGCAACGTCCTCGTGCGCGCAGGCGCGTACCAAAAGGCCGAAGAGCAGTTTCGCGCGATCCTCGCGATTGCACCCGAGGACATCGACGCGGCCGTCGGTCTCGCGGCGGCGCTTCGCGGCGGCGCCGACGCCCAGCATCCGCAGAAGCTCGAAGAGGCGCGCTCGCTCCTCGAGAAGGCGCTCGAGCGCGATCCCCATCACGTCGCGGCGCTCTTCAACCTCGGCGTTCTCTACGCCGACTTTCTGAAGAAGCCGGGTGACGGCGCGACGTACTTCAAACGATTCCTCAGCGACGCTCCGAGCGATCACCCGATGCGCCCTGAAGCCGAGCGCTACGTCGCCACCGCGGCCACCGGCGGCGCTACGCCGACGCCGTCGGTCCCGAAAGGCGGCGCGACGCCGCCGAAGCCAGGAGGCGCCAAGTGAAGCGCGCCACTGCGTTACGTCGTGCGTTCGCCGTCGGCATCGTCGCGCTCACGCCGGTCGCCGTGCTCCTCCTCGGCGGCAGCGATGCGCCCGCGCAGCCGCGGGGGAACCCACCCAAGACGGGCGGCGCGGCGCGGCCACCGCCCCCCAAGAAGCCGCCCACGACACCCGACGCGGGAGCACCCGCGCCCACGGCATCGACTCCGGCCGCGAGCCCGACCGCCGCGAGCGTCGGTGCGAAAGACACGAGCGACGCAGGCGCCGTCGCGATCACGAAGCAGGGGGACGGCGGTCAGACGATCCGCTTCGGTGAGCTCGAAATCGAGGGGCGCCTGAAGAGCCCGCAGCTGGTCTACTTCCTGCGTCGTGTGCGTGCCGAGTTTGCGGCCGGAGATCTCGGTCATCGATCGTTCATGGGGGAACTTTCGGAGACGCGAAAGGATCCAAGCTTCTAGTCCGTACGTCTTCAGGAGGTGAATCGAGTGTCCGAGATCGGCCAGTCTCACGTTCTTCGGGTCGCCGCTGTCTGGGGAACCACGATCCTCGACGTGCGCCTCCTCGAGCGCGGTCAGTCGTACCACCTCGGTGTCGCCGACGACGCGAGGGCGGCGATCCCCGACGGCTCGGCGGTGTCGACCATGCCGCTCCGCGCGGTCGCGGGTGGATGGGAGGTCGACGCACGCGGCGTCGTCGCTGGCGTGATGAAGCTGCGTGGCCGCGACGAGGATCCGGTCGCGATGCAGAACGCGCCGATCCCCGTCGTGCCCGGTGACTACGGGCTCCTGCAGTACGGCCTCTATTCGATCTTCTTTCAATACACGGCGCCCGCGGCGCACATGCGATCGGGGCGCATCGAGCTCGAAGCGCTCGTCGGTCTCGCGCTCGTGTCGAGCGCGGTGTTCCATCTCGGCGGGCTCGGCCTCGTGCGCGCGCTCATGACGCCGCCACCGCTCGACGCGCCGCCCGAGCTTCTCGGCGAGGACAACGCGCTTCGCATCTTGCTCAAGCGCGCGGATGACGAGCCGCCGCCACCTCCGCCGACGCAAGTCTCGCAAGACAACAAGGGCGGTGGATCGGGCGTGAAGGATCCGGGCGCGAAAGATCCGAAGCCGCAAGGCGGCGGTCAGAAGATCGCCGGCGCTGAAGGAAAAGCGGGGCTGAACGGCAAGGCGAGCCACACCGAGATCCCCGGCGAGGTGCGCCCGACGACGACGTACGGCGGCCTCAGCGACGTCCTCATGTCCGACACGGGCAACGAGATCAAACAGACGCTGAAGAGCATCGATACGGTGTCGGCGGCGCTCGGCGGGCTCAACTCGAACAACCTCGTCCTCGGCGCGGGTCCGGGTACCGGATTGAAGGGCGCGGGTCCCGGCGGCGGCGGCACGGGGCAAGGCGTGATGTTCGGATCGGGGACGCTCAACACGGGATGGGGTGCGGGCAACGGCGGCGGGTACGGCGCGGGATCGGGAGGCCCCGGTGGAAAAGGGAGCGGCGGCAACGGCAGCGGCGGGAGCGGTGGCGGAACGGGCGGCGGGACGGGGCCGGGCGGCGGTCCGGGCGGACCGGGTGGACCGGGAGAGAAAGGGCTCGCGGCGAACGCGGGCGGCGGCACGGCGAAGGGCGGGCTCACGCCGGAGCAGATCCGTCGCGTCGTGATGGCGCACCTGGGAGCGCTTCGCGCTTGCTACGAGATCGAAGCGCAGAAGGATCCGAACTTGAAGGGCGGAGTGACGATCGCGTGGTCGATCGACATGGGTGGCGGCGTCACGGGCGCGAGCCTCGCGGGATCGACGATCCACAACCCGCGCGTCGAAGGGTGCGTCGTGCGCCAGGTGAAGACGTGGCGATTCCCGGCGAGTGAAGGCACGACGAACACGTCGTGGCCGTTCCGGTTCGCGGTCGGCGGGTAGCGCGAAGTTTCCGGCTCACGCCACGCGGCGCTACGATCGACGATCGATGCACCGAGCGTCCGTCGTCGTCTTTCTCGTCACGCTCGCATGTTGCGCGCGCACGCCCACGCGCGCGCCCACGCCCACGCTCACGCCCACGCTCGCGCGCACGCCCACGCTCACGCCCACGCCCGCGCCCACGCCCGCGACCTCGACCCCAAGCGCCTCCGCCTCCGCCCCCGCGCCCCCTCCCGCCCCCATCACCCTCGCCGCCGTCGGCGACATCATGCTCGCGCGCACGATCGGCATCCGCTACGAGCGCGATCCCACGCGCTCCCCCTTCGCGGCCGTCGCGACGATCCTCCGCGACGCCGACGTCGCCGTCGGCAACCTCGAGTGCGTCCTCGGCACCGGCGGCACGCCGATGAAGAAGGCGTTCACGTTCCGCGCCCCGCCCGCAGCGATCGCGACGCTCACCGACGCCGGCCTCGACTTCGTATCGCTCGCGAACAACCACATCATGGACTTCGGTCCCGATCTTCTCGGCGGCACGACGTCGCTCCTCGACAAGGCGAACATCCTCCACGCGGGCGCCGGGATGAGCGAAGCGGACGCGCATCGCGCCGCGGTGCTCGACGTGAAAGGGATACACCTCGCGTTTCTCGGCTACGTGCATGTCCCGACCGAAGGCGTCGGCGGCTTCGACACGAAGAGCTGGGACGCGAAGGGTGACGGAGCGGGCGTGGCGTGGGCCGACACCGCGCGGATCGCGAGCGACGTCGCGACGGCGAAAACGAACGCGGACGTCGTCGTCGTGATGCTCCACGCCGGTTACGAGCTGTCGATGAACGCGAACGTGATCCAGAAACAGCTCGCGCACGCGGCGATCGACGCCGGCGCGAGCCTCGTGATCGGCGCGCACCCGCACGTGCTCCAAGGTACCGAGCACTACAAGCGCGGCTTCATCGCGTACAGCCTCGGCAACTTCGTCTTCGACGGGCGGGACGAGTACAGCGCGATCCTCCGCGCCACGATCGATCGCGACGGCGTGCGCGACGTCGACTGGACGCCGGTCGTCTTGCGCGGCGGCTTCCCGCAACCGACGGACGCGGCGACGTCGCGGTGGATCGTCGGCGTCATTCGGCAACTCTCGCTTCAGGTCGGGCGGTAGCGCGGGTTTGGGCTACCCTGCCCGCGATGCGCCGCGCCACGATCCTCGCGTTCTCGCTCCTCCCGCTCGCGTGCGTCGAGGCGACGCCACGTCCGTCCGGCACGACGCTCACCGCCGTCGCCAACTCGACGTCGACCGCGGCGAAACCTCCGCCGCCCGCATCCGCGACGCGCGCCGCCGCGATCGATCGCGCGTGGCTGAAGACATACGCGTCGACGCGCCGCTTTCGTCTGGGCGCGCCGCAGCGGGCGCAGCCGACGCCGGACGGCAAAGCGGTGCTCTTCTTGCGCTCGGGCCCGCGCGATCCGAAGCAGTCGCTCTTCGAGACGGATCTCACGAGCGGACAGACGCGCGAGATCCTGACGGCCGACGCGCTGCTCACCGGCCCGGAGACGATCTCGGCGACGGAGAAGGCGCGACGCGAGCGCATGCGCATCAGCGCGCGCGGTCTCGCGATGTTCGAGCTGAGCGACGATGGCGCGACGGTCCTCGTCCCGATCTCGGGGCGCCTCTTCGTCTTCGATCGCGCGAGCGGGAAATCGCACGAGCTCAAGGCCCACGCCGGCGCGATCGATCCGCATTTTTCACCCGACGGAAAGAGCGTCGCGTACGTCTCCGGAAACGACGTCTACCTCGCCGGCGTCGACGCGCCGACCGACGTCGCGGTCACGAAGGGCGGCACCGACACGCGGACGCATGGCGTCGCCGAGTTCATCGCGCAAGAGGAGCTCGCGCGATCGCGTGGCTTCTGGTTTTCGCCCGAGGGCGATCGGATCGTCTACGAGGAAGCCGACACGTCGAAGGTCGAGGTGCTCACGATTCCGGATCCATCGCACCCGGAGCAGAAGCCTTACGAGAGCGCGTATCCGCGCGCGGGGAAGGCGAACGCGGAGGTCAGGCTCGGGATCGTTCCGGTGCGCGGCGGTGCGACGACGTGGATCGCGTGGGACGAGAAGCGGTTTCCGTACGTCGCGACGGTGAAGTGGTCGCGCGGCGCGCCGCTGACGATCTACGTGATGGATCGGTTGCAGCAGAACGCGGAGCTCTTGTCGGTCGACGTGGCGACGGGGAAGACGAGCGTGCTCGTGAAGGAGCACGACTCCGCGTGGATCAACCTCGACGCGAGCGTCCCGCGCTTCACGCCAGATGGAAAGCAGTTCCTCTGGTCGAGCGAGCGCGGCGGCGCGTGGGAGCTCGAGCTGCGCGACAAGGCAGGTCCGCTCGTTCGCAAGCTCACGAAGAAGGACTTCGGCTACGACGCGGTCGTCGATCTCGACGTCGCGTCCAGCACGGTCATCGTCCAAGCGAGCAGCGAGCCGACCGACGCGCGCGTCTTCGCGGTGTCGCTCGCCGGCGGCGAGCCGAAGCCGATCGCCGGCAACGCCGGCGAGTACGTTCACGCCACCTTCGGCAAAGGCCACGACGTCTTCGTCACGCGCTACGCGACGCGCGGCGCGATGCCGCGTTACGACGCGCGCTGGGTCAACGGCGGACATCCGCCGGTCGAGATTCCGGCGATGGTCGAAGCGCCCGCGCTGCCGAACCTCGAGATCACGGACGTCGGCGACGATCACTACCGCGTCGCGATCATCCGCCCGCGTGCGTTCGTCGCCGGCCAGTCGTACCCGATCATCGACGCCGCGTATGGCGGCCCGGGCGTCAACGTCGTCGCGTCGGATGCGTCGCGCTACCTGTTCGAGCAGTGGATCGCCGACGCGGTCGGCGCGATCGTCGTCGGGATCGACGCGCGTGGTACGCCTGGACGCGACCGCGCGTGGGAGCGCGCGCTCAAGAACAAAGCGCTCGAAGTCCCGCTCGACGGCCACATCGCCGCGCTGAAGGCGCTCGCCGCGAAATACCGCGAGCTCGATCTGTCGCGGGTCGGCGTCTACGGTTGGTCGTACGGCGGCATGTTCTCGGGCGCAGCCGTCCTCGCGCGACCGGACGTCTACAAAGTCGCCGTCGCCGGCGCGCCCGTCACCGACTGGCGCGACTACGACACTTGCTACACCGAACGCTACCTCGGCCTCCCCGAATCGAACGCCTCGGCGTACGACGCCGCGTCGCTCCTCACGTGGGCCGGCCGCGCGACACCGCATCGCCCGCTCCTCGTCGTCCACGGCACCGCGGACGACAACGTCTACTTCATGAACTCGCTCAAGCTCGCCGACGCGCTCGAGCGTGCCGGGCGCACGTTCGAGTTTCTCCCGATCGCCGGCGTCACGCACATGCTCGTCGAGCCCGTCATGGTCGAAGCGGTGTGGTCCCGCGCGGCGGAATTTCTCCGCGCGGGACTGCGATCGCAGCCTGTCGACGCTGCGAAGTGAAGCGCGTTACTTCTTCGGGCCGCCGCCGCCGCTGTCGCCTGCGCATTTGTCGTTGTGCTTGCGCGAGTCGTCCGGGCACATCGTCGCGCACACCTTCTTGATGTCGTCGACGAGCTCGTCGTCCGCGCAGTCGTCATCGGTGAGCGGGTTGGTCTGCGCGCAAACGGAGACCGTGCCCGACGCCGCGCACGTCATGTCCGCGCCGCAATCGCTGTTGGCTTTGCAGTTCTTGAGGCACGCCGGATCGTCGGTGGTCTTGCTGAAGCCGGTCGGGCACGTGCCGCTCGGCGTCGGATCGGGCGTGGGCTGCGGTGGCGGCGCGCTGAGATCCGTCACCGCGATCGTGTACGCGTCGTGGAGCGACTGCTTCACCATCTTGTCGGAGAGCCAGGCGTAGCCCTTCTCGGGCCCGCCCCACCTCTCCGTCCAGCTGTTGTGAACCAGGAACTGGCGCGCGCCGTTCTTCGTCCGATATCCCGAGAGGACGACCGCGTGCCCACCGCCCGGCCCTTCCGGATAGTCGGGAATCTCGCCGCCGGCCGTCGCGCGCAACCCCCACGCAGACGACTGGATCGTGAACGCGACCCAGATGTCCTTGCCGCTCGCGAGCACCGCGGCGAGCGCGTCGGTGTCGGGCGTCGTCGAGCCGTCGTAGATGCGCGTGATGTTCGTGATCTTGTATTTGCCCTTGCCGTCGGCGTCTTTGATCTTCGCCTGGACGTCGGGGTCGCTGCTCGCCGAGTTTTGCGTGACGTGCGGGCTGAACTCCTCGCCGCACGAGAACTGGTTCGGCCCGCTGTACATGCGGCAGGCGAGCTTCGGGTCGTACGGCCACTCGGTCGTGAGGGCGAGCGGCTTCAAGTAGTTGCTGTCGCCCGCGTTGCCCATGTTCGGGTAGCCGTAGTGCGACCAGATGTGCATCGGCGAGATGACGTCGGCTTTGCCGAGGCGGCGGATCGCGTTGTCGACGGTCGTCGAGAGCGAGAAGCCGGTGCACGCGCCGACGACGTCCTGATCTTTTACCGGGCCTTCGGTGCCGTCGGTGCGGTGATCGACGCCGTCCGGGAGCGGCGCGTCGCCCACGGTCGTCGGCGGCGTGCCCGGCTTCGGCGGCGTGGCCGGCGGCTTCGCGTTTCCGCTGACCGAGTCGGCGTCCGTCGACAAGGCGTGCTTGCGGAAGAGGTGCAGGCGCTTGAGCGGCGAGACGAACTTCGCCTTGGTGAGCGGCTGGTACTTGAGGCAGTCGATGTGGACGACGACGCCCGGCGCGACCTCGGTAGGACCGCACGGGCTGGGCGTGCGAAGGCGGATCTTGGTCACCGACAGGGGCGAATTGGGGTCCCTCGTTGCCGCGGCGTTCGCCACGACGGGCGGCGGGGTGCTGCGTAGCCCCAGGCGCGCGAGGCGCCCGATCCCGCGCGCTTGCGGCTGGTTCGGGCTCGGCGCGGTCGGAGGTACGGTCGCGTGCGGGCTCGTCGTGGCGGGCGGCGGCACGTTGGGTAGGGGGGCCGGTGCGGGTGCGGGTGCGGGTGCCGGGTTCGTCGCGGTCGCATGCCCTCCGCCCGACGACGGCGAGCCAGCTCCGCTCCCCGTGTGAATGGAGCCTTGGCATGCCGCCAAAAGCAGGCCAACCGAAACCAAACCAAGCCTCGACACCTTCATTCGCAACCCTCCTCGCACGATCGCCCCCGACTCCGCGCCTTCTGCGTTCGACGACACGCGGGCACGGAATATTCTGAGCCCCACATCATCCTTCCATACTCTCGGCAAAGAAAGACTGTTCGTCGGGCGGGGAATGTCGCAGAAGTGGCTGTGTGAAGCACAGAGCGTCGCTCACCTCGCCCAACGCGCCC
>JAYVXB010000540.1:0-4526 GCA_043785585.1 Deltaproteobacteria bacterium | reverse complement strand
GAACGACGCGACCATCCGCGCGGCGATCGACCCCGTGACGGCAAAGCCCGTGGACAAAGCGACCGCGGTCATCGGCCGCAACGACGAGGGCAATGTCTTTTACTTCGCGAGCAACGAGACGCTACGTCGCTACGTTCCCTGACGTCGCGGGCGCCCGCGTGCCAACCGGGCATCGAGGCTACGTGACGGCAAGAAGGACCGGCGTCCGTGAATACGAGCACACTCATCGCCCTTCTCTGGAAGCGTCGGCAGCTCGCGCGGCGTGACGCGTGGACGCGACGCGATCTCGAAGACCACCAGACGACGGGGCTGCGAGAGCTCCGCGAGTACGCATCGGCGCGCTCGCCGTTCTACGCGCGCTTCCATCACGGGCTCGAAGGTCGGCCGCTCTGCGATCTCCCGGTGCTGTCGAAGGCTGCGCTCATGGAGCACTTCGACGAGCTCGTCACCGATCGCGAGGTGCGACTCGATCAGGTGCGCGAGCACCTCTCGGGCGATCGCGCGCAGCTGCGGTTTCTCGATCGCTATTGGGTCGCGGCCACCGCGGGGAGCACGGGGACGCCCGGCATCTTTCTGCACGACGCCGACGAATGGACGACCGTGCTCGCCTCGTACGCGCGCGCAAACGATTGGGCGCACGTCGCGGTCGGCCTCACCCGTCGCCTCCGCGTCGCGGTCGTCAGCTCGCGAACGCCGTGGCATCAGTCGGCGATCGTCGGCGCGACGCTGGAGAGCCGATTCGTGCGCACGTTGCGCCTCGACGCGACCGATCCGATCGCGCGCATCGTCGCGGAGCTTGGCGCGTTCCAACCGGAGTCGCTCGTCGGGTACGCCTCGATGCTCAGGGTCCTCGCCGTCGAGCAGCTCGCGGGCCGCCTGCGCATCACTCCACGCGCCGTGATGTCGGCCTCCGAAGTGCTCACCCCGGACACGCGCGAGCGCATCCGATCGGCGTGGGGCGTCGAGCCGTTCGACGTCTATGCCGCGACGGAGCCGGCTGGCATCGCCTCCGAGTGCGATCGCCATGGTGCGCTCCATCTCTACGAGGATCTCGTCATCACGGAGATCGTCGACGAGAAGAACCGCCCGGTGCCGCCTGGCGTCGTGGGCGCCAAGGTACTCGTCACGGTTTTGTTCCGGAGGACGCAGCCCCTCATCCGCTACGAGATGAGCGATCGCCTCGCGACTCTCGCGCGCTCCTGCGAATGCGGGCGCCCGTTCGCGCTCGTGAGCGCGGTGGAGGGTCGCGAAGAAGACGTGCTTCAGGTGCGCGGCGTGTCGGTGCACCCAAACGTCTTCCATCGGGTGCTCGAGCGCCTCCCTGTCGATGCATGGCAAGTCGTGCAAGAGGGCGAAGCGCTGTTGCGCGTGAACCTGGTCGGCGGCGCTGCGATCGACGACGTGCTCGTCGCGCGCGAAATCGCCGAAGGTGTCGAAGCCATCGGTGCGAAGCGCCCGCACGTCGTCGTCGCGCACATCGCCGCGATCCCGCGAACACCGCTCGGAAAGGCCCCCCTCGTCCGCGCACTGAAGAGACCACAACCAGGAGATCTTCCCCGATGAAAGCGAACTCGAGCTCGAAGGCCTATTTGATCGGCGGCGGCATCGGTTCGCTCGCCGCAGCCGCATTCATGATTCGCGACGGAGGTGTGTCTGGCGAGCAAATCACCATCTTCGAAGCGGCGCCTGCCATGGGCGGCAGCCTGGACGCCAACGGCGATCTCGCGCACGGCTACTCGATGCGCGGCGGTCGCATGCTCACCACCGACAATTACGAATGCACGTGGGATCTCTTCAAGTCGATCCCGTCCGCGACCTCCAAAGACAAAACCGTCTTCGAAGAGACGGTCGAGTTCAACGAAAAGCACGAGGCCCACTCGATGGCGCGGCTCGTCGATCGCCGCCGGGCGAAGGTGCCAGTGAGCTCCATGGGCTTTTCGATGCAAGACCGTGTGGAGCTGCTCAAGCTGAGCGGCGCCGATGAGGACTTGCTCGGCGCGAGCCGGATCACCGACTGGCTATCCCCCGCGTTCTTCGAAACCGAATTTTGGTACATGTGGGCTACGACATTCGCATTCCAGCCGTGGCACAGCGCCGTCGAATTCAAGCGCTATCTCCATCGCTTCATGCTCGAGTTCTCTCGGATCGAGACCCTCGCCGGCGTCAAACGAACGATCTACAACCAGTACGACTCGCTGGTTCGCCCGCTGCAACGCTGGCTTGCCGCGCGGGACGTCCGCTTCGTCGCGGGGTGCACAGTGACCGATCTCCATCACGAGATGGTCGACGGCCTCTTCGTCGTGACCGCCATTCGTTGTCAGCGGCAGGACGAGAGCGACGTCATCGAGGTGCAGGACGGCGACGCGGTCTTCTTCCAGAACGGCTCGATGACCGATGCTTCCAGCCTCGGATCCATGACGCAAGCGCCCGAGCGTTTGACGAAGGTCGACAGCGGCGGCTGGGCGCTCTGGGAGAAACTCGCCAAAGATCGGCCGGACTTCGGAAACCCTGCGGCCTTCAATCGCAGCGTCGCACAGTCGTCCTGGGAGTCCTTCACCGTCACGCTGCGCAATCCAGCGTTCTTCGACGAGATGACACGATTCAGTCGCAACGAGCCGGGCACGGGCGGGCTCGTCACATTCAAAGACTCGAGCTGGCTGATGTCCATCGTGCTGGCTCACCAACCGCACTTCGCGAACCAGCCCGCGGACGTGCAAGTGTTCTGGGGATATTCCCTATTTCCCGACCGAGTCGGCGACTACGTCGCCAAAGCAATGGCCGACTGCACGGGTGAAGAAATCCTGCGCGAGCTCTGCGGCCACCTTCGGTTCGATAGCGACGTGGTCGACGGAGCGAACTGCATTCCGTGCAGGATGCCGTACATCACCAGCATGTTCATGCCGCGCACCCGTACTGACCGCCCGTTGCCGGTGCCGCGCACCTCGAAGAACCTCGCGTTCGTCAGCCAGTTCGTCGAGATTCCGGACGATGTCGTGTTCACTGTCGAGTATTCCGTGCGCGCCGCGCAGATGGCCGTCTACGAGCTGCTCGACATCCAGCGCGCGGTTCCGCCCATCACGCGGCATGACAAGTCCATTCGCGTTCGTCTCGAGGCTTTGATCAAATCGTTCGAGTGACGACAGAGCGCTGCGCGGAACGGCGCGAGTAGTTCCGATGCCTGCCAATGTTGCCGGCCCCCACTCACGCGCTCGCCGAGACAGCGTCGGCGACGCGCAAGGAATGGGCGAGCAATGTCAACGTGGGGTGGCGGTCGCCGGACGTGGGGAACGCCGAGGCATCCGCTATCCACACGTTGGCGAGCGCGCGGAGACGACCATCTGCGTCGCACACGGAGTCGTCCCCCGCTCCCATTGCGCACGTGCCCGCTTCGTGACCGGCGCCTGCCTGCAAAGGATCGGCGAACGGAACGAGCCGGCTACCACGGACGGAGATGGCGTCTGCGAAACCGACGCAGGCCTGCTTCATGTCGGCCGCGAGCGCTTCGTCATCCGCCGACGACGCGATGTGGATGACGGGGATCGCCCTTCCCAGCGCATCCCGTCGCTCGGCGTCGATCGTGACGTAGCGCGCGTCGTGCGGAAAGCTCTCGCCGAGCGCGTGGATCTGCGTGACCGAATGCCTACCGACTTCGTCGGCTGGGACCATGCGCTCGACGCCGAACGTCTCGAGCGGCACGGGACCCGTCACCTCGATGGAGAAGCCTCCCGCGTACGATCGCTCGCTCCGCGCGTCGAGGTTGGCGAAGCTCTCGACGAGCGCACAACCGGGGAACGGACCACGTCCATCGGGAGATGGCGCGGGGCGCGGCTCGATCAGCAGGTAGCTCGCGACGAGGTGATCGACCAGGCCGCGGCCAATGCGCGATCCCGCGCCTCCGACGTGGCTCTCGATCAAGACGCGTGCGGTCTCGATGGGCGACGCTGCCAGCACGAAGGCGCGCGCTCGGATCATGCGCGTAGTTCCCTTGCGGAGGTCGAGGCAAGCGAGCGCGCGTGCGCGTCCGTTCGTGTGCTCGATCCGAAGCGCGACGGCGTTCACTCGCGCGCGCCTCGCCGTCTCGGTACCGCATGGCGTCCACACGCGTCGATCGGCGAGGAGCGGCGCTCGCTTTGGCAGCATGCGGAGATCAAGGGCACTCGCCGCGCGCGCGTAGCGTTCGTCGATGATCCCGTCGACGACGTCGAGGCGGCGCTCGATATCGTCATACGCCGCCGCGAGCGATGCGGCGCCATACGGAAACCCCGCGCGTCGCAGCACGTGATCGTCGAATCGATACGACCACCCGCCCCACAGCAGCGCGCGCCCACCGACGGCACGTACGCGGTACCAGTCGAACGAGCCCCCCTCGGCGCGGTACGTCCACGCGCGCGGATCGACCTCCGGGGCAGGCTGCCCTTTCGGCAGGCGCGGTCCCGCTTCGAGGTGCACGACACTCAGTCCGCGCGAACGAAGGCGCTCCGCGGCGATGCATCCTGCGGGTCCCGCCCCGACGACGATGACATCCG
>JAYVXB010000539.1:0-14119 GCA_043785585.1 Deltaproteobacteria bacterium | reverse complement strand
CTCCGAGCGATAGCGCGCCGCGGCATCGCAAAATCGAGCGAAGGCGCGATGCGTGGGTGCTAGCCTCGCCCTTCCACATGCCGAAGATCGATCCTCGCGCGCTCCTTCAAGCTGCCGTCGGTTACGTACGAAAGAACCCGGACGAGATCCTGAAAGCCGCGGTGAACGCGGCGGGGTTGCGATTCGGAATCCCGCTGGCTGCGCTGCGGTACCTCACGTCGCAAGCTCCGCTCGGGAAGAAAGCGCCGAAGGACATCGAGATCGGGAGCGCGCCGCCTGCGCTGCGGCTGAGCGCCTCGGTCGACGCGATGGGGACGCCGCTGCGCGCGACGGCAGCGATTCGGATCGACGAGGTCGACATCGCGCCCGATTCGATTCGGATCGGCGTGCGACTGAGCGAGGTGAAGCTCGCGCTGCTCGCGGAGAGCGACGCGCCGATCGCGACGCTGATCAAGAGCGGCGCGCTCGATCTGTCGAAGCCGGGAAACTTGGTGAAGTTCATTCCGAAGCGGCCGCCGGCGATCGTCGAGGCCGATGGCGATCGCATCGTCGTCGACCTGATGAAGGTGCCGGCGATCGCGCAGAACTCACGCCTCAGGAAGATCTTGCAGATCGTCACGCCGCTCGTTGGGATTCGCGCGATCGAGACGGATCGGGATCACATCTACGTCGCGTTTCGCGCGACGCCGAGCGGGTTCGCGCGGGCGTTGGCGGCGGTTCGCGCGGGGTAGCGCGCGTCTCGCTTTTCGAGATTCACAGGGAGGCGGGAAGACGGGAAGGTTTGATGGTCTCCGTCGCTCTGCGCGACGATGTCCGTGTGCTATGGACGATGCGTCCAACGGGGAGTCGCACAGCCCGGTAGTGCACGAGCTTTGGGTGCTCGTTGTCGTGGGTTCAAATCCCATCTCCCCGACCAAGGCCCCGTTTCTCTCGGGAGAAATGGGGGTTTTCGCGCCATCTCGGGTGGCTCCTGATGTACGGTGGCCCTCATGAAAACGGTCATGATTTCCCACGAAGTCGACGACGTTGCACACTGGCTGAGCTCGGCGAAGCGCAAAGAAGTCTTTGGGGGCCTCGGGATGACGGTGCGTACGTTCGTCGATCCGACGAAGACGAATCGCGTCGGCCTGATCGTGGAGACCCCCGACATGAGCGTCTTGCAGAAGATGCTGGAGTCGCCAGAGGCGGCGGCCGCGATGAAACACGACGGCGTTCGTCCGTCGACGATCGTGATGCTCGTCGAGTCGTGAGCTGAAGGAGGTCGGAGCTACGGCGGTCGCGAGCGCGTCGGCAAATGAGCGACGGCGCAAACGCGACCGAGAAATCAGCCTGCTCCGCGCTTGGGGCGCGCAGCCTTCTTGCCTGAAACGTTGAGCGCGACGGCCGCGCGGATGAGCGCTTTGAGGGCGGGCGCGTTGATCTTCTCGCCCTCGTGGATGTCGATGGCTCGTCGCACGTTCCCATCGAGGCTGGAGTTGAAGAGGCGCGCAGGATCCTTCAGGGAGGCGCCCTTCGCGAACGTCATCTTCACGACCTTCTTGTAGGACTCGCCGGTGCAGACGATCCCGTCGTGCGAAAAGACCGGCGTCCCCATCCACTTCCACTCTTCGAGGATGTCGGGGTCTGCCTCTTTGATCAGAGCGCGGATCCGGCCGAGCGTCTCGCCGCGCCAGTCGCCGAGCTCGGCGATTTTCTTGCTGATCAACTGTGACGCCGACTCGCCCTCTTGCTTTGTCCCGGAGCGCTTCATCGTCGCCTCATCGGAAGGATTCGCACATATCGCATCGGAATGCGGAAAGGATACTCCGGGAACGGCACGCGTCGGGGCGTAGCCTGGGCTCGCGACGCGACGACGTCGTCGCAGCGAAGATCTCGATGTCGAACAACGCCTACACGACGCAGCTGCGCGCCCTGCTCTGTCCCGCGAGACGGCGCTCGAGCTGCTTTACGATCCCGGGCACAAGCACCTCTTGCGCTGCACCCTGAGCCGCGCCGCGTGCCTCCATCGCGATCTCGCTCCGCGGAGCAATCGCTCGCCGGATGCGACCCGTACTCCGGCAACATCACGCTCGACACCGAACGCGCCGCTCGGCCTCTGCCAGCGCACCTGCGCGCGCCTCGGGATCCACGTCCCGCACTGAGACACCGCCCACGCGAGCCTGTGCGCCCAACGCTCCTTCGAGTATGGACCGCGCTGGAACGCGATGGCTCGACGACGCTTCCTCGCATTGGTGACGTGTGCCTCGGCGCTCGCCGCCGTCGGCTGCGGTCACGACGCGCTCACGCCGCCGTCGCCGGAGTCCGTGTCGCCGGAACCGCGAAGCGGCGCTCCTCGAGCACCCGCGCATCCGAGCGCGGCCCCCGCCGCCGCGCTCGGCGCGCCCAACGTGTGGACGTGGCTCGACTTCCCGAGCTCGCGTTGCGCCAACGGCACGTCGACGGGCGTCGCGGTCAACGTGCACCCCGGCGCGAAGCACCTGCTCGTGTTTCTCGAAGGCGGTGGTGCGTGCGTCGACGGAGAGACATGCTGGACGTCGCACGCCGCGATCAACATCGTGCACGGCTATGGGCTCGCGCAGCTCGCGAAAGAGGAGCTGCTCGCGTCGTCGTTCTTTCGGCGTGACGACGCCGCGAACGCGTTCGCCGACGCAAGCTACGTCTTCGTCCCGTACTGCACCGGCGATCTCCACGCCGGGAGCAACGTCGCGATCTACGACGTGAACGGCACGCCGACGCCGACCCATCACGTTGGCGCGCGAAACCTCGACGCGTTCCTCGCGAAGCTTGGGCCCGCGTTCCCATCCGTCGACCACGTCTGGCTCGCAGGACAGAGCGCCGGCGGGTTCGGCGCGCTCCTCAATCACGACTTCGTCGCGCGCGCGTTCGGCGTCCGAACCGACGTGATCGACGACTCCGGCCCCGGCGTCGGCGGCGCGGGGTATCCCGCGTCGTGGAACGTTCGCTTGCCGCCGGATTGCCCGTACTGCGACACAGGGCTCGAGGCGCTGTTCCTCTACGATCGCGCGAAGTACGCCGAGACGCGCTTCGCGTTCCTCTCGTACGAGGTCGACCACGTGCTGCCCGGCTTCTACGGCGCGAGCGAACAGGACGTCGTCGCTTGGCTCCTCGGCTTCGAGTCGAGCTTCGCGCGGCTCCTCAACACGGCGTCGTTCGTCGTCCCGGGAAAGGGGCACGTCGTCACGAGCTCGTCGACGGACGAAGCGGTGAAAGCGGAGCTGGCGGTGTGGCTCCAGCGAATGGTGTCCGGCGCGTCGTGGACTTCTTTCCGCGCGACGCCGCCATGAAGCGCGTGCTCAAGTGGGTCGGTCTCGTCGCGGTGGTGCTGGTCATCGCCGCGGGGGCGATCAGCGCGATCTTGGCGGCGCTCGGTCGGCGCGGGCTCGCGGCGTCGTCTGTGTCGGCGATCTCCCTCACGCACGGTCACGGCGATCACGTCGCCGGGTGCAGGCTCTTCCCCGACGCGAAGATCTACGCGCTCGCGACGTTCGCGGGCACGCACTGAGCTCTCGCGACCACGGGGCCATCACCACGCACCTCACGACCATCTTCGCGGACGACACGACCACGTCCTATCCATGTGCGCGCGTCGGCGCCTTCGTCAACCGAAGCGGATCGCCGAGACGGTCATGCCCATGATGACGTCGCGAAAGACGGATTTTCCGCGATCGGCGCCCGCGGCGCCTGCGGCGACCATCAGCGGAAGCAGATGCTCTTCGCGCGGATGACTGTCGCGCGCCGACGGCGCTTGGCTCCACGCCGCGAGCTCGGCGTCTCGCGTCGCGGGATCCTTTTCGACGATGCTCGAGAGCCATCCGTCGAACGCGAGCGAGGCGGGGCCGCCGCTGCCGCTCTTGATCGCGCCCATGTTGTGGAAGCTGAGCCCGCTGCCGACGATCAGCACACCTTCGTCTCTCAGCGGCGCAAGCGCCCGTCCGATCGCGAGGTGCGCTTTCGGATCGAGGCCCGCTCGAAGAGAGAGCTGCACCGTCGGGATCTTCGCGTCGGGATACGCGACTTTCAGCGGAACGAAGACGCCGTGATCGAAGCCGCGCGTGGTCTCGGTCGTCGATTCGATTCCCGCCGCGGACAAGAGAGCGCCGACGCGCGACGCGAGCTCCGGCGATCCGGGCGCGGGCCACGTGAGCTCGTACGTGTGCGGCGGGAAGCCGGAGTAGTCGAAGAGCAGCGGCGGATGGCTCGACGCGAGCACCGTCGGCACCGTCGTCTCCCAATGCGCGGAGATGACGAGGAGCGCGCGCGGGGGCTCGGGGAGCGAGCCGTCGATGCCGCGGAGCCAGCTCGCGAGCCTCTCCCACGAGTCCTTCGGGCCCATCGTCCACTCCATGAAGAAGCACGGGCCTGCGCCGTGCGGGATGAAGAGGGTGGGCATCTTCGCGGAGCGCGAGGTCGACATGCTCGGAGCATCGCGCGTATCGTGATGCGATGCGACCGACGATCTTCGTGGCTGTTTGTTTTTTCATGCACGGCGTCGCCGGATTCCGGCCTGCCACCTCGTAGACGAGGACGCACGCAATGACGAGCAGCGCGTTTTGCCGATACGATCTCAGGACCACCGATCCGGACGCCGCGCGGATTTTCTACTCCGAGGTCGTCGGCCTCGACTTCACCGAAGCGCCTTCGTCGGAGGAGCCGTCGACGATCGCCGTCTGGCTCTTGCACGAGCAGGCGCGCGCTCGGGGCGCTCCTCCGCACTGGCTCGGTCAGATCGGCGTGGCGGATCTCGACGCGACGGTCACTCGCTTGCTCGCGCTCGGGAGCGAACGACTCGGGCCGACCGTGCAAACGAAGGACGGCACCGCGTACGCCACGCTTCGCGATCCGTCGGGCGCGGTGGTGGCGATGCGCGCGAGCACGCGAAGGCCGCGTCACTCGCCGGTCGCGTGGCACCACCATCACACTCGTGATCTCGATCGCGCGTGGACGGCGTACACCGAGCTCTTCGGATGGACGCCCGCGGGGACGATCGACGTCGCGGATCCCGAAGGGGGATACCGGATGTTCGCGTGGGACGGCGCCGGCGAGCCGGTCGGGAGCATGGCGAACACCGCGCGCGCGCCCGGCGTCCATACGCACTGGCTCTACTTCTTCTACGTCGCCGACATCGACGGCACGATCGCGAAGGTCTGCGCGCGCGGAGGCGAGGTCCTCGCGGGCGCGTCGACGCTCCCGAACGGCGATCGGATCGTGCCGTGCCACGACCCGCAAGGCGCCGCGTTCGGGCTCTGCCAATCGCGCGCGCGACCCTGAACGTCAGTTGTCGGCTTGCGACGACGCGCCGTCGACCGCGATCGCCACCGCGCCGAGCCCCAGGCCCTTGAAGCCGTCGGACCACAGCGGCGTGCCGTCGACCGCGGAGAAGCAGCGGATCGCGCCGTGACCGCCGACGAAGACGCGGCCGCCGTGGACGAGCAGAGTGTATCCGGCGTCGCATCCGGCCTGCCAGATCAAACGGCCGGTCGCGGCATCGAGGCAAACGACCGAGAGCGACTGGAGCACGTAAACGAACTCACCTTCGACGAGCACGCGCGAGAGGCCGGTCTCGCCGTCGTGCGACCAGACGCGTTCGCCGTTGTCGGGTCGAAGCGCGATCACGTGCCCATTGAAGGCGACATAGACGAGAGCGTTCGGGTCGGCGGGGTTGCGAAAAGCCATGGGAGCACCTTTGTTCGCGCCGCGCGCGGCCGCAAGTGCGAAGCGAACGATCACCCTGCCAAAGCGACGAACGCGTCGCGCGTCAGCGCCTCGAGATCGCGCGGGAGCTTCGCGGCGGGCATGAGGAGGCCGTCGGCGTACCGCCATGCGTCCCCTTCCCTCACGAACGTCGAGAGCTCCGCGAAGGACCGATCCGCGCCACGCTCGAAGACGCGCGCGTGGAACAGCACCTCGCCTTCGTCGCCCTTCGTCGCCGTGTGGAGAATGCGAAGGCCGAGGAAGCGCTGCCGCTGGTGCGCACGCGAGAGCTCGTGCGCGAGGACATCGCGCGGCGCGGCGCGGTCCGGATGCGTCGACGCGAGCGTGCGCACGAGGTACGCGCCGAGGCCGAGCGCGAACGCCGCATAGCGCGATCGCATCAGCGCCTCCGGCGTCCCCGCCTCGCGCGCGCCCGCGTGCATCGGCGCGCAGCACGCCGCGTAGCCGAGACCCGAGCAGCAAGGGCAATCCTTCGGCGGCTTCACCGCGTCGAAGCTACCAGCTCTCTGCTAAGAGAGGACTCCTGCATGGCCGCACCGAAGAACGCCAGCGTCGCCTTCATCTTCGTGGTGCTGCTGCTCGACACGCTCGGCATCGGGCTGATCATTCCGGTGCTGCCGCGCCTCATCGACGACATCATCGAAGGCGATCTCACCGTCGCGTCGCGCTACTTCGGCGCGCTCGTCGCGCTCTACTCCGCGGTCCAGTTCGTCTGCGCGCCGATCCTCGGCGCGCTCAGCGACCGCTTCGGACGGCGCGCCGTCATTCTGTCGTCGCTCCTCGGCGCCGCGCTCAACTACGTGCTGCTCGCGCTCGCCCCCAACCTCGCGTGGCTCGTCGTCGGCCGCGTGATCGCCGGAGCGACGGGCGCGAGCTTCTCCGCCGCGACCGCGTACATCGCCGACGTCACGCCCGCGGAGAAACGTGCGGCGGCGTTCGGTCTCGTCGGCGCCGCGTTCGGTCTCGGCTTCATCATCGGCCCGGCGCTCGGCGGTCTCCTCGGCGGCGTCAGCCTGCGCGCGCCGTTCGTCGTCGCCGCGGGGCTCAACGGGCTGAACGTCGTCTACGGCCTCTTCGTTCTCCCCGAGTCGCTCGCGCCCGAGAACAGGCGCGCGTTCTCGTTTCGACGCGCCAACCCACTCGCGTCGCTGAAGAACCTCACGCGAAGCCCCACGCTCCTCGGGCTCAGCGGAACGATCATCTGCGCGTACACGGCGCAGATGATCCTGCAGAGCGTCTGGGCCTTGCACACGCAGGCGCGTTTCGGCTGGAGCCCTTTCAACATCGGCATCTCGCTCGCCGTCGTCGGCCTCGCGAGCGGGCTCGTGCAGGCCGGGCTCGTTCGCGTCGCGATCCCGAAGCTCGGCGAGCCACGCGCGGTGCTCGTGGGGCTCGTCTTCAGCGTCACCGGCTACATCGCGATGGGCGCTGCGACCGAGGGCTGGATGATGTACGTGCTCATCTTTCCGTTCGCGATCGGCGGCATCTCGGGGCCAGCCGTGCAAGCGATCCTCACGCGCGAGGTCGGCGCATCCGAGCAGGGCGAGCTGCAGGGGACGCTCGTGAGCTTGCAGAGCCTCACCGCGATCTTCGGACCGATCCTCGCGACGTCGCTCTTCGCACGCTTCGCGCCCGAGACCGCGGTGCCGCGGATCCCGGGCGCGGCGTTCTATGCCGCGGCGATGCTGAACGCGATTGGCTTCGTGCTCGCGTGGCGTCTGTTCGCGAGGCTGAAGCTCAAGGCAACTGCGTGATCCGGCCCGCGGTGGGGACGGTGATCGGCGTGTTCGCCTTGATGGACGCGAGGAGGACGTCCGCCACGATGTCGCGCGTCGGCGAAGGCATGGTCTCTTTGAGCATCGCGTAACCGTCGCCGCCCGCGTTCGTGAAGTCGTTCGTCACGATCGTGTACTGGGTCGTGTCGTTCAGAATCGGCGTTCCGTTCGCCGTCCCGTCGAGCAGCGTCACCGACTGGATGCGCGATCCGGGCGCGGCGCCGATCGAGTACGTGTACTTGAAGCCCGCGATCTGCAAGAAGCCGCCGTAGCGCGCCGGCTCGGCGAACACGGCCTTCTCGAGCACCTGCCACAAGAGCGCGCCGGTGATCTTGCGCACGACGCACGAGTTGCCAAATGGGAGCACCGTGTAGATGTCGCCGACGACGAGATCGAACGGCGGCGTCTGGTTGTACGCACCGCCGACGCGGTGGAGCGTCGTGTCCGCGGGCGCGTACGACGACGGGAGGGGAGCGCGGAGGCCGCCGCCGTTGGTGAAGGCGATCTGCACGCCTTGCATCTTGTACTTCGCGAGCATCGCGTCGGCGACGAGATCGCCGATGGGCACTTCGCCCAGGCGCTCGGCCTGCGACGAGTCGCGAGCGAAGAGCGTCGCGATCGTCCCGACCTTCACGTCGAACTTCGTCGCGAGCTGCATGCGGTACGGCATGAGGAGCGTGTCGGCCGCCGGATCCGGCGTGACGACCGTCTTCCGGCACGAGCCCGCCGTCGCGCTGCTGCACGTGAAGCCCGTCGGGCACGCGATCGTCGGGCACGTGCACGTCGCCGCGTCGCAGCCCGTGAGGAGCGCCGTCTGCACCGCGAGCGGATCGACGATCGTCGCCGTCTTCGACGCGAGCGCGCCCGCCGTCACCTTGAGCTGAATCTTGGCGTACGTGCGGCCCTTGCTGCGGTTCTCGACGACGAGCGCCGAGCCGAAGGTGCCGTTCACGACGAAGTCGGTGTGATCGCCGACGACGAGGTCGACGCCGGTGAGCCCCTTCGCGAAGTCGACGAGCGGACCCGTCGGCATGTTGTTCATGTCTTTGCCCGTCGCGCCGAGGTGCGCGAGCGCGACCACGACGTCCGCGCCCGCCGCGCGCGCTTGCACCGCCGCTGCGTTCGCCGCCGCGATCGGTTCTTTCACCGTGATCGTCTTGAGCACGCCGGGAAACACGAGATCCGGCGCGTCGGGGTTCGTGATCCCGAGGAGCGCGACCTTCACCTTCGGATCGGTCTGGCCGACGGAGAGGATCAGGTACGGCGTCACCACGGCGGCGCCGAGCTCGGTCGAGACGTTCGTCAGGTTGGTCGACACGAACTTGTAGTTGGCCTCGCCGATGCGCGCCTTCAAGAAGTCGGTGCCGTTGTCGAAGTTGTGATTGCCGAACGTGTCGGCCGCGAGCCCGAGCAGATTGAGCGCGAGGACGGTCGGCTTGTCTTCGAAGATCCCCGACAGCGGCGGCGTCGCACCGAACTCGTCGCCCGCCGTGAGAACCAGCGTGTTCGGGTTCGTCGCCTTCTCTTGCGTGAAGTACGTCGAGAGCACCGAGAGGCCGCCGTACGACTGGCTCACCCCCATCGAGTCGTTCTCGGAGATCGGATCGAGCTGGCCGTGCCAGTCCGAGATCGTGAGAATCTGAATGTCGGCCGAGCCCTTTGCCGCATCCGCGCCGCCGTCGTTACCGCCGTCGACGCCGGTGCCGCCATCGTTCGTCGTGCCGTCGATCGCTCCGCCGTCGGACGGCGTCGCCACCACGTTGTCGTCGCCGCTGCACGCGGCCATCGTGCTCGCGAGCGTCGACGCCGCAAGCATGCCCACTACCCAACGAATCTTCATGAATCGACCCTCCCTCGGATAAGCCACGACGCCGTTGCGCCATGGGAGCGCCTCTTCTACTGAGAGAATCGCTGAATGCAAATGGTAGGACGACGATCACCCGTCCCGGCGCGCGCCCTCGTCGCGTCGTGCGTCGGCGCGCTCGTTCTCGCGGGCGGCCACGCGCGAGCGAACGGGCGATTCCCGCAAGCGGGTCAGCTCGTCGTCGATCCGGAAGATGCGGCGCGCCTGGTCGCGCGGACGACGTACGGCGTCGTGCAGTCGACCGACCGCGGAGCCACGTGGCGATGGACGTGCGAGAGCGCGGTTGGATATTCGGGCGGCTTCGATCCCGCGATCGCGATTGGCGCGGGCGGCGCGCTCGTCGCGGGGCTGCCCGACGGACTGTCGCGGACGACCGACCGCGCGTGCACTTGGGATCGCGTCGGCGATCCGCTGGCCGGTCACTACGTCGTCGACGTCGCGGTCGACCGCGCGGACGCGATGCACGTCGTCGCGATCGCCGCCGCGCTCGACACGTCGCAGCGAGGCTTCCAAGCGACGTACGCCGAGTCGCGCGACGCGGGACGCACGTGGCGCGCGCCGGGCGATCTCTTGCCCGAAGACTTCGCGCCCGCGACCGTCGACGTCGCACCGTCGCGCCCGCAGCGCGTCTACGCGAGCGGCGTCGGCGCGTTCCCGCTCTTCGGCGTCATCGCGCGCTCCGACGACGGCGGGGTCACGTGGGGCTCGTCGTCGTTCGACATGCGCGGCGCGCGCGCGCCGTACATCGCCGCGATCGATCCGACGAACGCCGACCGGGTCTATCTGCGCCTCGAGGCCCACGGCGGCGACCGCCTCGCCGTCAGCACCAACGGCGGCACGACGTGGCGCGACGTCTTCACGGCGACCGCGAACCTCCTCGGCTTCGCGCTCTCACCGGACGGGACGCGCGTCGCCGTCGGCGGACCGAGTGACGGCGTGTGGGTCGCGAGCACGGCCGACCTCGCGTTCACGAAGCGGAGCGCGATCGCCGCGCGCTGCCTCACGTGGACGCGGGTCGGGCTCCACGCGTGCGGCACCGAGACCACCGACGGATTCACCATCGGCATCTCGACCGACGACGGACGATCGTTCGCGCCGCTCTACCGCGCACGCGATCTCGCGCAGCTCGCCTGCGCCTCGTCGACGCCGACCGGCGCGACGTGCGCGACCTACTGGCCCGGAGTCGAAGCGTTGCTCGGGGCACCCGATGCGGGGAGTGACGCCGACGTCACGGCCGACGCGAGCGCGCCCGACGCCACCGCCGATCGCCCGGCGACCGTCTCGGCAGCGGGCGGATGCACGACGCGCGGCGGATCGCGCGGCGCAACGGCCACGGACGACGCGGCTGCCGTCGTGTTGGCGGCGCTCTTCGCCTCGCGCGCGTGGCGCCGGAAAATCCGATCGACCGCCCGCTGATTCCGTTACGATCCAACGTGAGGCGATGCGCTCATGTTCCGACTGAAGACCGTTCGCTCGAAGCTCGCCGCGCTGGTGTGCCTGCCGATCGTCGTCACGCTCGCGTCGCTGCCCATCCTCTCTTGGCTCTTGCAGCGCCAGCTCATCGATCAGGCGGACGATCGCGTGGTCGAAGCGGAGAAGGCGTTCCGCACCGAGTTCAACGACAGCATCCTCTTGCTCCGGCTCGCCGCCGACGTCATCGCGACCGACTCCGACACGCACCGCGCGCTCGAGACGAAAGACGTCGCGATGCTCAAGGATCTCGGCGACGACTTCACCAAGGTGTACCCCGACATCGACATCCTCTTCGTCGACGCGCAGGGGAAGGTCGTGTCGCAGCTCGGCTGCATGCACCCGCCGACCGATCTCGGCGTGATGCCCGAGCTCGGCGCGGTGCTCAACGGACAAGAGGTGCGCACGGTGACGCGCCACGGCTGCGAGGACGCGAAAGACGCGCCGCCCGCGTACATGATCGCCGCGCCGGTGAAGGGCGGCGGAGCCGTCGTCGTCTGCTTGCCGATCAACCGCCAGTTCCTCGACAACGCCGGCCAAAAGTTCGGACTGCAGCTCGCTATTTTCGCGCCGGCCTCGGCCGAGCCGACGATGACGACGACGAAGTACTTGAAGGAGGCGAGCTTCACGACGCTCGACACGCCGGTCGTCCTCGAAGTCGGCGACCGCGTGCACGTCGCGATTCGGTGGGAGCCCGAGTCGATGAAGGGGATCAAAGACAGCTTCGCGACCGCGGCGGTCCTCGACGTCACCGACATTCGCACCATCGTTCGATGGAACCTCCTCAAGGTGATGCTCATCTTGTTCGTCGCGGCGAGCGTCTCGGTCTTCATGGGATGGCGCGTCGCCTCCGTCATGTCCACCGCGCTCCGGCGCGTGAACACGGCGCTGAAGAAGCTCGAGCAGCAGGAGTACGCGCACGTCATCGGCGTGAAGACGGGCGACGAGCTCGAAGATCTCGCGAACGGCTTCAACTCGATGGTCGACGGGCTCAAAGAGCGCGACAAGCTCCGCACGACGTTCGGCAAGTACGTCACGTCGGCGGTCGTCGATCACCTGATGAACGGAACCGTGGAGCTCGGCGGCGCGTCGATCCCGGTGACGATCCTCTTCACCGACATCCGCAGCTTCACGACGATCAGCGAGAAGATGGACGCGCAAGCGCTCGTCGGCCTCTTGAACGAGTACTTCACCGAGATGGTCGGGATCGTGATGGAGGAGGACGGCGTCGTCGACAAGTACATCGGCGACGCGATCATGGCGGTCTTCGGCGCGCCCGTTCCGAAGAAGGACGATCCGATCCACGCCGTCCGCGCCGCGGTGCGCATGCGCCACGCGCTCGTGCACCTGAACACGCGCCTGAAAGAGCGCGGGATTGCGCCGCTCCGCACGGGCATCGGCATTCACACCGGCGTCGTCGTCGCGGGGAACATCGGGAGCGAGAAGCGAATGGAGTACACGGTCATCGGCGATCCGGTGAACCTCGCGTCGCGCCTCGAGAGCAGCACGAAAGATCTCGGCGTCGCGATCCTCATCAGCGACGACACGTACGAGCTCGTAAAAGAAAAAATCGACGCGCGCCCCGTGAAAGAGATCACGGTGAAGGGCCGCCTCAAGCCGGTCATGACGTACGAGGTGCTCGGCATCAAAGGCGAGGCGCCGCTGCAAGCGAGCGAGCTGCCGTCGGGCAAATCGTTGGAAGCGCCCGCCGCGGGCTGATTCGAGAAGGAGATTTACCGCCAAGGCGCCAAGTCGCCAAGTGAGGGATGGTTCAGATCCAACTCTCTTGGCGCCCTGGCGCCTTGGCGGTCAAATCTTTCTCGAAGCCATGTGCTCTTCCATCTCGTCGATGCTCTTCGGCCAGTCGCCGCGGAGGAGTCGCGACAGCGCGCGATCGGCGAGGAGCTTGCCGCCCGTCTGGCACGTCGCGCAGTAGTTCACTTCGTTCGTCGCGTGGCGGATGCGCTGCACGAGTGAGCCGCAGACGGGGCACGGCTTTCCGAATTTTCCGTGGACCGCCATCTCTTCGCGGAACGCGGTGACCTTCTCCGGGAAGTCGCCCTTCGCTTCTTTGCGCAGGCGATCGGTCCACTCCTTCAAGACCTTGCGCGTCTCGGTGAAGAGGCGCGTGATCTCGTCGTCGTCGAGCGAGGTCGACATCTTCACGGGCGAGAGCTTGGCGCGATGGAAGATCTCGTCGGAGTACGCGTTGCCGATCCCGCTGAAAAGGTGCGGATCCGTGAGCGTGCGTTTGAGCGTGTGGCGCTCTCTCATCAGCGCGTCTTTGAACTCCGCCTTCTTGCAGGCGAAGACGTCGATGCCGCCCGGATCGAGCGCGCGGAGCGCCGCGTCGCCGCGCACGACGTGGAGCGACGCGCGTCGCTTCGTGCCGGCTTCGGTGAGAAGGAGCGTCCCTTTCGCGAAGTCGAACGCGCCGAGGCCGAGCCTGCCCGGGATCTTCTCGTTGGGATCGCGCCATCGAAAGCGCCCGGCGATCATCAGGTGAATGACGATGAAGAGATCGTCCTCGAGCACGAAGACGATCCGCTTCGCCATGCGTCGAACGTCCGTGATGCGTTTGCCGTGCGTCGCCTTCAGCGGAGGATCGAACGAGCGCACGAGGAACGGATTGGCGACGCGCACGCCGACGAGCATCTCGCCGACGATCCGCGACGCGAGCTGCTCCTTGTAGACCTCGAGATCCGGGAGCTCGGGCATGTCGGTATGCTACCCGGAGTCCTGGCGGCTTCATCCCTATCGCGGTAGGTAGGCGCGGCAGATGAAGACGTTGCGCGCCATGACCGTGATCGCCGCTCTCCTCGCGCTCGCGGGATGCGGCGACAAGAAAGCGAACGCCACGTCGGCGTCCGCTTCGGCGTCGGGGTCTGTGTCCGCCGCGGCGTCGGCTGCGCCCAGCCCGACGACGTCCGCGCCGCCGAAGCCGGACATCGCGCTCACGCAGGACTCCGTCACGTTCATGCCCGTCGGCAAATGGGATCGCAAAGACGGCGACAAGAAGGACTGGCTCTGGTGGAGCATCCGAAACGGCACGTCGCGCAAGCTCACCGGCGCGTCGGTCGTCATCTACTACTACGATCTCAAGCAGCGGCAGATCGGGAGGAAGACGCTAGAGCAGAAGCTCGAGGTGCCGACACGCGCGACGCGCGAGCTTCAGATCGGCGTCGCGAAGCAGAACGAGCCGCGCGGCACGCAGTACCGCGACGCGGTGTTCACGAAGGTGACGTTCGACGACGGCACGGTCTTCGAAGACGCCGCC
>JAYVXB010000538.1:0-4536 GCA_043785585.1 Deltaproteobacteria bacterium | reverse complement strand
GAATCGTCCAAGCGAGCCCGGGCTTCTCGTTCAACGTGCAATCGACGGGGAGCATCCCGCTCACCGATACGCTCAATCCGTCGTCGCCCAACTACATGCATTGGGTGAACAGCGCCGTCGGCAACGTGGCGCTCGGCGCGGGCTGCGACGAAGACCCGCGCGTGTATACGAATACGCCTGCGCTCTACAATCTGCTCTTCGGGACGCTCTATCCGATCAAGAGCACGATCGCGGGCGCGCTGGTCGCGTGCCAGCCGGGGCAGGTCGGGCAGTCGGGAATGCCCGTCGTCGCGGACGCCGAGTTCGACCAATGGAAGATGGTCACGATCCGGATGGCGAAGCCGGGCGAGGCGACCACGAAGTTCTACGACCTCGAGACGATCCGCGCGACGAACGAGCTCGTGCTCAAGGTGCCGCGCCTCAGCTTTTTCAGCACGCCGGCGTTCTTCGCGAACTGGCCGACGAACAGCAGCAACGACGCGCGCGTAACCGTCAACCAAACGCTCATCGTCGCGCTCGGCCGCAGCTTCGACGATCGCAACTCGATCACGCCGGTCAGCGAGTCCGGGCTCAGCACCGAGCACGCCGCGCCGGGGACCGTTTGCTACCAGTGCCACAAGACGCTCGATCCGATGCGCGACTTTTTCCGGCAGGCGTACACGATCGCCTACCGCGATCAGCTCGACGCCAAGATGAGCGGCGTGCAGGGCGTCTTCGCCTTCGACGGCGTCACCGTCCAAGGCGTCAACGGCATTACCGATCTCGCGACGCAGCTCGCGCAGCACCCGCGCCTCGCGACCGCGTGGGCGCAGAAGCTCTGTTACTATGTGACGTCCGCGGCGTGCTCCGAGGACGATCCGGAGTTCTTGCGGGTCGTGAGCGTCTTCAAGTCGAGCGACTCGGGGGCATTCAACTGGAACCGCCTCATCAAGGAGCTCTTCTCGTCGTCGCTCGTGACGTACCAAAAGGAGACGAAGACGGCGGACGACTTGGCCGCCGCACAAGGGTCGATCGTCGTCGCGATCGAGCGTCGCGATCACCTCTGCGCGGCGCTCGCGACGCGGCTCGGGCTCACCGACCCGTGCGGGATCAGCGGCGCGCTCAAGCTCACGCCGGCGCAGAACGCGGCGTCGATCATCGCGGGCGACATGCCCGCGGACGGATACAGCCGCGGCGCCGAAGCGCCGGTCCTCGCGAACGATCCGACGCTCTTCTTCCGCGCCGGCATCGAGAACCTCTGCGGCATCGTCGCGGCGCAAGTCGTCGACGCGGGGACGGCGACGAAGTACTCGAGCGCGAAGCCCGACGAGGCCATCGGCGACTTCGTCCACAACGTGATGGCGATGGCCGCGAGCGATCCGCACGCGACCGAGACGCAGGCGGTCCTCCACGACCACTACACGAACGCGCTGGCGACGAAGGTCAGCGCGAGCGACGCATTGAAGTCCACCTTCGTCCTCGCGTGCATGGCGCCGTCGACCATCGGAATGGGGATGTGAAGATGAATATCTCTCGTAGAAGTGCCCTCATGACCGCGCTGTTCGGCGCGGGCGCCGTCGGTCTTCGCGCGTTGGCGACCGGATTGCCGGTTTCGTTCCTGATGAATCCGAAGTTGGCATTCGCGGATTATCAGCCACCCGTGTGCTTCTCGAAGGACAAGGCGCAATACCTGATCTTGAACACGTCGGGCCTCGGCGATCCGCTGAATGGCAACGTGCCGGGCACCTACGACGATCCGGGGATCGTGCATCCGTCGGATCCGACGATGGCGCCGACGCCGATGACGATCGGCGGGAAATCGTACCAAGCCGCGGCGCCGTGGGCGGCGCTGCCGCCCGAGGTGCTCGCGCGCACGTGCTTCTTTCACCACGCGACGCTGACGAACGCGCACCCCAATCAGCCCAAGGTGATGGAGCTGATGGGGCAGGTGAAACGGCAAGAGATGCTCGTGTCGCTCCTCGCGAAGCAGCTCGCGCCGTGCTTGGGCACAGTGCAGCCCGAGCCCGTGACGATCGGCGCGACGGGACCTTCCGAGGCGCTTACCTTCGAAGGGCGCGCGCTGCCGATCCTGAGCCCGACCGGGCTGAAGGCGCTGCTGACGACGCCGGCCGGGCCGCTGGCGAATCTCCAGAAGATGCGCGACGACGATCTCAATCGCCTCAATGGCATTCTCAAGAAGGACGGGACGACGGCGCAAAAGCAGTTCTTGGATCGCTATGCGACGTCCCAGTCGCAAGTTCGGTCGATCAACCAGAACCTGCTGAGCTCGCTGGCGGGCATCAAGCAGAACGACGTCGCCTCGCAGATCACCGCGGCCGTCGCGCTCTTTCAGATGAACGTCACGTCGGTCGTCGCGATGCACATTCCGTTCGGCGGCGACAACCACAGCGACGCGGGGCTCGCCAACGAGTCTCTGCAGACCGTGGCGGGCGTCGCGTCGATCGTTCAGCTGATGGCGGCGCTGAAGAGCGCGGGGATGCAGGACAAGGTCACGTTCGCGTCGATGAACGTCTTCGGTCGGACGATGGCGGTCGCGCACAAAGGCCAGCAAGGGCGCGACCACCTCGCGAACCACCACTGCACGTTGATGATCGGCAAAGGCATCAAGGGGAGCGTCATCGGCGGCGTGCAGCCGATGGCCGGCGACTACGGCGCAATGCCGATCGACTCGAGCAGCGGCCTAGGGAACGCCGGCGGCGACATCAAGTTCGAGGACACGCTCGGCTCCGTCGGAAAGACGCTCGGCCGGGCCGTGGGCGTCGATCCCGCGGTGCTCGACGACCAGATCACGCAGGGCAAGGCGATCGGTCCCGCGCTCGCGTAACGACGCGCCCGGATCGCGGCGTGTGTCACCGCTGTCGATCCGGATCGTGCGCGCGGTCGTCGTTCTACCGTTCGCTCTGATCAGAGCAGCCCGCGAAACACGCCGCAGTCCGGGACGTCGCCGAACCCCGGCACGTTCTGACCCATCACGTTCAGCACGGTGCACCCGAGCCGATTGAACACTTGCGGACCGGCGTCGATGACGCGCCCTCCGCGCGGGATGGCACCGCTCGCCTTTCCAATGAGGACGATTGGCACGTTCTTTTGATTGTGATCACCGCGCCCGAGCTCGTTGGCCCAAACGATGAGCGTGTTGTCGAGCATCGTGCCGTTGCCTTCGGGGACGGCGTCGAGCGCCGTCGCGAGCTTTGCCACGCGGCTCGCGTAGTACTGATTCATCAGGACGACGCGCTTGGTGTTCTCGGGGCTGCTCCCGGCGTCCGACGTGTCGTGGTGCGCGACGTCGTCGTGGCAGTTCATGTTGATCCCCTGCCAGCCGAACCTCCATTTGCCTCCGCCATACCCGAATTGAAGCGTCGCGATATTGGTCACGCCGCATTGGAGGGACAGCACGGCGAGATCGATCATGTCGTCGACGAGGCGCGTGATGTACGTGTCTTCGCTGATCTCCGAATTTGGGTCGAGCGCGAGGTAGCTCGGCGGGGCGGTCGGCGGCGTGGCGCACGAATTCTTCAAGTGCCGCTCGACGTCGCGGATCGCCGTCAAGTGGTAGTCGAGCTTCGCTCGCTCCGCGGGTCCCAAGCGACCGGACACCTCGCCCAAGTTCGCCGCGACGGCGTCGAGCACGCTGACGCGATGCGGATCCGGCGTCACAGCCGGGAAGAGGTAATTGAAGATCGCGAGCGGATCCTTTCGCGGATGCTTCAACGTGGCCGGCCCGAGATAGGAGAACGATTCGCGATGATCGAATCCCACCTTCGGATGCGGCTCGGTTTGCGACGCGAGGATCGCCAAGGTCAGCGTGTCGATGGTCCACGCCCGCGCGAGGATCTGATCCACCGACGCGCCGCCTCCCCACGGCTGCCCACCGCGCGACACGAGCTTCTCGCCGGTGAACATGCGCGCGAAGCCCATGTCGTGCTCGTTGCCATTCGTCCCATTGCCGTCGCTTGGGATGTAAACCCCTTTGACGATGTTCGTCTTGCTCGCGAGCCCGTTCGCGACGCCGGTCACGGGGTCTCGGAAGAGGGAGTCGAGGATCGGCGAGCGGAGACTCGCGTCGGGCCAGAAGCTCCCCTGCTGCGTCCCGTTGTTTTGCATGACGAGGACGAGACGCTTCGGCGGCGCCTGCGGATCGGCTTGCAGCTTGCGCACGAATGGCAACGTCGCGGGAATCGCGGAGAGCGCCAAGAGGAGCTGTCGACGGCTGATCTTCATTCGAACGTCCGGTTCACGAAGATGGGATTCGCGACGATGGCGAGGAGGAGATCGGTGAGTCTCGCGTCGGCTGAAAATTCGCTGCCGATCGCGGCGAGGTCGGCGCCCGTCGGCTCGATTTGCCCCATGGCGAATCGGTAGGTTTGGCGGACGAAGCAGTCGGCGAGGATGTGGCTCCCCGCGAGCTTGTCGGCGAGCTGCGCGACGCCGACGTACGGGCCGTCGATTTCGCCCGTACCGACGAGCGCGCCGCTGCTGTCGACGGGCTGCCCGTTTTCGGTGCTGCGGAACGCGCCGATGCCGTCGAATTGCTCG
>JAYVXB010000537.1:0-4539 GCA_043785585.1 Deltaproteobacteria bacterium | reverse complement strand
ACGACCTTCGCGATGCCGAAGTCGAGCAGCTTGACGGTGCACACGTCGCTGTTCGGATCGCCGAGCAAGAAGATGTTGCCGGGCTTCACGTCGCGATGCGCGATCCCCTTGACGTGCGCGAGGGCGAGCGCTTCGGCGGCCGGCTCGAGGAGCTTTACCGACTCGGCGAGCGAGCGCGGCGCACGACGCGGCGACGCGGCCTTCTCTGCGTCGAGGACGGCTTCGAGCGTCGAGCCTTCGAGCCACTCGAGCACCATGTACGGGATCTGCTCGCCCTGCGCCGTCGTGAGCATCCCGATGTCGCGCGCTTGGACGATCGCGGCGGAGCGCTCGGAGAGCTCGGCGAGGAGGGCGCCCTCTTGGACGAACTCGTCCATGAGCTTGGTGCGGTGCGCGCTGTCGAAATCACCGAGCGCCTTGAACACCTTGATGGCGACGGGACGCTTCCAGATGAGGTGTTTCGCGCGGTAGACGACCGCGAATCCGCCTTCCCCGACGACCGCCTCGACGGCGTACTTGTCGGCGACTGTCGTTCCTATCAGCTTGAGCGAATCGAGGACGGACACGCATCGCCTCCGGTTGAAGCATGCAACGAAGGAAGGAGAGCCTACCGCGAGAGAGTACGCCTCTCGCGGTCGAACAGTTTCGTCGCGATGCGAGGGAAGTTCGCGTGCGCCTTGACAACCTGGGGGGCCGTCGGCTTATTAGCGCGTCCTTGGTGACGCCCAGATAGCTCAGTTGGTAGAGCAGGGGATTGAAAATCCCCGTGTCGGCGGTTCGATTCCGTCTCTGGGCACTGCGGGAACCGCGAAATTCTCGATCGGATCGTCGTCGGTGCAGGCGCGTCATCGTCACCGCATCACCGCATCACCGCATCACCGAAACGGCAGCGCGAACCGATCCATCGTGTGGAAGGCGTCGCCGCCCTTCGCCAGCCCGCGAACCTCGGCGTCGATCCCGCGATCGCTCAGCTCGTAGATCGTGAAATGGAAATCGCGGACCGGCGGCCCTGCGAACAGATCGCCGATGTGGCGGCGCGCGTCGCCGGTCGCGAGGCGCGCGCGCGGACCACCTCCGCCGCCGCTGACGACGAACGTCTTGTCGTACGCGACGAAGCGCTCGTAGTTGTGCACGTGGCCGCACAGCATCGCGAGCGTCTTTTTCGCGTGCGCGAACGGCGGGACGAAGTGCGCTTGCACCTCTGCCTCGTCGCCGGTCACGGTGCTGTTCGTGTACGGCGGGTGGTGCATCATCACGAGCACGCCGCGCACGGCGGGATCGCGATCGAACGCATCGAGCGACGCTCGGTACCACGCGACCTGCTCGTTCCGTTCGCCGGGGAAGAGCTCGCGGACGTTGCTGTCGAGCACCACGATCCGCACGGCGCCGAGCGCGACCGCGTACCAGTGACGATGCCGCGCGTGCACGATGCGGCGGAAGAAATGCTCTTCGCCGAGCGCCCTCCCCTCCCAGTACTCGTGGTTGCCGAACGCCGCGATCACGGGGAGCTTCGCGGCGCGAAGCGGCTGCGCGAGAACGTCGAACTCCTCCCACCGCGCCTCGGAGCCGCCGTCGAAGACGAGGTCGCCGGTGATCGCGACGAGATCGGCACGTGACTCGGCGATCGCGCCGACGACGATGGCTCGCTCGCGATCGTTCGACTCGCGCCAGAGCTCGAGCCACGACGTTCGTTGAAGATCGCCGACGACGACGAGGCGCGCGTGATCGCTCGGCGCGGGCAACGCGGCGATGAACGCCTGCGGGGCGGCCGGAACGCAGCCGCCGAGTGACGCAACGGCGATCGCGACGGCCGCGACGAGGAGTGCTCGACGCGCGGCGCGCGTCATTGGCTCGGCGCGGTGCCCTTCGCCGCGGCGGCGCGTGCGTCGCGCCTGTGCCGCACGCCGTGGATCACGCGGTCGAGCGCGCTGCACGTCGCGACCGTCGCGCGTGCACGAAGCGACGGCGCCACCGCGCGGAGCGACACGAGCGTCCGCGTCTTCAGCGCGAGCTGCTTCTTGTACTGAGACGCGCCGTTCATGAAGTCGTACTCGCGGTGGCCCGCGGCGATGGCGGCCTGAATCGCGAGCGCGTGGATCGCGATCCCGGGACGCACTTGCTTGGGCACGTCGAGCTTCCGACCGCTTTGATAAAAATGCACTTTGCCGCGGTAGACGATGTTGTACGCGGCCGCGATCGGCTCGCCCTTCGCCTCGAGCCAGAGCAGATCCACCGACCCGTCGCGCCCTTCGAGCAACGCGGCGATGACCTCGTCGTGAAACCGTGTGAAGCGCTCGCTGACGAAGACGCCTTCTTTCCCCTCGCGGCTCCAGCGCTCGCTGTGGAGCGAGTGCAAGATGCGACGACCTTCGTCGATCTCGGCGCGGGTGCTCGCGCGCCGCAGCGCGTAGCCCCCCTTCCCCGTCCACTTCTCGAGCTCGCGTAGCGCGCGCACGACGACGTAGCGGTGCGAGCTGTCGAGGAGCGCGAGGTACTCGTCGTAGGTCGAAGGAAGCGCGATGTACGGACACTCGCCGAAGGGCTCTACCGCGATCGTCGCGTTGGATCGCGAGAGCGCGATCCGGAGCGGATCGAGCATCGGATCCTCACCGCTCATCGCCGGCATTCGCAGCTCGTCCCACGCGCCGAGCTTCCCCGTCGTGAGCGCGTCGACGACCGCGTCGACAACTTCGGCCTCGCGGCCTGCCTCGGCGAGAATGCCGACGTTCTCCGAGCAGATCTCGTCCCTCTGGTCCTCACCCGTCGCGAGGAGCTCGATGCAGCGAACGGGAATCGTGCGACGGTGCACGACCGTACGCAGCGAGAACGGCGCGAGGCCGATCAGGCGCGAGCCCTCCTCGACCGCGACGACGCGTAGTCGCCGCCGATCCGCGTCGCCGAACTGTCGCCACCACGCGAGCAGCCATGTGGGCGTCGACGCGGGCTCGGCGAACGCGGCACGCTCGAGCAGCGTGCGCCATGCATCGCGGATCGACTCGATGCCGCCGACATCGGAGATGACTCGAACGTCGCGCATGGGGTCAGCGCGTCGCGATCGCAGCGAGGTTCATACGTGGCCGAGCGTAGGTCGCGAACACGACGTCGGCAACCGATGCGATGCGGGCGCGACGGTCGAGTATCGCTTGCACTTCGCGCTCCGCATGTCACGTACGAACGGCACATGAATCTCGAGCACACGAAGAAGATCATCCAAGCGCACGGCTTTTCCGCCGGCGTGCACGACCTCTGTTACCGCGGCGCGAACCGCCTCACCGACGTGACTCTGCTCGTCGGCATGCGCATCACGATGAGCACGCTCGACCGCTCCTTCATCGAAGGCGCCGCAGGCTGGGGATTCATCGAACGCGACGCGCTTCTCGATCAAGTCCGCAAGCAAGGCGAGACGACGCTCGACATGAACGAGGCGACCGTCGTGTCCGCGACCTCACGCGGCGATCGCTGCTACGGCATGATCATCGACGGGATGCTCGTCAGCTATGGCTGGTATTCGACCGAGCCCACCTCGGCGTTCGACGGTCTCACGCTGCACTTCAGCAGCGACTACGCTTACATGTACAAAGGGTTCACGGTGCCGGCGTTCCGCGGCAAGCGCCTCCACGGCATCGGGATGGCGCGCGCGCTCGCGGCGTACGCGGCCGAAGGTAAGAAAGGCCTCGTCTCGTTCGTGCAGTCGAACAACTTCGCGTCGCTGAAGTCCTGCTACCGCATGGGGTACGTCGACTTCGGTCGGCTGCTCGCGGCCAAGGTCAACGGTCGGTATCTCACGCACGCGACGAAGGGCTGCAGGCCATACGAGTTTCGCTTGGAGGCGGTCAGCTCGTAACGCGCTCACGGACGCGGGGCGAACCCGGACGTCTCCACCAGCGTTCGGAACCACGTTCGCGGCACGTCGACGTGCGACAGCTCGCTCAGCTTGAACACGATCGGCTTCGAGAGATCGCTCGGAGCGATCGCCGCCGTCGAGTCGTCCGCGTAGAGCGCGCCGTCGCGTCCTGCCGATGCGAGCGGCTCGGCGATGCCGCCCGCCATCACCCGCGAGTTGTCCGACGTTCCGCCGCAGCACGTGTAGACGTTCGCGAAGCGGAGCGCGTCGCCGCGACCGTTCTCGAAGCGTGGCGCGTTCGACGCGATCCAATGATGGAAGGCGAGCACCTCACCGTAGAGCGAGTCGAAGAGTTGCACCTCGCGCACCGGCACGCCTCCGAACTGCAGCGCCGCCGACGTCGCTTGGTAGCCACCCGAGTGCGACGATAGGACGACACGCTCGAAGTCGTCGACGTCGAGCTCGCACCCGAGCGGCTCGTTCAGGTGCTCGACAAGCAGCTCGTGGAAGAGCGCTCGGAAATTCCCCGGCACGAGGAGCTGGCCAGGCTCGCCGGACTGCACGTCATAGCGGCCTTCGATCGCGACGAGGATCGCGTTGACGTGCGCGGCGTCGAGCTGCTCGGCGAGGTGCATCGCGTCGCGCACGGGTCCGTCCGGCGAGCACGCGCCGTCGACGCTGCCGAGGACGTTGGC
>JAYVXB010000536.1:0-4544 GCA_043785585.1 Deltaproteobacteria bacterium | reverse complement strand
CTCACCAAGCCGAAGCGCCAACTACCGATTTTGATAAAATACGGAACATAGACATTACCGCACCAGCGTAAAGTTATCTAAATACCCGGAATGTGTGTGGTTTTACGGGATGGATTCGCGTCTCTTCGTCACGAAGGGACCCAAACTCCCTTGACGTCGTTTGGTCGAACCCGTCATGCTCCGCGAGGTCGCGAGCATTCGAGACTGACTCGGTCCTGCGACGAAATGATCGTCAATGGACTTAGACGATGCTTGCTTCTCGCGGACTCGTTCAGATAACGTCGCGCTGCTTCAAATCCCTGCGATGGGGCGTCGCTTCCCTATTCAGGATGCAGGTGAGTCTTCAGTCTCGCTCGCTCGTTCGCCCCCGCCATTCGGTTGGTCACAACAGCTAGGCGTTTACGGTTCGCCGTTCGCTCGGCGCCCCAGAACTCAGGGCACGCTCTAGGAGGTCGGTTCGATGTCTAAGATTTGGCAAGCGTACAAAGAGGGTGGTTGGGCCATGTGGGTCATCCTCATCTGGTCTGTCATCACGATCGGCTTCATCGTCGAGCGCTCGATCTATCTCTTCGGGTCTTCGATCAACAAAGACGTCTTCCTCGCGACGATGCAGAAGTGCATCCTCGCTGGCGACGTCGCGAAGGCCGTCAAGATGTGCTCCGCGGCGAACGCGCCCCTCGCGCGCATCGTTCAGGCCGGCCTCGTCAAGGTGAACCGCCCTGACGAAGAAGTGCAGGCCGCGATGGACGAATGCGCCCTCCGGGAAATTCCGAAGATCGCAAAGCGCACGGGTTACCTCGCGCTCCTCGCGAACCTCGCGATGCTCACGGGGCTTCTCGGAACCGTCTTCGGTTTGATCGTCAGCTTCGGCGCCGTGTCGGGCGAGAGCGTCGATCCGAGCCAGAAGGCGCGAATCCTCGCCGAGGGTATCTCCGAGGCCATGCACTGCACGTTCTTCGGATTGACGGTCGCCATTCTCGCGCTCCTCGGCTTCGCCGTTCTCAACGGCAAGACGCAGCAGCTCGAGGACGACATCAACGAGGCGAGCGTTCAAGTGCTCAATCTGATTCTGAACAACCGCCAGAAGGTGAACATGGCGGGAGTGGCTGCCTAGTCACTCTCTGCGTTGGCATCGATTAGACGCTACGGCGGGACCCATCTCGCCGTAGCGCCCGACCTTCCTCAGAGCGGAGCAGGACCATGGCAGGCGTAGACGTAGGCGGCGGCGGCGGTAAACGAAAGTCGCTCGATTCCGACGTGAACATGATCCCGTTCATCGACTTGTTGTTGGTGACGATCGCGTTCCTCCTCATCACGGCCGTGTGGTCGCACATGGCGCGTCTGAACGCAGACGCCCAGGTGCCGGGACCGCCGCGACCGGATGTCGAACAGGAAAAAGTCGAGCCCGAGAAGCAACTGCACATCGAGATGCGGTCGACGGAGAAATTCGTCCTCATCTGGAAGCAGGGCGGGACGACCGTCAACTCGATCGACGTGCCGCGTCCGCCGGACACCAAGGCGATGACGAAGGAGGGTCCGGTCGACATCGTCCGTTATCCCGAGCTCGCCGAGAAGATCGCCACCGAGTGGAAGGCCAATGGACAGCACCAGGCCAACACCGACAAGAAGCTCGATCAGGCCATCCTGCACACCGACAACAAGACCGAATACAAATTCATCATCGCGGTCATCGACGCCGTCTACCAGGCGAAGCGCGAGATGACCCTGGGCGGGAAGAACGAAAAAGTGCCTGCCTTCAACGTTACTTTCGCAGTGAACTGAGGAAGCCATGGCGATTCATCAACCTGGCCGACGCCTGATGCACGCGGTCCCGCTGCATTTCGTCCAAGAGAAGATAGCGGGAGGCGGCAAGCGCGCGACCTCGGCGAATCTGTCCCTCACGAGCATGATCGACTTCTTGCTCGTCACCGTCATCTTCCTCCTGATGAGCTTCAGCGCATCGGGCGAGCTTCCGGTGTCGCAGGGCGTGACGCTCCCCAAGGCGGAGAACGTCATGGACATGCTCGACGCGCCGGTCGTCGGCGTGAACGGCAGCCAGATCCTCGTCGACGGGACGCCCGCGGGCAACACGCGGTCGATCGAAGAGACGGATCGCTTGCAGCGCATCGACGAGCTCTTCAACATCCTCAAGGCGAAGAAAGAGCTGTGGAAGTCGACGCACCCCGGAAAGGATTTTCCGGCGGTCGTCATTCTCCAGGTCGATCAGAACGTGAAGGCCGTCGTCGTGAAGAGCGTGTTCCAGACCGCGGCGTTCGCCGGGTATCCGAACGTGAGCTTCATGGTCGGCCCCATTCCGCACTCGGGCGGCGCACAGTAACCGCCTGTCGTCGAGGTTGCCTTGAACCTCCAGGCGCCAAAGAAGGGACGCGGTCTCGCCGCCATCCAGCAGGCGCGCGACGAGCGTGGCCGCGGGAGTCGGGGCAAGTACACGCCGTCGTTCGTCATCGGCGCGGCGGTCCTCGTCGCCTGCAGCCTCGTCGGCTACAAAATCGTCAACGATCGCGATCTCAACGTTGCGAAGGAGAAGATCTTCGCGCGGCGTGAAGCGGCGATGAAGACGATCGGCGCCGAGTGGTTCCCGATGCGCGACCGCATCGAGGCGTCGGTGCTCGAAGCAGCGAAAGGCTACGCGGGCGACTTCGTCGATCCGTCGGTCTCGGCAGATGCGCCGACGTGGGCGTTTCGTGGGCAGCCGGGGATTTACCTGCGCCTGCGCGTGGCCGACGCGAAGGACGCAGCGACGATTCGAAAGCTCGCGCCGTTCGCGAAGAAGGACGCCTTCGCCGGGTGCTTCCTTCGCGAGCCCAACGTCGCAGCGGCGCGCGGCGAGCTCGACGGGGGCGCCTTCGCGGAGCAGCCGTGGAATTTGGCGCAGGCGTATTCCGCCGCGCGTGTGCTCGGCGACGAGTTCGCGGCCGAAGTCCGCGAGGCGCCCGACTCGCTGCACCTCCGCGTCTTCGAACAGCAGTACGACATGGCGCTGAACGATCAGCTCCCGATCGCAGCTCGTGTCGTCAAGGGCGCGCAGTTCTTCTTGCTCGCGCTCGACGAGGACGTGCCGGAAGCAGCGGCGCTCTCCGATGGCGGCGCGATCACCGAGGACGTGCTCCAGACGCTGCCGCATCCGACGCGTGTCTACCTCATCGATCTGAAGACGGGCCGCGAGATGGTGCGGATGAAGCGCATCGGGCAAGCGACGACCGTCGCAGCAACGGGGCACGTGGTGACGGATCCGGCGCAACGAGACGCGATTCAGCGGCAGGTGAACAACTGCAACCTCGCGGATCAAATCATGGCGTCGATCGCGCCTGCGCCGCCCCCGGTGCCCGCGCCGTCGAACGCGGCTGCGGTCGACGCGGGTCGTCCGAGCGACGCGGGCAAAGCGCGCGACTAGAGTCGAACGAGGACGTGGATGTCGGCGAGGTTGTGGCCGCTCGGAGCGCCGGCGATCGCGCTGCCCGTCGTCTGGTGGAGCGACGCCGTGTCGAACCGCGCGATCTTGCGAGCGACGTCGCGCGGCGCGAGGTGGGCGAAGCTCGCGCGGTCGACGATCGCTCCCGCGGCGCCGCTGTTCCCGTCGACGCCGTCGGATGCGACGGCGAAGAACAGCACATCGCGAGGCAGCGACGCTGCGACGACCGCGGCGAGATGCGAGGCGCGGCCTCCCCTTCCCGGTCGAGCGACGTCGATCTGAATCGTCGGCTCCGCGGCGCGAACGATCGCTTCGCCGCGTTCGAGGCGGTGCGCGAGGGACGCGTAGCTCGACGCGAACCACGCGAGGTCCGCGGTTCGCGACGGGAGGACGCTTGCCCGAAGACCCGCGCGAACGAGCGTCGCACGCAGCGCGGCCGCGAGCTCGGCCGGCGACGCGACGACGCGATGCACGGCGCGGCGTGCGTCTGCGGACGACGGCGCGACCGACTCACGGAGCGGCAGCGCCGAAGTCGCGTACCGCGTGAGGACATCGCGCGCGTGCACACGCTCCGTCGGATCCGTGAGCGTCGGCCCCGATCCGATGTCGTATGGAGCGCCGCCGATGACGTCGCTGACGAGGAGCGAGACGACGCGCGCCGGACGCGCGGCATGCAAGAGCGCGCCCCCTTTGACACGCGACGCGTGACGGCGAACGACGTTGATCTCGGCGATGGTGGCGTTCGCGTGGAGAAGCGATCGCACGACCTCGACTTTGCGCGCCAGCGTGGCGCGGTACGGTGCACACAGAAGCGACGACGCGCCGCCCGAGACGAGCGCCAGGAGGACGTCGCCTCTGGCGCGACCCGCGGCGCGCGCCATCGCGAGGGCTCGCTCGGCTGCCAAGACGCTTCGCTCGTCGGGGAGTGGGTGCGCCGCGCGAACGATCTCGGCGCGCGGGTCGATGGCGCCGAGCGGGGTGCCGTCCGGTGCGATGACGAGCGCAGCGGCGACGCGATCGCCGAGCGCAGCCATCGCACCTCGCGCCATCGCTGGCGCCGCCTTCCCGACGGCGACGATCCGCACCGCCGACGAACGCGGCAGCAAGCGCG
>JAYVXB010000535.1:0-4548 GCA_043785585.1 Deltaproteobacteria bacterium | reverse complement strand
CCCTCGAGGCGCTCGGTCCGTCGATGAGGTGGTCGACGACCTTGCGGTAGTCCTCGGCCGCGTTCGACTCTGGCGCGTACTCGAAGATCGTCCGTCCGTGCGCCGGCGCTTCTTTCATTTTGATCGTCGCGCGAATCGGCGAGAGCGTCTTCTCTCCGAAGTGCTCGCGCATCGTGGCGACCGCGTCGCGGCAGATGCGCGCGCGCGCGTCGTAGAGCGTCGGAAGGACGCCGTAGATTTGCACCGGGTGATGCAGGAGCGAGTTGACGTTCTTCACCGTCTTGACGACCTGGCGAACGCCGACGAGTGACAGAAAATCGCACGCGACCGGGACGAGGATCCCGTCGGCGAAGACCAGCGCGTTCTGGTTCATGAGCGAGAGCGACGGCGAGCAGTCGAGCAGGACGACGTCGTAGTCGTCCGCGGCGGAGAGCAAGCGCTCGCGCAGGATCCGATCGCGGTTCTGGCGTCCCGCGAGGTACAGCTCCGCGGCGGCCAGCGTTTCGTTCGAAACGATCAGATCGAGATTCGGACGGATGTTGACCGCGGCGTCCTTCGGCTTCAGCCCCATCACGAGCACGTGGTAGAGCGACCGCTCGGTCTTCACGCCGAGCGAGACGCCGACGTTGCCCTGCGAGTCGGTGTCGACGAGAAGGACACGGAGCCCACGAGAGGCGAGGCCCGCGGCGAGGCTGACCGACGTCGTGGTCTTTCCGGTCCCGCCTTTGTGATTGAAGATCGCGAGGCGACGCGGCATGTGAAGCTTGGGCGCGCGCTCGACACGCGGTGGCGACGGGTCGACCGCCGCGCACGTCGCGACCGGCTCCGCGGGCACCGGGGCAGGTGGAGTCCGCGTCGCGATGTGCGACGGGAGCGCGATGGGCGGAGGTGGCGCCGCAAAGGCACCGAGCCTCGCTCCTCCGGCCTCGGCGAGGAGCTGCGATCTGCACGCATCCGCGCAGGCGTAGCGCCGCTCGCCCCGCACGCGGACGACTTGCGAGACCAGCTCGACGACGAAGCGCTTGCTGCACGCGTCGCACGTCACCCCGCCGGTGTCTTCGCCACGCATCGTCTTGCCGTGGCAATCCTGCGAGCAGAAGAACGCGAATCCACCGTCACGTTCTTCCATTTGGTAACGAAACTGCACGTCGAACCCTCGTCCGCACACGCTGCAGCTCTCTGCCATTTGAGCCATCGCTCGTCTCCGTCGGCGACGCGAGTCGCGCGCCAGCGCCCACTAGCCATAGCGGGCGCGGCGGGGCCAAGAAACGTGCGAGCGATCGCCGCCTTCAGTGACGGAAGTGACGGACGCCGGTGAGCACCATCGCGATACCATTCGCGTCGGCCGCGGCGATCACCTCCGGATCTTTCTTGCTGCCGCCCGGTTGCGCGACCGCCGTGACGCCGGCGCGCGCCGCCGCTTCGATGCCGTCGGGGAACGGGAAGAAAGCGTCGGAAGCAAGCACACTTCCGCGCGTCTTCTCACCCGCCTTCTCGCATGCAATCTGCACGGAAACGACGCGAGACATTTGCCCTGCGCCGACGCCGACCGTGTGCTCGCCTTGCGCGAGAACGATCGCGTTCGACTTGACGTGCTTGCACACGCGCCACGCGAACTCGAGGCTCTTCATCTCGTCGGCGGTCGGCGCGCGTTTCGTCGCGACCTTCCCTTTCGTCACTTCGTCGGACGCCGTCGCGTCGCGCTCTTGCACGACCATCCCGCCGCCCACGCGCTTGTACTGAAGCGATGCGTGGTCCGGACCGAGCCACGCGCCGGTCGCGAGGACCCGGAGATTTGCCTTGGCGCGCAAGACCTCGAGCGCGGCGGGCGCGAACGACGGTGCGACGACGCACTCGAGGAACGTCTCTCCGAGGAGGCGCGCGGTCGCTTCGTCGACCTCGCGGTTGAGCGCGACGATTCCGCCGAACGCGCTGAGCGCGTCCGCGTCGCGCGCCGCGCGGTAGGCATCGGCGAGAACGTCCGCCGCTGCGACGCCACAGGGGTTCGTGTGCTTCACCACGACCGCGGCCGGTCGACCGAACTCGCGAACCGCGTCGAGCGCGGCCTCGACGTCGACGAGGTTGTTGAAGCTCAACTCCTTACCGCCGGCGCCGAGGCTCTCCGCGCGGGCCAGCGATCCGGCGAGCGCGTTCTTTTCAATGTAAAACGCACCCGCTTGGTGCGGGTTTTCGCCGTAGCGCAGACCGTATGCGCGCTCGTACGGCAGCGTGAGAAAGCGCGGGAACGCCGTGCGTCCCGCGTCTTTCGGCGGCGCGGAGAGGAAGCCGCTGATCGCCGCGTCGTACGCCGCCGTGTGCGCGAAGGCCTTGGCAGCGAGCTCGGCGCGCGTCTCGGCGCTCACGTCGCCGGTCTGCTCGATCTGCTGAAGCACCGCGTCGTAGTCGCTCGGATCGCAAAGCACCGCGACGCGCGCGTGGTTCTTCGCCGCCGAGCGGATCATCGACGGCCCCCCGATATCGATGTTCTCGATGACGTGCTCGCGGCTCGAGCTGGGATCGGCCGCGACGCGCTCGAAGGGGTACAAATTGACGACGACCAGATCGATTTCCGCCCCGCCGATTCGCGCGAGGTCGGCCGCGTCGACTGCGCCGCGCGACAAGATCCCGCCGTGGACGCGCGGGTGAAGCGTCTTCACGCGGCCGCCCATGACCTCGGGCGATCCGGTGTAGCTCTCGACCGTGTCGACGGGGATCTTCTCGTCCGCGAGCGCTTTCGCGGTGCCGCCGCTGGAGAGGAGCCGCACTCCGCGCTTCGAGAGCGCGCGCGCGAGCGTCAGGAGGCCTGTCTTGTCGGAGACGGAGAGGAGGGCAGTCTTGATCGGCATGCCGGCCGGGTAGCGTGACGGCCCGGCGCGGTCAACGCACGACGAGGAGCGCCGCGCGGATCATCGTTTCGAACGAACGGGCACGCTCCGTTCGAACGAACGGACATGCTCCGGTCGAACGATTGGGCGCTCAGTCGACGTCGAGCTCGGGGCTCGCGAACGCCTCGACGTCGAACTCCGCGACGTCCGCCGCGTCTTCTTCGTCGGCCACCGCTTCTTCGGTCTCTTCCTCTTCGTCGCGCGGCGCCGTGAGCACCGGAAGCCGGCGCTTCCCGACCGGTCCCTCGTCGACGTAGTCGCGGAGTGCGCTCATGTCCTTCAGCGCTTGGAGCTTCGCGAGGCCTTTCACCTCGACCTGACGAATGCGCTCGCGCGTGAGATTCATGATCGCGCCGACCTCTTCGAGCGTCGTGCCGCCACGGTCCGCGACGTCGAGCGCGCAGGTCTCGGACATTTCCCAAACTTCGAGGTCGGGGAAATTCAGCTTGATCGCGCCGGTGCGCGCGGACACGTCGAGGTAGAGGTGGTGCTTGCACGATACGAACGGGCACGGACGCTCACCCTGCGCGCAGTCGGCGCGCGTCACGGGTCGATCGACGTCGACCTCCGGGTAGAGCATGCGTCCGAGCTCGAGCTCGCGCTTCGTCATGCGCTTGACGCTGATCGTTCGCGCGCGCACTTCGCGCTTGCGACGAGACCGGCGCTGCTCGCGCGTGACCTGCTCTTCGGGGGCGTCGATGGAGAGAGCGAGCGCTCCGTCCGTTTGGCCCGTCACGACCGCCACTTCGTCAGCTTCCGTAACGTTCTTGGGGTCCATCGTTTGCTCCTCCCGGTTGACCGCACGTCGCTCGTCGCGCTGCGCCGTCGATTGCACAAAGCCGTCCGCTCGACTGCGCGCGGGCTGCCTCGTGCCCACACACAGCTACCTTTCATCCATTCAAACGAACGCCGGCGCTCTTGAACTTGGACCTCACCTGACGGCGATGGCCCGGCGCGACGTCGCGGTACTAGACAGCCTCCCGCTGCAGGCGAGCCTGCATGGTGAGACGTGTTTCCACGCTCGTGACCTTCGCCACGAGACTCGCCGCGAGAGCTCGCGCGTCCGACAGCTCGCGCGTTACGACTCGCGGAGAGTTGTCACCCGTCTTCGCATGCTTCGCTGCGTTCGATAGCGCCAAGAAAATCCTCTCGAGCGTTCGTTCGAGCTCCTCGACGTCCGCACGGACGAAGAGGTATTCCCGCTGAATCTCTTCGATGCTGTGCGTGGTCAGCATCGCTTTGAGGCGCTGAATCCGCCTCACTACGGCCGCCGGATACAGCCCGTGCGACCCACGCTGTTTGTGTTCGAGCGCCACGCGGCGACTGCGCGGCAAGAGTCCAAGCTGTACGTACTTTCGAAGCGTCGCCTCTGTGAACTTGAGTCCCCGGCGCGTGAAGAAGCCGACGATCTCGTCGGACGAGAGCCCTTGCGGGTGATCCCGCTCGATGCGAGCGAGCTCGTCGTCGGAGAACGTGGTGCTCGTCATCGACGAGCCCCGTTCGAGAATCTTCCTCCACCCTGCTGTCGCATCGATCTGCTCCTCGCGTGAGCGCCGGCACGATCGTTTGAACAGATTGCACTCTATTCCACTGAAAAGATCGCGGTCAATCCGGCGATCGGCTTTTTTTTGTGCTTTTCCATAATGGAACTGATGTCGCGCGC
>JAYVXB010000534.1:0-4571 GCA_043785585.1 Deltaproteobacteria bacterium | reverse complement strand
TTGAAGAACAACGGCGCCACGCTGGCGATGACTCACAACTGGGTACTCGTCAAAGTGGGCTCCGAGGCGCGCGTCGCCCTGGCGGCGCTTCAGACCGGCCCCGACGCCGGCTACATCGCGTCCGGCCCAGACGTGCTCGCGACGACGACGATGGCTGCCCCAAAAGCGACCACCGAAGTGACCTTCACCGCGCCCGCGCCGGGGAAGTACCCATACATCTGCACATTTCCTGGACACTACATGTTGATGAAAGGGGAGCTCACGGTCACGCCGTGAGTCGAGGAGCCATGAAGCGAACGAACCTATTGCGAGTCGCAGCGCTCGCCGGTGTCGCGGGGATCATCGCGCTCATCGGGACGACGATGGGCGCCTGCAACGACCAGGGTGACTGTCCTGCAAAGGCGAGCATTGCACCCGGCGGGGCGTGCAGCGGTGAAGAGCTGCAGTGCGCCTACGACCTCGCGACGCCGAGCGCCGCGTGTGACGGTACGACGACGACGCTCTCGACGAGCTGCATCTGCACGTCGGGCGTGTGGGCTTGCCCGTCGGCGTTCGCGTGCACGACCGACGGTGCAGCCGAGACAGGCGACGACGGCAGCGCAGAGACGGGCGACGACGGCAGCGCAGAGACGGGCGACGACGGCGGCGGCGAGGCCGGTGGTGACGCCGGGGCCACGGACGCGCAGCAAGGCTGACACTGCGCGCGCAAGAGACATCCATCAGGAGAGGCTCCATGAGCGAATCGAAACTCGTGACGCGACGGCAGATGCTTCGGAAAACGATGATGCTCTCGATGGTGGCGGCCGGAATGGCTGCGGTCGCGACGGCTTGCAAAGGCGCGCCTAAGGAGCTGCATTGCGACGATACGACGGGGCTCGCGCCGGTCGATGTCGCGACCCGAAAAGCGCTTGAGTATGTCGACAAAACGGCGGACCCGAAGAAAGACTGCGTGGGTTGCCTTCAGTACGTGGCTGCGGCGGATGACGCTCATTGCGGCGGCTGCAAGATGTTCAAAGGATCGGTCAATCCGAGGGGCTACTGCAAAGTATGGACGACCAAGGTCGCGGTCGCGCCGACCTGAGCCTCGGCGCCCGCGTAGAAGTCGAACGCGCCAACGGTGAGCGACGTAACGACGTGCGTGGCGCTCACACAGTCCCCTTGCAGTTCCTCCATCTTCACGTTCGAGCGATCTGCGTCGTACGTGCCGACGATCGTCATGTCGACGTTGAGCTCGCCCGCTCTCCGCAGCTTCGCTTCGAGGCTCGCTGCGCCGAGCGGAAGCTTCGAATAGAGATCGTCTGTGTCGCGCATGGTTACCTTGTCGCGCTTGCGTGTGATCCCCGTGTACGCGTACGCGCCTGGGCCCCTTGCAGCGTCGCAAGACCTCCATCTCGCAGCCGCTGTACCTCACGACGACGAGCCCCTTCTTGCTCGGCGACTCGAGCCCCGCGCGGTCCGCCGACGGCCACTCGACGATGAGGGGGCGGGTCTGGCTCGCCTTCACGGAGCACTTCGCTTGATCCTTCGGGTTGTAGTCCGGTGGCGTCGCCAAGCCGGACGACGCGTTCCCGCCGCCGCATGCCACGACGATCACGAGTAGCGGCGCGATTGCCAGCGAAGGATGCTTCATTGCGGAGGAATACGGCTATTTCCTCCGCTCGCACGCTCGCACAACGGCGCCGCCGTCGCGTCAACGTCGACGAGTCGCCGCTCGATCGCGTCGAGTCGTTCGAGGATCTCCGTGACGACATCGGCGCGATGGTCGTGGGCTCGTTTCGCCCGCGGCGCGATGTTCGCGAGCGCAGCCTCCGAGGTGAAGCGACGAGTCCCTCGGCGAGCCGCAGCGCTTCCCACCACATCGCAGCCGTGCTGTTCGGCAAGCGTCGCGAGCCAGCGTCTCGCCTGTCGAACGCTGATGCCGCGCAACGACGCGATGTCCTTCGCGTAGAGAAAGATCTCGCCGACGGGAAGCGTCGTCGCGGATCGTGCCTGCGACGACGCCGGCGCAGGACGCACGTTCTTCCATTCCCCGTGACATCGGAGGTGGATGCGACTCCCTTCGTTTGCACGGAGATGACGAGGGAGCCCCGTCGCCGCTGCGGTCGCTTCTCCTTCGATCATCGGCGAGCGGCACACCCAGCAGATCATCGCTTCGCTCCTCGGAAGCGGGCGTAGCTCACGCGGGCCTCCTGCAGCATCTCCGTCGCCTCGCGACGAATGGCTCCGAGCGTCGCGCGTGCATCGTCGCGACTCGTCTTCGAAGCGCGCATGTTCTTCGCCTCGCGATGAAGGCGTTCGACAGACGCGTCGACGGTCTCGTGCTGTCCACGCACCGCACATTCGCGGTTCGTCCGCTCACCAGTCGGCGTAAGCGGCGCCACCGCGTCAGCGTCGCGCGTGTAGAAGGCACGAAGCACGGCCTCCTCGGACTCGGAGAGCCGCGAGAGGACCGAGTGGACGCGCGAGACACGCCGACGCGCGTCGACGTATGCGATGTAGGCGTCTTCCGCGTCGCTCATGTTGTTCGTCGCCTGCCGTAGCCGGCAATCGAGAATCTCCGTCCACGGCACGCCGTCCGACGGCAGCTCCTTCGTCTTCGGATTGCGCGAATTCGCGACGCGCTCGCACATCGGGCCGAAGGTCGAGCGCGTTCCGGGTGGCGGCGGGAGCTCGAGCGCGAAGTACGTGCGGAGATCTTCCTCGTCGTGGAAGGACAGCACCGCGCCGCCGAACGACGGCGCAGTAGTGATCGGGATCACGTTGGTCATCACAGCCCCATCTCTGCGCGGCGATGCGCGAAGTAGGCGAGACCAAGATCGTTGGCGTACGCCTTCGCGAGCGTGTCGCGCTCGCAGAACGCCTGAAGGCACCGCAGCGTCACAAGTGCGAGCTCGCCGCGTGTCGTCGCCGTGAACGCCACGATGCGTTCGAGATGACGCCGGAGCGCGAGGACGGGCGAGCCTTCGTCGATGTTGGTGCCCGACGACAGCTTGTACGCGAAGTCGTCCACGAGGTCGGGAGCGACCGGGTACGCGAACGCGTTGGCCGCGAGGACGTTCGCGTTCAGGCGCCGCTGCACCGGGAACGCATCGAGCGCCCACGAGATGCCACGCTCGTGTCGCGAGTAGACGTCCGTCACGCGGGCCGCGGTCGATCGCGCCGCGACGCCGGTCTCGAGGAGCGCCATCGCGTTGCACACCGCGACACGGCGATGCGTCATGCCGAGGATGTGATGCACCTTGCGCATGCAGCCCGTGTCGATGGGTGCGGCGTAGTCGCAATCGACGTTGTACGTGACGCGCATCGGCACAGGCACGCCGGCGGCAACGATCGCCGAGAGGCGATGCTGCCCGTCGACGAGGAGCAGATCGCGATTGAACGCGATGCCCTGGTGCGTGACGGTCCACTTGCCGTTGCGGATATCCCACGCGATTGCGTCGACGTTGCGCTGAATGAGCGGGCGATTCACGAGGTTGCGTTCGAGCCAGAGCGTCGCGACCTCGGGCGTGACCGTGAGGGTCTCGGTGACGATGTCGGTCGTGGGCGGCGGGGACGGAATCGTGTCGGTGTGCATCGTCATGCTCCTCGGGAACGAACGGCGTCAGGCCCGCTCGGCGTGAGCCAGAGCGTGGCGAACGTGACCAGCGCGAACGCGACGCACAGGTCGAACAGCGATTGGTGCAGGAGACGCGGCGCGTTCGGCGTGAGCGCACCGGCGGTGGACGTCGCGACGAGCATCGCGGAGGCGTAGAGGGCGATCGGCTTCATCGCGTGCCTCTCAACCAAGAACAGGCCATGTACACGAGGAAGTCTTCGACCTCCTCGCGCGCTTCCTTGCCAGCGAAGTCACGGCGGTCGCGGGCGATGTCGAGTAGCCCGTAGAGCTGCGCGCCGTGTTGCAGGCGCGCAGCGATGCGCGTCAGCACGCGGGTCTCGTCGGCACCGAGCGTGTCGACGATCGCGAGGAGCTCGTCACGTGCGGACGGTTCCGGCCAGTGTTCGGGGCAGCAGATCACGGGCGCACCTCCTTCGCGTTGAACCTCGGCGTGAACGACTTCTTCGCGCGGGCTTCGAGCTCCGCCTTGAGAAGCGTCACGCGCGGGCGCGGGAGCTTCGTTCCGAGATCCTTGAGGAGCGCTTGCAGCGCGTCCTTCTCGATCGTCGCGAGCTTCGAGACGAGCTCGGCGCGCGCGAGCCCCGTCGCCTCTTCGAGCACACGCAACGTGGGCTCGAGCGGGTACTCGACGCTGCACGCGTTCTGGAGCTGGTAGCGCACTCCAGCGAGCTCGAGCTTCTCGTCGCCTTGTAGGCGCGACCGGAGCACGTCCTCGAGCTCGCCCTTGCGGGCGTACGCGATCTTCGCGATCCGCGCGACCTCTTCGCGCTCGCGCGCGACGGTCTCGAGGTCGGTCAGATCGAGGGCGACGATCTCGCGCTTGCCGCGGAGCGCGTCGGCGTACGCGTCGCACTGCGTGCGGTGATCGCAGTAGACGCAGTTCGTATTGAGACGCGCGGGGAAGTCGTGTGACGTCTCGGTGCGCTCGCCGATCGCTTCGATGTAGCGGCGCGCG
>JAYVXB010000533.1:0-4571 GCA_043785585.1 Deltaproteobacteria bacterium | reverse complement strand
CGAGCGGGAGCGATGAACACGCCGCTACGACTCCGTACAATTCGTCGGCTCGCGTCGCTTGAGACCGAGTCAGCGGAAGAACTCCTGGAATCCGAATTTGTTGATCGGAAGACAGGTGGCCCCGACCTGCAGCTCTCCGTATACGAGATAACCGACGAGGAACCGTCCGTAACGCGCGCTCGTACCGAACACCACGCGTCGTTCGCAGGCCCACCAAACGAGGCCTTGATCTCGGTGTCCCTCCACGGTTTTCCCGACATCGACGTCGTAGTAGAGACCGGCGAGACCAGGTTTGACTTCACGCGCAAGCAACACCGCACGATGAACCTGCTCGATCGAGACGAACTACTCGCCGTCGTTGCCGCGGCGATCCAACAACGCGTCGAGCGACAGCGATCAACGAGTGTTGAGGCGATTCGGGGTTACGTGCGTGCGTGCGTTGAAGCCAAGGACGCCGAGTGGCTTTCCCTTATCGCCGATAAGAAGCGGCAGAAATGGGGAACGTGGGCGCACGAGGATCCTCGGCAACTTCCTCTGCCCACCGCGCCACCGCAGGTGCACACCCGGGTTGCCGACGACATCTTGCCGCCCGCGGGCGCTACAGCGGGCGACGTGAATCCTTCGGAGCCAGCGGTTGTCGCGCGTGTGAGTCCCAGTGCTGACGGGGAATCGAACGACTGAAGGTCGCCGCGCAAAGACACGCGCTGTGTACCGCCGCGAAACAGGGCGGCGCCCGGCGAACGATCGCCAGCACCGAGCGGCCCGAACTGCCGCGCTCAGATCTTCCGTGCGTAGCCCCCCGCTCCACCATCTCGGCCACGAACGACGCCGGGGCTCTTCGCTTGCGTTCGCCGCTGATCTTCACGGGCCTGCTTCCCCGAGCACCCCGGCGGGTGGCCCGGCTGGTCCCTGTGGGCCGATCGGGCCAGCATCGCCGACGGGGCCGGCCGGCCCCGCAGGCCCGGGAGGCCCCGCAGGCCCGGGAGGCCCCGAACTGCCGCTTGGTCCGAGCGACCCCTGCGGACCAGGCGGTCCTTGCATCGTGGCCGTGTGGATGCCGTCGAGCTGGACCTTCACTGAAGGCGGTGGTGCGGGGAAGCACAAGCCGACGACGTACGCGAGCGGCACCGCGACGAGCCCGATAATGAAGAAGCGATGGGCGCCGCGGAGACAATCGACGATGAAGTCGATCACAGCCGCGTTCGCGTTCACGGACGCGATTCGGTCGCGAATGACCGTGGCCTTTACAATTGACAACCTGGCAGCCAACTCATCGTTGCTTAACGATAGTGTCTGGAAGTTGTGGATGCCCAGCGCCCTGAGCGCAAGCACCGCGGAGACCAACAACGGCAGCGCGACAACCATGAAGATCGGTTTCGCGATAATCGAAAAGCCCCCGACCAGGCCGAACGCGATGGCGTTCGCTGCAAGCAGCGATCTGAGCTTGGAATCAAGCCTGTCGTATCTTGTCTTCGTCTCTGCCTCCAGCGAGGTAACGTACTCGTCGACGACCGCGTACTTGTCGCCCTTACGGTCCTTGAAGTTGTCGAGAGGCGGCCACGTCGGTGCGCGATGATCGTAGGTTCCCTTCACCACTTCGTCGAAGTCACACTCGATCCCACAGCCGCGAAGAGCCAGATACATCGTGCGGTCCAGCATCCGCCGAACGCCCAGCCGCACCCGGCCCGACTTTTCATTGGCGCCAGGCCGCCGTCCCGAGGCCAGCTGATTATCGTTCAAGGAGCACCGCGGAAGGCGGTCAAGAAGCACTTGTAGATCTCTGCGCCGCCGACGAGATCCAGCCACGCCCACTGCCCGTTCGGGTTGATCTCAAGGAAATGCCAGGTGTCGCGGGCAACCATCATGTCGATCGCCGCGAAACGGAGACCGTATGAGCGGACGAGGGAGTGGAGCGCGTTCCTCACGTAAGTGGGCACTTGCTCGGCCGCGTACTTTACACCCACCATGTTGCCTCTTCGAATATCCACTTCAGCGTCGTCGCGCCAAAGGCGGACGGCCACAGCGTCGTCGTCTACGAGCGTGACGCGGACGTCAAAACCATCCACGACTTCACGTTGAAACAACGTCGGCGCACCGAGACTGGGACCACTTGCCCGAACGTCATCGATGCGCACGCGGGTCGTGTAGATGACTGTGTCAGCGGCCGGCGCCTCGCGCTCGATGTAGCCGCAGTAGAGCGGCTTCGCAACGACTCGGCTCTCATGCTGGGTGATAAACCGAATCGCATGTTCCGGGGAGGTCGTGCAACACCAGGCCGGCACGGACAGGCCATGCGCTTCTGCCCGCGTCAGCTGCTCCAGTTTCGCCGACGCCCCGACAATGCTCGACGGGTGATTGATCCAGCGCGGCGGCGGAATGTGACAGAAGAATCCCTCGAGCGCAGCCGTCCACTCGGCGGCCACAAACGCGCTGTCGTAACGGTCACCACCACCACGGTGTTCTATCGGCTTGGGACGTCGGTACCATACGGCGCTTACGTCGTTCGCGCCGAGCGCCACTCCATCAATCGTCAGCTCGACACCGCGCCGCGTAGCGAAAAGCGAACAAGTTGCCGCCGCAGACTCCGTATCGATCCGTACGTAGCTGATGCCAGCGGCATCCATGCGGCCGCACAGATAATTGGCCGTCTCGTCGGCATGGTTCGAAAGGACGAGGACGCGCAAGCTACCCGCGCGGGATCACGGCCCAACCGCTGTGCGAAGGGTCGCTGTCGGACGTCTCTCGCGAGTCGGTGTGAGTCTGCGTTCCAAGAGCGACGCGGCGAGATGGATCCTGGTCGACCTCCTCACGTGTCGCGGTATGGGTCTGAGTAGCAAGCAACAGACGTGCGGGATCTTGGTCCGCTTGCTCACGAGCTTCCGTGAACGTGCTCGTCGCCGTTCTCGTCCACTCGCGCGATACGTCTTGGTCCGAGCTCTCGCGCGCCGAGGTCTTGGTCATCGTTCCAGCGCCCAAGCTCTCGCCTTGGTTCGAGACCGGAACTGGCTGCTGGTAGCGAAGAAGAAATGCGGGCACACCAGGGGTCACCATCAACCCGACGCTACCGCACTCGTCACGCTGCGCAAGCGCTACAGGACGGGTCGGCCGTACGGCGCGGGAGCGGCGTGCCCCAGCGAGCAAACGTCGGACCCTCAAATCCTCCTCGCGTATCCCCGCTCCATCATCTGCGCGAGGAACGCCGCCGCCCGCTCATCATCTGTCTCTCCGCTGACGACGAGCTTCACGTCGAAGCCGCGCTCGATGTTCGCGACGTTCCAGTCGATGTACTCGCGAAGCGAGAGGTGCTGCGCGGCGAACGCGAGGCTCTGCATCTGCGCGAGGATCTGCTTCGCCGTCCCCTCGAAGACGTGTCCGTCGCCTACGATTTCGATGCGCATCGGTGGTCCCTCCAGTCGCCACTTTCGACGATGTCATGCCGTCGCTCGGCGCCTGACGCAAGGACGTACGCGAATACGCGCGCGCCGTCGCGGAGCGGCACGAGCTCACGGCGGTAGAAGCCCGGGTGCCCTTCGAGTCGGTCGAGCGCCGCAAGCGTCGCGTCATCGACGTCGTAGATCTCCCCGCGGACCGAGGTCGCGCCGCCGGCGATCATCGCGGGGAACGCGCCGAGGTTCAGGAGTGTGAATGCTGGTTCGGTGTGCGCGACGCGCAGGAACGTGGCGCTTACGAGCAAGCGGTGATTCGCGTGCCCGGACATGAGCGAGCCGTAGACGAGGACGCGCGTCATGCCGCCCTCCGCATCGCCGCCGCCAGCAACGGTCGGCGATCGAACCCGAGCCGGATGTACGCGTGGAGGATCGTGCCGAGGTACGCGAGGCTTGGCTCGGTCTCCTCCATCGGCGGAGGCATCACGTACGTCTGCGCGCGGCGTCGACGCCCGAGCGCGTCGCGCAGCGACACACGAACGCGCTCGTAGACGAACGGGCGTCCCTCGAAGCGATCGAGCGTGAGAAGGTCGGACGCCGTGACGCGGTAGAGAACGCCGTCGACGCGCCCGCGTGGATCGCGCTCGAGTGTCGCGACGCCGCCGCCCCACCCGGCCGAGAAGCCCCCGAACGCGAGGCAGTAGCCGCGGAGCACCGCGCTCACCTCTGCGACGGCACCGGGGCAGCGCTCGCGCATCTGTCCGCGATCGAGGTTCGACCCGTATGCCCAATACAGCGCGCTCATCCCTGCTCCTCCTCTTCGCGCTCGGGGAGGGAACCCTCGGCCCCCTCGCCCCGCAGTCAAGCCGCCGCCGTCTGCGGCTGCGGTCGTCCGTGCTTCCACGCCGCCGATCCTTGGAGCTTGCCGAGGAGATGCAGCCGCGCGGTCTTGAAGTCGTCGCCAATCAGCCCGAGGCCGAGGAGGAACACGCGGAAGTCGTACTTCGCAGTCGCCGCGTTGTACTCGCGGCGCTTGCTCGACGACGCCTTCGCCGCGAGCGCGAGAACGAACTGGACGTACGCCTTGATCTTGCCGGCGTGCGTCGTTCCCTCAAACCAGCGAAACTCGATCGTGTTGCGGAAGAAGTAGCTGTTCAAGTTGAGGCCGTGGTAGCGCGAGCTGTC
>JAYVXB010000532.1:0-4588 GCA_043785585.1 Deltaproteobacteria bacterium | reverse complement strand
CGCGCCCCATGAGCTTGACGAGCCCGATGCCGTTGTACGCGCCGATCGCCTCGCTGTGCGCCGCGTCGATGACGTGGCTCGCGGCCTCGACCGCCGTGTCGTAGCCGAACGTCTTGTCGACGTACGGCACATCGTTGTCGATCGTTTTCGGAACGCCGACGACGCCAATGGACAGACCGCGCCGCGTCACCTCTTCGTGGATCGCGTGCGCGCCGCGGAGCGTTCCATCGCCGCCGATCGCGAAGAGCACGTCGATGCCGAGCCGCTCCAGTGTCGCGGCCATCGCCTTCGGATCGTGCGCGCCGCGCGACATCCCGAGGAAGCTCCCGCCGTGCTTGTGGACCGATCGCACCTCGTCCGGACCGAGGCGTATCGGATCGACGCCGCTCGCCGGATCGATCCCCATGAAGCCGTAGCGAAACCCGACGATCTGCTCGACGCCGTAGCTGTGAACCAGCTCGAGCACCATCGAGCGCACGACGTTGTTGATCCCTGGACAGAGCCCACCGCACGTCACGATCCCGACCTTGGCCCTCTTCGGGTCGAAGAAAATCTTGTCGCGTGGTCCGGCGCGCTCGAAGAAGACCGCCGGAGGAAACGTCTGCGAGTCGGGCGTCTCGATGTGGAGAAGCACACCGGCGCGATCGGGGACGTAGTGGGGGACGACGTCGCTGCGCGCGGTCGACAGTCCGAGCGGCGACGCGACGGTGCGTTCGCCGAGCTTGTTCACCACGAGCTCTGCTTGGGTGGGCATCGTCGTCTCCACTGTGCAAGACACCGACCACGGTGAAGGCGCATTGTGCACTTCTTGCGTCCAGACGCACCGACTGCGCGGCACCATCCGTGCAGAGCCGTCGCGACGAGCCCATGAGCGAGAACGCATGAATCCGCGCGGACTGACTGGGCACGAGGCCGAAGCGCGCCTCCGCGAAGCGGGACCGAACGATCCCGCGCCGCACCGCACGCGATCCGGCTTCGTCGAGATCGCGATGCTCTTCGCGAATCCTCTCGTCATCATTCTGCTGCTCGCGGCACTGGTCTCCGCGATCCTCGGTGAGGTCGTCAACGCGACGCTCATGACCGTGATGGTCCTCGTGAGCGTCGTCGTGAGCTTCGTGCAGACGTACCGTTCGAAGCGCGCCGCCGATCGTTTGCGAGAAGGGGTCGCGCCGACGGCAACGGTGATGCGCGACGGGGCGTGGTGCGAGGTCCCGCGGCGCGACATCGTCTGCGGCGACGTCGTCCGCCTCTCCGCGGGCGATCTCGTCCCGGCGGACGCGCGTCTGATCGAAGCACGCGATCTGCACGTCCAGCAAGCGGCGCTCACCGGCGAGTCGCTGCCCGTCGAGAAGTCTGCGAGCGGCGCCGAGGCCGAAGGCGAGAACCTCGTTCTCCTCGGGACGTCGGTCGTGAGCGGAAGCGCGACCGCCGAGGTCATCGCGACCGGCTCGCGCACGCAGTTCGGCGACATCGCGACGCGCCTCGAAGCGCGGCCGCCCGAGACGGAGTTCGACCGCGGGATTCGGCAGTTCGGCTTCTTGATCATGCGTGTCGTCTTCTTCCTCGTTCTCTTCATCCTCGTGGTGAGCATCGCGCTCCATCGCAACGCGCTCGAGTCGCTCCTCTTCGCGGTCGCGCTCGCCGTCGGCCTCACGCCGGAGTTCTTGCCGATGATCACGTCCGTCACGCTCACGCGCGGCGCCGTGAAGATGGCGCGCGCGAAGGTGATCGTGAAGCACCTCTCGGCGATCCAAAATCTCGGCAGCATCGACGTGCTGTGCAGCGACAAGACCGGGACGCTCACCGCCGGCAAGATGAGCGTGGACAAGTCGATCGATCCGTTCGGCGTCGACTCCGAGCGCGCCGAGTCGCTCGCGGCGGTCAACAGCCGCCTCGAGACAGGGATTCGAAGCCCGCTCGACGACGCGATCCTCGCGCGCGCCGCAGCGACGACGGACGCGTACGAAAAGCGCGACGAGATCCCTTTCGATTTCGAGCGCCGGCGTTTGTCGATCGTCGTCGACATGCACGGCGAGCGAATGCTCATCACGAAGGGCGCGCCCGAAGGGATCGTCCTTTTGTCGAAGACGTACGAGGTCGACGGACGTGTGGTCGATCTCGACGACGCTGCGCGCGCGCGCGTGACCGGTGTCGTCGATGGGCTCAGCGCCGACGGATACCGCGTGATCGCCGTCGCGTACCGCCGCGTCGAGCTGCAGAATGCGTACACCGCGGCGGACGAACGCGATTTGGTTCTCGCGGGCTTCGTGACGTTCTCGGACCCGCCGCTCGCCGACGCGCGGCACGCCTTGCGTGCGCTCCATCGCGACGGCATCGTCGTCAAGATCGTCACCGGCGACAACGATCTCGTCGCGCGCCACGTGTGCGGGGCCGTCGGGCTGGACGTCGGCGTCATCGTCCTCGGCGCGGACATCGAGCGCATGAGCGACAGTGCGCTCGAGCACGTCGCCGAGAACGCGAGCGTCTTCGCGCGCGTCTCTCCTGCGCAGAAGAGCCGCGTCATCCTCGCGCTCCAAAGACGCAGCCACGTCGTCGGGTACCTCGGCGACGGTATCAACGACGCGCCGTCTCTCCACGCCGCGGACGTCGGCATCTCCGTGTCGACCGCCGTCGACGTCGCACGCGACGCCGCCGACATCATCTTGCTCGAGCGCGGCCTGCGCGTGCTTCACGTCGGCATCCTCGAAGGACGCAAAGCGTTCGGCAACGTGACGAAGTACCTGCTGATGGGGACGAGCTCGAACTTCGGCAACATGTTCAGCATGGCGGGCGCCGCGCTCTTCTTGCCGTTCTTGCCGATGCTCCCGACGCAGATCCTCCTCAACAACCTCCTCTACGATCTGGCGCAGATCACGATCCCGACCGACAACGTCGACGAGGAGTACATGCGGCGGCCGCAGCGCTGGAACATCGGGTTTCTCCGACGCTTCATGCTCATCATCGGCCCCATCAGCTCGATCTACGATTTTCTCACGTTCTTCGTTCTCCTCCGCGTGTTCCACGCCGACGCGGCGCTCTTTCACACCGGTTGGTTCGTCGAGTCGCTCGCCACGCAGGCGCTCGTGCTCTTCGTCATCCGGACGATGAAGAACCCACTGCGGAGTCGCCCGAGCCTGCCGCTCGTCGTCACTACGCTCGCCGTCGTCGTCGTCGCGGGACTCTTGCCGTTCTCACCGTTCGCGGCGGTTCTCGGCTTCGTGCCGTTGCCGGCGGCGTACTTCGCGTTCCTTGCGGGCGCCACGGTGACGTACCTGATGCTCGTGCAGATCGTGAAGCGGGCCGTCATGCCTCGCGCGTGAGGCGCTCGGCCTCGGCGTGCGCTCGCGGTGTTCACCCCAGGATGCCGACCACCTCGGGCTCGACGTCCGTGAGCACGTCGCGCCCGAGGAACGCTTCTTCTTCGCGTTTCATGTGCTCGAGGATGCGCGCGAAGAGAAACTGCAAGATGGGCGCAGCCGCGTCCGCGTCGGACGACTCGGAGGCGACGACGAGCGCCCCGTAGATCTCGTGGTGCTCTTCGATGTGGCGCTCGTTCATGATTTCTGCGCGGTCGTGGCCCCAAGCGTCGACGGTCGGGATGAAGGCACCGAGGAGATCCTCTTCGCGACGGTTGTGCGCTCCGAGCGACTCGCCGAGGCGGAGGAGCGCCGCGCGAACTTCCTCGCGCGTCGACTCGCGGTGCCGCCAGCGGTCGACGAGTAAGCGCACGCTGGAGATGTCGCTACGGAGATCCGTGTGCGCTTGAAGAAGCTCTCTTCGTATCTCTCGGAGCGTCATTTGGTGGCCTGGGCAACCGCCGGCATCACGCCGTGATCGCGCTCTGGCGATGCCTCGGCCGCGTCGCGACGCGCCGCCGGCAAGGTGGTCTCACCGACCCCGCGCGACAGCCACATGACGAAGACCGCGAACGGCGTCGTGATCAAATAGAGCATGAGCGGATCGCGCCCCGCCATCACGCCGATGAACGCGCCGAGCGCGATGGCAAGGAGCGTGATGATCGTCGGAATCGCCGTCGTGCTGCTTGCGGGTCGGGATGTCATGTCGTTCTCCTGTTCACGATCGAAGCAACCGGGGTGCCACGACGGATTCGCGGCGGCGCGCGTTGCATGCAGAGACGCGACGCGCGCGCGGGCGCAAAGGGTGCGCGGAGCGCGAGAGGTGCGCGGCTCAGGGCGTCGTCCGCCGTCCGCGCGCGGAAGGTCTAACGCGCGGGAGAGCCCGGCGACACGGCGGCGTCCATCTCTTCGAGCACCCTCACGGACGCGGGGATCTCGTCCGGCGGAACGTTCGCCACCGGCGCCGCGCCGAGCGTGTCGGTCGTCACGCCGATCTCGGTGTCGAGTGTGGCCGAACGCTGGCTATCGCGGTGCTGCTCGCGCTCCATGGCGAGGCCCGCGGCCGTCCCGATGGCGGCGCCGACCATCGCGCCCGCGATCGCGCCTGGCGGACCGGCGATCGATCCGATGACGGCGCCTACCGTCGCCATCGACGCGCCGCTCGCCACGGCCAGCGCCGCGTCGACGTGCTGCTCGTGCGTGTGGATCTTCTTCGCCGCTGCTTCGTCGAC
>JAYVXB010000531.1:0-4597 GCA_043785585.1 Deltaproteobacteria bacterium | reverse complement strand
GGCGATGTCGATCGGCGTCGCGATCGATCCGCCCTTCTCGTCGATCCGCTTCACGCCGATCTCGACATGCGCTGCGTCGACGGCGTGCACGATCACCCGCGCGCCGTACGTCGGCGCGACTCCGATCGCGCGCGCGCCGTCGAGCGCCACGAAGCGTCCGACGAGCGCGAGACCGCCCTCCGCGCGGAGCTCGACGCCCGCGCCGCCGCGATCGTCGTCGAGCTGGTACCCGAGCTCGAGGCGCGGCACCTCGACGAGCGCCGAGAAGAACGCGCGATCGCCCATCATCGATCCCGCGTACCCGAGCCGCGCGAAGAGCGCGTGCCGCGACGGCCCGAAGATCGCGCGCGCGTTCTTCTTCTCCTCGTCGGACAGCTTCACGAAGAACGCCTGGCGCGACAGGCCGCCGTCGTCGGATCCCGATGCTTGAAGCGGCAGACGAAAACCGAACGACGCTTCGTGCGCGATCGATCCGACGAGCCCGCTCGTCGCTCCGCCGATCGATCCGTCGAACGCGAGACGAAAGAGCTTCGTCTCGCCCGGGTACCAGCTCCGTCCGAAGTACTCCGCCGAGAAGCGCGCGACGCCGCCCGCGTGCGTCTCGCTGTCGCGACCCGGCACGACGACGCGCGCGAACATCGGCTCGACGCCGACGAGGAAGCCCTCGGCGAGGTGCGACGTCTTCCACCCGTTGAGGATCCCTTCGCCCGCGTGCGCCGGCTCGTCCGCGCGCGCGTCGCTCGCGAAGAGGACGCCGAGCGCAGCGACGAGGAGCGCGAGGGATTTCACGCGGTCGCTGTTAGCACGAAAGACAGAGACGAGATTCACAGGGAGGCGGGGAGACGGGGAGCGAGAGGGAGCGTCAGCCTTTGCGGTTTCGTTCGAACCAGCGCGCGTTCTCCGGCGACTTCGTCGTCGTCGACGTGTCGAGCCCCGCGAAGGGGCGTCGCCGCGCGTTCGTCGTCGACTTGAAGCAGGGCGCGCCCGTCCGCGTCGGCGGTGGAGGCGCGGGCGTGCAGCTCAAGAACGCGGCGAACGTCGTGCGCGACATCGCGCGCGCCGGCGCGCTCGACGAAGAGTCGCCGTACGAGCTTCTCACCGGCGACGGCTCGGCGCTCCTCGCCTACTTCGGGGTGGAGTGCTAACTCCGAGCGAGCATGTCCACGGCCCACGATCACTACGATTTCATCGTCATCGGCTCCGGCTTCGGCGGGAGCGTCTCGGCGCTCCGCTTGAGCGAGAAGGGCTACAAGGTCCTCGTCCTCGAGAAAGGGCGCCGCTTCGCCCCCGAGGACTTCCCGAAGACGAATTGGGATCTCAGGAAATGGATGTGGATGCCGCAGCTCGGATTGAAAGGCATCTTCCAGATGTCGTTCATGGAGCACGTGACGATCCTCCACGGCGTCGGCGTCGGCGGCGGATCGCTCGTGTACGCGAACACGCTGCCGATGCCGAAGGAGGACTTCTTCAAGGCAAAGTCGTGGGCGCACCTGGCCGATTGGGAGCGCGAGCTCGCGCCGCACTACGCGACCGCCAAGCGAATGCTCGGCGCGAAAGAGAACCCGAAGATGACGCTCGGCGATCGCGTCTTGAAAGAGATCGCGAAGGACATCGGGCGCGAAGAACATTTCCATCCGACGGAGGTCGCCGTCTTCTTCGGCAAGCCGGGCAAGCGCGTCGCGGATCCGTACTTCGACGGCGAAGGTCCGGAGCGCGTCGGCTGCACCTTCTGCGGCGCGTGCATGACGGGGTGCCGCGTCGGCGCAAAGAACACGCTCGATCGCAATTACCTCTACTTGGCCGAGAAGCGCGGCGCGAAGGTCGTGCCGGAGACGGAGGTCACGATGGTGCGTCCGCGCGGCGGCGACGCGAAGGCGGGGTACGTCATCGAGACGCGACGTTCGCTCGCGGGCAGCGACGCTTCGACGACGTACACGGCCGACAACGTCGTCTTCGCGGGCGGCGTCATGGGGACCTTGCCTCTCCTCCTCGCGCTAAAGGAAGATCCGCGTGCGCTGCCGAAGCTGTCGTCGCATCTCGGCGACTTCGTCCGCACGAACAGCGAGGCGCTCGTCGGCGTCGTGTCGCCCGAGCCGAATCAGGATTTCTCCGAGGGGATCGCGATCACGTCGATCCTCCACACCGACGATCACAGCCACATCGAGCCGGTGCGTTACGCGTCGGGCTCGGGATTTTTCCGGATCATGGCGCTCCCGCACGCACCGGGGCCGACGGTGCTCGCGCGCTTCGCGACGGCCGCGCGCGGCTTCTTCAAGCAGCCCGCGCTGTGGGCGCGCACGATCATGACGAACGATTTCGCCAAGCACAGCCAAGTGCTCCTCTACATGCGCACGCTCGATGGGACGCTCTCGATGCGCCTCGGGCGAAACGTGTTCACCGCGTTCCAGAAGGGGCTGGTGACGAAGCTCGACGATCCGGCGAACGCGCCGAAGGCGTTCATGGAGGAGGCGACCGATCTCGTGCGTCGCTTCGCCGAGAAGGTGAAGGGCGTCAGCATGAGCATCGTGACCGAGACGCTCCTCGGCGTGCCGTCGACGGCGCACATCCTCGGCGGGTGCGCCATCGGGACGAGCGCGGACGACGGCGTGATCGACACGAAGCACCGCGTGTTCGGGTACGAGGGGCTCTACGTGATCGATGGGTCGTCGGTGTCGGCGAATCCGGGCGTGAATCCGTCGCTGACGATCACGGCGATGGCGGAGCGCGCGATGAGCTTCGTCCCGATGAAAGAAGCCGCAGGCGCGAAGCGAAGCGCGGCGTAGACTGAAGGCGCGCATGCGATCGACGAACTCCTTCGCGCTCTCGGCCATCGCGCTCGTGCTCGTCGCGTGCAGCAGCGCGACGACGCCCGATGCCACACCGACTCCCGACGCGTCCGCGAGCGCGCCCGACGCCAACGACACGACGCCGGACGAATCCCCCGACGCCGCGCCCGCCGAGTCCGCCGACGCATCGACGTCGCTCGCCGTCGGCGGCACCGCGCGCACGACCGCGGCCGGCGGCCTCAACTTGCGGAGCGGCGCCGGCACCAGCAACGCGATCCTCGCGTCGATGCCGTGCGGATCGCAGGTCGGCGTGGTCGGCGGACCGACGACCGGTTGGTGGAACGTCAAGTTCGGCACGCAGACCGGGTGGGCGTCCGGGCTCTACCTCGTCGCGGAAGCCGCGTTCGATCCGTCGGTGTGCGGCGGCGACGCAGGCCACGCGGGCGACGCGGGCATGACGACCGATCAAGCCGCGATCTTCGCGCGCGCAAAGCTCGCCGTCGGTTACTCGTACTACTGGGGACACGGATCGTGGCGCGACGACGGGGCGCAACTCGGTTCGTGCTCGGGCACGTGCGGCAACTGCTCGCACACCGGCGCGTACGGCGCCGACTGCTCCGGCTTCGTCGCCAAGGCGTGGCAAGTGCCGAGCGCGTCGCCGATCACGACGGACCTGCATCCGTACTCGACGTACAATTTCTACAACGAGACGACGCACTGGTCGGTCGTCCCGCGCGCACAGCTCAAGCCCGCGGACGCGCTCGTCTACAACGCGAACGGCGCGGGGCACATGATGCTCTTCGAGTCGGGCAGCGATCCGTGGGGGAGCATCTGGACGTACGAGGCGCGCGGCTGCTCGACGGGCGTCGTGCACAACCTGCGCGTCGCGGCGTCGACGTTCATCGCGATTCGCCGCGAGGGGCTGTAGTCGTCGCGCGGCGCTACTGCTTGAACTTCAGCGGCACCATGACGGTCGCCATGCCGCCCGGCTTCGGAAACGCGATCGGCGAGAGCGCGGCCTTCACGCACTCGAAGAGGCTCGCGTCCTTCGTCGTCGATTTGTCTTCGTCGACGTTGGTCACTTTGCCGGCTTCGTTCACGACGACGCGCACCATCATCTTGCCGTGAAGCGACGGCGTGACCTTGAGCGCAGCGACGTAGCACTCGCGGAGCCTGGGGAGCGCGTCGGTGAGGAGAGGCTTGGGATCGAAGGTGGATGGGCTGGTGATGTCGCCGATCGTGACGACGGGGTTGGGGGCGGAGGGGGTGGATCCGGTCGGGGTCGAGGTCGGGGTCGCGGTCGAGGTCGGGGTCGCGGTCGAGGTCGGGGTCGAGGTCGGGGTCGAGGTCGAGGTCGAGGTCGACGCGCACGACAGCGCGGCGAACGCGAGGATGGTTACGAGGGCGCGGTTCACGCCCTCGGTTTACCACGCGCGCTTCAGTTCCCGCAGGATCCGTTGTTGCACTTCGGCGTCGCCGTCGGACAGTCCTTGTCGTCTTTGCACTGCGCGCACTTCGTGTCGGCACAGATCGGTGTCATCGGCGTCCCTGCGCAGTCGGGGTTCGTCTGGCAACCGACGCACTGCCCATCGCCGTCGCACACGGGCGTGCCCGGCTTCCCGGCGCAGTCCGCGTTCGCGACGCACTGCTGGCAGCGAGACCGCGGCACGTTGCAATGCGGAGCGTCCGCCACGGCGCACTGCGCGTCGCTCGTGCAGCCGACGCGGCAGCGGAGCTCGTTCGGATCGCAGATCGGCGCGGCGGTTCCGCAGTCGGCGTTCGAGAGGCACGCGACGCATCGTCCTTCGCGA
>JAYVXB010000530.1:0-4600 GCA_043785585.1 Deltaproteobacteria bacterium | reverse complement strand
ACGGCGCGCTATCGACCCTACCCGCGCCTCTTCGAGAGCACGCGCCCGGTGATCGTCGTCGCGGCGATCGCCGTGATGATCGCGCTCGAGCTCCTCGTGAAGCGCACATGGTTCGGGAAGTCGCTGCGCGCGCTCTCGACGAACGAGGAAGCCGCGCGGCTGATGGGCGTCGACACGTCGCGCGTCATCAGCAAGACGTTCGCGCTCGGATCGGCGCTCGCCGCCGTCGGCGCGGTCCTCTACTGCCTCGACCAGTCGCAGGTGTATCCGACGATGGGGCTCAAGATCGGCACGCAAGCGTTCGTCGCGGCGGTCCTCGGCGGCATCGGGAACATCCCCGGAGCGCTCCTCGGAGGGTTGCTCCTCGGCGTGCTCGGCGAGATGGCGAAGCTGACCGACTACTCCGGCGGCGCCGACGTCGTGATCTTCCTCGTGCTCATCGCCGTCTTGCTCGTGCGCCCGACGGGTCTGCTCGGCTCGACGCAGCCCGAGAAGGTCTAGGGCTTCACGAACCGCAGCGTCATGCGATCGCTCTCGCCGATCGCGAGGAACTTCTCGCGGTCGACGTCTTTGTTCGCGAGCGACGGCGGAAGCGCCCACACGCCCTTCGCGTAGTCCTTCGTGTCTCTCGGGTTCGCGTTCACCTCGGACCTCGCGCCGAGCACGAAGCCGGCCCTTTCGCCCATCTTGATGACGAAGTCCTCCGGCACGTACCCGTTGTCCTTGATCTGCTGAGTCGTCATCCCGGGCTTGCCGCGGTGCTCGACGACGCCGAGGGCGCCACCAGGCTTCAACACCTTGAACGCCGCAGCGAACACCTTGTCCGCGTATCCGTCGTCGATCCAGTTGTGGACGCTCCGAAACGTGACGACCATGTCGGCGCTCGCGTCGGGGCCGAAGTCGAAGGTCTGCGGCGGGAGGAGCTGACGACCGACCTTGCTGAACACGTCGGGCGTGCCGTCGAGCCGCGCGAGGAGCTCCTTCGATTCGATCGTGTCGTAGCTCTTCGGCGGTCCGTTCGGATCGAAGTGGGTGACGGTGAGCTTGCCGCGCTCGGCGAGCACGGGCGCGAGCACGGCCGTATACCAACCGCCGCCTGGCCAAATCTCGACGACGTTCATCGTGTCCCGGAGACCGAAGAACGCGAGGGTCTGCGCCGGATGTCGATAGGCATCGCGAGCCCGCTCTTTCTCCGTGCGGTGCGCGCCGGCGAGCGCGCTCTTGATCCTCGCGTCGGTGGCCGCATCGAACGGCTGCGCCTCGGTCGGAGCGACGAGCGGAGGCGGCGCAGCCACGCGGCTGCAACCGGCGAGGAGAGCGAGAACCGAAAGCAGGGTCGCACGTGAATTCATGGTTTCTTCCTTCGTCGACGCAAAGCCAAATATTTCGAAATCACACGAACACACGAACGAATTTTCGCGGCGCCTTCTTCTTCCGAAGGCATCGCGTGTCTGCGCTCATGTAGCAGACGGTGAACGCGCGCCGCGGGCGACCCGTCGCGTTGAGGCGCGAGCGATGCCAGAGATGGTTGTGAATCAGGATCGCCTCGCCCGCGCGCGCCTCGAGCGGCATCGCGCGCGCTTCCGCGTCGGCCGCTTCGACCATCGCCGGCGGCACACGCCCACCGAGCGGCGTGGCGAGCCCGCGCGTGTGCGTCGCGTCGACGACCTCGACGCATCCCGAGTCGATCGGCGCGTCGTCGAGCGCCGTCCAAATCTGAAGCTCGGGATCGCGATCGACTCCCCAGAATTTCCCTCCGTCCTGATGCCAAGGGAGCACCGTGCCGCCGCCGCTCCCTTTCGCGAAGACGAGCGCGCGGTAGATCGCGATGTCGCCGTCGATGAGCCGGCGTGCGATCCGCTCGAAGAGGGCGTTCTCGATCCACGCGCGAAAGATCGGATCGACCTCGAGCTTTTCGATCTTCCGGTAGTTGGCGCTAGGCCCTTCCCAGCCGCGTCCGTACGTGAGGTCGTCGTAGTTGCCGGTCGTCGTGTCGAGCTGGAAGAAGAGGTCCGGATAGCGGACGCGGCCGAGCATGACGTCGTCGCATCGCGTGCGCATCGCGGCGAGCGCGTCCTCGGTCGCGACGGAGCCAAGGCGCGCCCAGCCGTGCGCCGCGAAGTGCGCGAGGGGCTCGTCGAGATCGATGTCGCTCGCACCGGGGAGGAGCACGCTCACCTCACGTAGTGCGCGTCGGTGCCGCGCCATGTCCGATCTAGCTCGTCGATCTTCGCGAGCGCCTCGGGCGAGACGCGCTTGTCGCAAGCTTCGATCGCGGCGTCGATGTGCTCGACGGTGACGGGTCCGACGAGGATCGAGTCGACGCCCGGGCGCGAGGCGACCCACGCGTACGACAGCTCGACGAGGCTCATCTTCTCCGATTCCGCGACGACACAAAGCGCTTCGACGCGATCGAACATCGCGTCGGTCCAATAGCGTCGCTGGTAGAGCGCGTTGCCGTCGAAGCGCGATCCCTTCGGCGCCGCCGACGCGCGCACGTGCCGCCCGCTGAGGAGCCCGCCGGCGAGCGGGTTGAAGATCGTCGTGTGGAGCGCGCGCGTCTTCGCGAACGCGAAGTAGTCGATGTCGAGCTCGCGAATGACGAGGTTGTAGAGGACCTGCGAGATCGTCGGGCGCGCCATGCCGCACGCGTCCGACAGCTGCATCATCTCGAGGATCTGCCACGCGGCGTAGTTCGAGACGCCCCAGGCGCGAATCTTCTTCGACTCGAGGAGAACTGCGACAGCATCGAGAGTTTCGGAGATGGGCGTCGCGTGATCCGGGACGTGCAAATAGTAGATGTCGACGTAGTCGGTGCCGAGGCGTTGCAGTGTCCCGTCGATCGCGCGAAGGATCGCGCTGCGAGAGAGCCCCTCCGGCTTGCCTGCCATGCGCGCGAAGCCCACCTTCGACGCGATGGTGACTTCGGCGCGACGCGAAGCGATCGCGCGGCCGAGGATGCGCTCGGACTCGCCGTCGTTGTATGCATTCGCCGTGTCGAATACGCGGAGCCCCCGATCGAGCGCGTGCGCGACGATGCGCTCGGCTTCTGCCGCGGGCGTCCGCTTTCCGAAATTCATCGTCCCGACGGCGATTCGCGCGGCGCTCATGCACCGGAGCTATAGCGCGATCCCGCTCGGCACGGCGCTCGCGCTCGCGTCCAGCGTCGCATCGGCGCACACGTCGGGCCTCTCGCAGAGCGAGCTCGTCGTCGGCAGAGACGGCGCAGTCGACGCGCGGCTCGTCTTCGCAGCCGTCGAGATCACCGCCGCCGCGTCGCTCGACGCGAACCACGACGGCGAGATCACGCCCGCAGAGATCGACGCGGCGCGCCCGGACTTGAAGAAGCTCGTGCTCGACGGCGTCGAGGTGAAAGCGGACGGCCGCGCGTGCCCCGCGAGCTTTCGCGGCGCGGAGCTGACGGAGGCCGACGGCCTCGTCCTCGAAGCGCGCTACGCCTGCCCTCCCGACGCGCGCACGATCGAGGCGACGCTCTTCCTGTTGAGCGAGCTTCGCCCGGGGCACCGCCACGTCGCGCTCCTCTCGGCCGGCGAGCGCTCGTCGCAGAAGCTACTGAGCGGGACCAACCGATCGCTCACCCTCGAGCTTCCACCCGCCGCGGTCCGTGTCGCTCCGTCGAGCAGCTGGCGACGAACCGCCGCGGTCGTGCTGGCGGTCGTCTGGACGATCGGACTCTTCGTGTTGATCGCGTGGCGATGGCGGCGGGGTCGGCGAAAACCGTAGACGAGCAGCGCCGTCGCCCGCAGGTCCGCAGCTATTTCTTGAACAGCTTTCCGAAGATGCCGCCCTTGGCTGGCACCGGAGGATTGCTCCCGCCCTTCTTCTTTGGTGGCGGCGGAAGGCTCCCCTTCTGCGAGCGCATCTCGTGCAAGCGCACCTCGCGCACGGCGTCGATGTTTCGCGGATTGAGCTCGGCCGCCTTGCGAAAGTCCCTCACGGCCGCGTGCGGATTGCCCAAACGCTTGTGGAGCATTCCGCGATAAAAATAGGCGCGCTCGCAGCGATCGCTCAGCTTGATCGCGCGACCGAGCAACGTGATCGCGACCCCGGTGCGCTCCGGCGTCTGGTTATCGGGCTTTAGCGCGTCGAGCCACGCGACCATCGCGGCGTAGTCGGGCTGGTCGGGATCGGCCTCCTGGGCCTTGCGCGCCATCGCCTCGGCCTGGACGAGATCGTTGCGCTTGAGGAAGACCTCGGCCTTCTGGAAGTTGGTGGCCGCTTCGATGACGGTCGCGATCGTCGCCTGCGCTTCGGGCGTCGCGCCACCCTCGGTGATGAGCTTCATGTAGTTGTCGCGCTTCTTCGCATCCGTCAGCGTCGTGTGCGCCTCGCCCATTCGCGAAAAGACGCGCGAGCACGCGTCCCGCACGTCGGCGATCGCGGCGGGGAGGCGATCCGGATGCCACACCTTCGCGAGCTTGAAGAACGCCGCCTTCACGTCGTCGACCGTCGCTTTGCGATCGACGTCGAGCATCTGAAAGTAGTCCTCGCGATCGATGTACTTTGCACGTTCGAGGATGTCCTCGCGCCGCGTGCGCATCTCGGGCTCGAGCGCCGCGATCTGCGCGGTGGTCATGCC
>JAYVXB010000529.1:0-14313 GCA_043785585.1 Deltaproteobacteria bacterium | reverse complement strand
AAGAAGTCGCAAGGGAACTACCCGGCGACCGAGCGCATCATCGACGTGCTCGAGCGCTTCGGCAGCAAAGGGTTCGCCTCCGCTGCAGAGCTCGAGGCGAAGAATTTCGGAGAGCTGGTCGTGAGCGAGACGGCGCATCGTCTCATCGAGATTTTTTTTGCGCAGACCGCCTTGAAGAAGGACACGGGCACCGACGACCCAGCGGTGTTGCCACGCGCGGTCGAGCGCGTCGCTGTCCTCGGTGGCGGCCTCATGGGCGGCGGCATCGCGTACGTCACGCTGCAGGCGGGCGTTCCGGTGCGCATGAAGGAGAAGGACGACGCCGGCCTCGGTCGCGGGATGAAGTACGTGCGCGGTCTTCTCGACGAGCGCGTGAAGCGAAAGCAGGCGACGGTGCTCGAGCGCGATCTCACGTTCGCGAAGCTCACGGGCGCGACGGATCTTTCCGGCATCAAGAACGCCGACGTGGTCGTCGAAGCGGTGTTCGAGGATCTCGCGCTGAAGCAGGCGGTGCTTCGCGACGTCGAGGCGGCGACGAACGTCGCGTGCATCTTCGCGTCGAACACGTCGTCGATCCCGATCGCGAAGATCGCCGCCGCGTCGACGCGACCGGAGACGGTCATCGGGATGCATTACTTCAGCCCGGTCCACAAGATGCCGTTGCTCGAGGTGATCCGCACCGACCAGACGGCGCCGTGGGTCGTCGCGACCGTCGTCGCGCTCGGAAAGAAGCAGGGCAAGACCGTCATCGTCGTGAAGGACGGCGTCGGCTTCTACACGAGCCGCATCCTCGGACCGTACATGAACGAAGCGGCGCATCTCGTCTCCGAAGGCGTGCCGATCGACACGATCGACGACGCGATGGTTCGCTGGGGATTCCCGGTCGGACCGATTCAGCTCCTCGACGAGGTCGGCATCGACGTCGCTGCGCACGTCGGCGAGATCGTCCACGCGGCGTTCGGCGATCGCGTGACGCCGCCCGCCGCGATGGCGAAGCTCCTCGCCGACGATCGCAAAGGGCGAAAGAACGAGCGCGGCTTCTATCGTTACGGCAAAGACGCGACGAAGGGCGGCAAGCGTCAAGTCGACGTGTCGATCTACGCCACGCTCGGCGTCTCGCCGAACGCAAAGCTCCCGCTCGAAGAGATCCAGATGCGCTGCGCGTTGCAAATGGTGAACGAAGCGCTGCTCTGCTTCGGCGAAGGGATCCTACGCAGCGCTCGCGACGGCGACATCGGCGCGGTCTTCGGGCTCGGCTTCCCTCCGTTCCGCGGCGGGCCGTTCCGTTGGGTCGACACGCTCGGCGCGGCCGAGGTGCTCCGTCGCGTGCAGGGCTACCACGATCGCTTCGGCGCGCGATGGGCGCCCGCGCCGCTCTTGATCGACATGGCGAAGAAGGGCGAGCGCTTCCACAACGCCTAGCGCGTTCGTCAGAAGACGCCGCCTGCCGCGCAGAGCAGGCGCGGTCGAAGGCCCGCGCCATAGAGCAGATCGTGCTTCGGGTGCGAGAGAAACTCGAAGCCTGGGTCGCTCGTGTAATACTTGTATTCTACACCTAATCCGCCGCCGAGGACGAGGTGCTCGCGGAGGAGGATCTGATACCCCGCGTCGATGGAGGCGCCGATGCTCTGCCAGCTGTTGTCGACGGGACCGTCGAGCGTCACGTTGTCGCTCGCGCGAACGACGACGTCGGCCATGTGACGGTACCGGTAGCTCCCGAACGAGAGGTTGCCGCCGAGAAACCATCCGATGGGTCCATTTTCGCCGGTGTAGTAGCGGTAACCCGCCTCGACGCCCGGACCGTCGAATTGATCGGCGACCCCAGGGAGCGCGAAGTAGTAGTGCGGGCTGACGACCGCGGCGTGGTGCGGCGCGATCATGTACTCGATGTTCGCGCCGAAGCGGCCGATGGTGATTCCGAGCGGGTTCATCTCGAGCGCGATCGTCTTCGTGCGCTCGCCTTCAGGGACGAACCACGACGGCGCTTCGGCGCGCGCGCGCGACGGCACGACGACGAAGGCGAGGGCTAAGGTGGCGAGAAACGTGCGTGAGCCGCGCATGCGAGAGAGACTTTAGCGCCTTACCTCGCGTGGCGCAGGATCAAGCTGGAGTCGCCGAACTCGTGGTTCGCGTAGCCGGCGCGTGCAGCGTGCTCGTACGCGGCGGCGAGAAGCGACGTGGGCGCGAATGCCTCGAGCAGGCGGAAGTGGCTCGCGGTCGGTTCGTGCAGCCCCGTGAGGATCGCGTCGACGACGCGGAGGCGGAGCGCACCGTCGATGTGCAGGTCCGTCGTGCCCTCGCCCGCGACGAGCGTGCCGTCGCGATCTCGCGCACACCCTTCGAGCGCGCGAACGACGGTCGTCCCCGCGGCGACAATCCGCGTCCCACGTCGCCTCGCGCGCGCGACGGCAAGGACGGTTGCGAGCGGAATGTCGTAGCGTTCGGGGAGCGGGAGCGCGCGGTCGATCGCCGGATCGCCCGTCGCCGAGAGCCCGGCGGCGTGCGTGAGCGACGCGATCTCGATCCCACGCGTGCGAAGGCCCGCGAGGACGCGCGACTGAAGCGGACGGCCCGCCGACGGCTCTTCCACCGCCCAAGGACGCGAAGCAAAAGGCGTCTGCGTCGCCCAGAGATCGAGCGGGGCCGCGATATGTGCGTACTGCACGGGTCGCCCGAGGCGATACAGCGCCGACCAGAGCGCGGCCCCCGCGCGTTCGAAGTGGAGCGTGACGAGACGCGGCGAGATCGGATCGATCGCAAGGAGCGTCGCGTCGAGCTCGCCGCCGATGACGACGCGCGCGCCTGCTTCCAGCCGCGGCGGCGGCGGGCGCTCCTCGGTGCGGGTGCGCCAATCGCGATCGCCGAAGAGGACCGCGCGCCACGTGGCGTCGTCGCTGCCACGCGCCAGGAGACGCACTTCGATCGACGCCCCGTGCTCCGTGCGCGCTTCGAACGACGCGGGGAGCGTCGCGGCGTCGTTGACGACGAGGAGATCACCGGCGCGAAGGTGCGCCGGAAGATCGCGAATGCGTGCGTCGATCGTCGACCATGCGTCGACATCGACGACGAGGAGGCGCTCGTCGAGCGGCTCCGCGCGTGGCCACGTCGCGGCGATCACAGCGCGATCTCCGCGAGCTTCGATGCCTCGATGCGAGAGCCATTGGGCAGTGCGCTCGCGCCGCGCACGAGGGCGACGATCCGCCGCGCGACGATCGATGGATCGAGCAGGCTCGCGCGATCCGCATCGGGCATCGCGTCGGCGTGCATTCGCGTGTCCATCTCCCCCGGATCGACGCTCAGGATTCGCACGCCGGTCCCTTCGAGCTCGGCTCCCCAAATCCGCCCGAGATGATCGAGCGCCGCCTTCGACGCCCCGTACGCACCCCACTCGGGGTATGCGCTGACCGCTGCGTCCGACGACACGTCCAGCACGAGCCCGCGACCGTGCAGCGCCATCGCGCCGACGACGATCTTCGAGAGCCGGAACGGACCGACGACGTTGATCGCAAGCGCCTCTTCGAGCGCTTCACAGTCCGTGTCGAGCAGCGGACGAAGCGGTACGTGGCCGAGCGTGCTCGCGTTGTTCACGAGCAGCTCGATCGGTCCGACGAGCGCGGCCGCGGCGCCCGCGATCCGATGCGCGTCCTTCTTGTCGCCGATGTCCGCGACCAGGCCGTGCGCATCCCCGCCGAGCTCGCGAATCGAAGCAACGACCTCGTCGAGCGCGGCGCCATGCCGCGCGACGAGCACGACGCGCGCTCCCCCCGCCGCGAGCTCTCGCGCGAGCGCCGCGCCCAGCCCTCGACTCGCCCCCGTCACCAACGCCCCTACGCCTCGAATGTGCATCGTTGCCTCCAAGGCTCACCATGGATCCGTTACGACCGTATGTTGGCGCCCATGCCAACACATTGGAATGGCGCTATCGTGTGGGCATGACCGTCGAGCTGGCTGGACGCCTCGCCGCCAACGTCGCGCAGCTACGCGAAGCGCGCGGGCTGACACAACTCCAAATCGCCAAGCTCGCGGACGTTCCTCGTGCGACGTGGGCGCATCTCGAGTCGGGGACCGCGAACCCGACGTTGTCCGTCCTTCATCGCGCGGCCAACGCGCTCCAGGTCTCGATAGAAGAGCTCATCTCTACGCCGCGCTTGGCGGTCAAGCACTACCCGGCCGCGACCGTTCCGACGAAGACACGCGGTCCGGTGACGATCCGAAAGCTCTTGCCGGATCCGATCCCGGGCATGGAGATCGATCGCATGTCGTTGCCACCGGGAACGCGGATGAACGGCATCCCGCACACGCCGGGGACGACGGAGTATCTGACGTGCGAGGCGGGGCGCATCCTTCTCGTCGCGGCCGGCGAGCAATGGGAGCTCGCGCCGGGAGACATCGTCGTCTTCCGCGGCGACCAGCGGCACTCGTACGCGAACCCGGGGGAGAAGACGGCGGTCGGCTACTCGGTGGTCGTGCTCGCGCGCGTCGCATGAAGAGCTCCCGCCCTCTCGCCGCCGCGCTCTGGATGACGCTCGCGAGCGCGCTTTTCGCCGTGATGAGCATCGGTGCGCGATTCGGCGGACAAGGCGTGCCGTGGCAAGAGGTCGCGGCGTCGCGCTTCGTCGTCGGCGCGTTCGCCGCGCTCGCGGTGGCGCTCTTGCGGCGGACGACCCTTCGCGTCCTGCACCAAAAAGCGCAACTGTGGCGGAGCATCTTCGGAACATGCGCAGCGCTCGCGACGTTCTTCACGCTCGCCGCGCCCGAGCTCGCCGTCGGCGATGCGGTCACGCTCTTCGCGACGGCGCCAATCTTCGTCGCGCTTCTCTCGTGGCCGTTGCTCGGCGAGCGGGTCGGCGGAAGCGTGGTCGTCGCGTTGGTCTTCGCGTTCGGCGGGATCATCGCCGTCGCGCATCCGTCGTTCGACACCGCGCCGTACCTCGTCGGCAGCGGGACTTTCGCCGCAGTGAGCTCCGCGCTCGCCATGGTGTGGCTCCGTCGCATGGGACCGGACGAGTCGAGCGAAGGGATCGTGTTCCAGTTCTCCGCGTTCGGCGCCGTGATCGCGCTGCTCGCTTCGATTCCCGTGTGGACGATTCCGGACGCGCGAACGGCGGCATTCTTGCTCGTGACGGGTCTCTCCGGTGGCCTCGCGCAAATCTGCATGACCCGTGCGTACGCTCTCGACAGCGCCGCGCGCGTCAGCGCCATCGGCTACTCGGGCATCGTCTTCACGCGCATCTTCGCGCTGCCGCTGTTCGGCGAGAAGCCGACGGTCGTCGCGGTCGCGGGCTCGCTCCTCGTCATCGGATCCGGAGTCGTGCTCGCGCTACGCGGACGATGAACGCTCAGCGATGAACGACGATCGTCGTCCCCGGATTCGTATCCGTCTTCGCCATCACGCCATGCCATTCGGCGGGCACCGGAGGATCCGTCCAACCAAAGACGCGATGCGCGTCGACCGGCGACAAGTTGATGCAGCCGTGGCTCCGCGCGACGCCGAACACGTCGTGCCAGTACGCTGCGTGGATCGCGTACGCGTCCTCGAAGTACTGCACCCACGGCACGTCGCGCAGCTCGAACGCGCCGGCGCCCTTCTTCGCTTTTCCGTCGTCCTTCGATCCGTCCTTCGACGGCACTTCGCGCTCGACGACCGGGTTCGTCGATCCGTCGTTGCTGCCTTCGGCCGACGCGCCGCTCGAGTCCATCGTCGTCGTCACGTGCTTGTGGCGAATGCGGAACGTCCCGCGGATCGTCGCCTTCGACGTCTTCCAATGCTCCATCCCGTCCTGCCCCGTCGAGACGAGCGTCGCGTACACCGGGCGCTTCCCTTCCCACAGGACGAGCGTCTGGTTGTCGATCGAAACCTCGATCCACTTTTCGCCCGTGCTCGCGATCGGCGGCCACTCCGTCGGCATCGCGACGACACCGAGATCGCTCGCCTTGAACCATTTGCCGTCGGCAGTTTCGCGAAAGAGACCGTCCTTCGTCTTCTGCACGTTGCCGCTGAAGCGCACGAGCGCGCGGCGTTCGACTTTTTCGTCGGTCTTCTGCGGTCGCGACCCGTTGAGTCGATAGACCGGCACCGACTTCATCGAGTTTCGCACCCAGCCGAAGGGGAGCGGCAGCGCGTCGGTGATCTCGATGCCGTGCCACGTCGACGCGGTGTCGGGCTTCACCTTCGACGTCGGCACGAGTCGAAGGTCCGTCGTGATCGCGAAGCGTCGGCTGAACGCATCGTCGCCCGTCGGAAACGATCCGATGAACGACACGCCGCTGTGCCGGCGCACGCGATTCGCGAACACCGACTTCGGCGGCACTTGGAATCCCGACACGTTCGGGATCGCGCGATCGTAGTTCGCTCCGACGAGCCAGAACGGCGGCGGCTCGGTGTCGCTCGTTCCGCCGAAGAGCTCGCCTTGCACCATGTCCGTCGACTTCTTCCCCTGCGATCCGAGCACGCCGCCCGGGATCGCGACGCCGCGCGCGTCGATCGGAACGTCGTTCGCGCCGAGCACGACGTCGTTCGACGCCTTCCCTTCGTCGCTGCGCCACCACTCGAGATGCAAGTCGAGCCCGAACTCCGCGGCGACCTGCTCCTTGCGATTGGGCACCTTCAAGTACAGAGGCGACACCGCGCGAATGAATCCGTACTTGTACGGAAGCGGCTTCGTGAGATCCGGGCGCACGGTCGACGCGCGCAAGAGCGGGTGCGTGAGATCGAGCGTCGTCGTCTCGCCGTTGCAGACGTACCCGCGCGGATAGATTCGGTACCAACCGCCCGCGCATCCGTCGCTGCCTGCGGGCGACGCTTCGCGCACGACCTTCGCGCCGAGTCGCAAGTACCCGATGCGCCGGGACGCTCCGGCCGGGCGATCGTGGATGTAGACCTGCATCGCGATGACGCCGAGCCGCGGCGCGTCCGAAGACGGCGGCGCCATCGGCGGCTCGCTCCCCGTGACGAGCGCAGCCTCGGGCCCCGTCCCGGCGTCACCCGACGCGTCGGGCTTCGGCGAGCGACTGCACGCGCACGCCGCGGCGACGAGCACGACGAGCGCTGCGCGCGAGGCGATCGGCCGGACCATCACGGCGCGGTTTTGCCACGATTTGTCGTGCGCGCGCCACTTCTCGGACGACGAGCGCTACGCGCACCCGGCAAGCTTGCTCGGCGGCGGCGCCTTCGTCTTCTGGACGCGACGCACGCCGGTCTCGTTCTCCCAGTCGGCCTCTTCGTCGTCGAGCTCCGGGCGATCGAGCTTGTCGAGGTCGGTGAACGAGTCGTCACCGTGCCTCGGGCTCTTGGGCGGGGGGGGCTTCGTATCCGGATTCATGAAAGATTCTCCAAGGAAGCGCCCAAAGTCCTTTGGCTATTCCAGGTAAGTGAACGCACGGCGCTCGCCATTTCTTACGGCTGCGTTAGATTACGCTCTGCGTCATATGACTAGTTCTGACATTCTGCAACGCATCGCGCTAGCGGTCGTGACGGCGCTGATCGCCGGCGTTGTCATCTATGTTGCGGCGTCCTTCGCGCTCATGCGAACGCACACGACGAAGCGGCGGACGACTGACGCGCTGCGTGCTGCATTCGCGGAGGGGATGTGGGCGCTCATCACGCAACCGCTCCTTCCGCTCTTCTATTTCGTCGGGCGGCGGCTCGGAGGCGGAAGGGACGGCGTGCCGGTCGTCATGGTGCACGGCTACATGCAGAACCGGGTCGACTTCGTCCGAATCGCACGAAGCCTCCGCGACGCGCATGCGGGACCGGCGTACGGCTTCAACTACCCGTGGTACTCGCGCGTCGACGACAACGCCGAGCGGCTCGCGCGCTTCATCGACGCCGTGTGCCTCGAGCGCGGCGTCGACAAGGTCGACCTCGTTTGCCACTCGCTCGGCGGCCTCGTCGCGACGGAGTACTTGCGAAAGACCGGCGGCGCGCGCGTGCGAAAATGCGTGACGATCGCGTCGCCGCACGCGGGCGTCGCGTGGCGTGGACCGATCCTCGGCGCGTGCGCGGCAGAGCTGCGCGCGGGATCGGACCACGCGATCGCGCGCTCGGCGCATGCGCTCCCGGTGCCATGCCTCAGCATCTATTCGACGCACGACAACGTCGTGCACCCGCCGGCGACGTCGATGCTCGCCGCGCGCGGCGGACGCGACGTCGTGATCGAAGGGCATTCGCACCTGGCGATTCTCTTTTCGCGCGAAGTGTCGGACGCAGTCGTGGAGTTCCTCCGCTATCCGGGCTCGGGCGGCGGCGAAGCGGTCGTCGCGAGCAGCGCGTCGCGCGCGGCGTAGAGCGCGCGGAGCGTCGACGCGTCAGGCCAGGCGACCGTACGCACGCGGGCCGGGACGAGCGATTCGTCGCGACGCCAGCACGACGCAGCAGCGCTCCCTTCGAGGTGATCCCACGCGATCGCGAAGCGCCAGCCGCCGGCGTTCGGTTCGCCGCCGGCGACGACGACCACGTCGACGATCGGAAGGAGCGTCGTCACCTGCTCGCCCCACGTCGCGACGGTCGTCGGTCGATCGTCATCGCGGCGAAACACGAGCTGGCACTCGGCGATCGAGACGTCGGCCGACGTCGTCGCATCGAGCTCCGCGCGCTGGGCTTCGTATTCGCTCATCGTGAGGAGCGCGTGGCCGAGTGCGGTCGCGTTCGCGAGCGCGCCGGTGGCCCGAAAGGGCGTGAGCGTCCCGTCTGCGCGGGCCTCGTAGATCGCCGGTGACACGGGTGCGCGCGCGGCGTGGTACGCCCGCTCGGCACGATCGGCCAGCCTTCGCACGACGTCGTCGTCCGCATCGACGGCGAAGAGGAGCGTGTCGCGCGACGGGACGCACACGAGCGCGCTCGTTGCCCCCGGCAGCGCCGACTCGAGCCAGCGCGGCGCGAGCGGAAGCGCGCTCGCGTGCGGCGCGTCGATGCGCGCGACGCCACCGTCCTCGCGCGCACGCGTCCCCGCGACTTCACGCGCCGTCGCTTCGAGCGCGCGGCCGAGTCGCGCTTCGTCCGCGAGCACGAGCGGCGAATCGTCGTCGCGGCCGATCGCGAGCACGAGATGCGGCGCGACGGATCGCGCCGTCTTGCCGCGCGCCAAGCGAGTCGGCACGAGGAGCGCGCGCTCTCGTTCGTCGAGATTCGATCGCATGACTATTGAATCAGCCCGACGACGTTCTTCGCTTGGCGTGCGATCGAGATCGCATCGCGCAGCCGATCGAACAGCGCGCGCGTTCCCGGCATCCCGACGAGCGTCACCTTCGGCGTCTCTTTGTCTTGCGTGATGAGGTGGATGCGAGAGATGCCGAGGATGCGTTCGCCGAGCGATTGCGCGAAGTCGATGTCCTGCACGCGCCAAAGCTGCAACGTCTGGATCTTCTTCCCGAGTAGCCCCGACTCGACGTCGATCGTCTCGGTGGTGATGCGCACGCGCCGTGTGCCTTGCAAGACGCGCAGCGCGACGAGCCATCCTCCGCCGCCGAGCGCGAGCGCGACGCCGGCGATCGCGTAGGTTGGATCGGAGGAAACCGCGAGCCACCCCCCGAGCGCGACGCCGATCACCAGAAGCAGCATCGCGAGCGCGAATTGGCCGAACGACGCACGCCACGACGGCAGACCGTGAAAGAGGATCGCGGGCGGGCCTCCGAGCGCGATCGGCGCGGTCGGTGCACCCGCGCGCGCTTCGGCGGCGTCGCCGGTGATCATCGAGCCGCAGTAGCGGCACTTGATCGCCTCGTCTTGAATCTGCTCCGCGCAGAACGGACAGCGCTTCATGCGGCGCTCCAGTGCGAAGAGTTCTTGGTTTCGAAGTCAGTAAGGGTTGTCGCTCGTCGGCGGCGGCTTCGGAGGCGGTGGCTTCGGAGGCGGCGGCGCGGTCGTCGGAGGAGGCGGCGCGGTCGTCGGAGGCGGCGGCGGCGCGGTCGTCGGGGGTGCAGTCACGGGTGGTCGCACCGTCGGCGGCGGCGGGACGGGCGGCACCACGGCGGTGGTCGCCGTCGCCGCGACGCTCGACGCCGGCGCTCCTGTGTCTTTCGCGCCTGCTTCGGGCGCTGCCGCAGCCGCGGCATCGACGACAGCCGTATCCGTCGGAGTGGTCGCGCTCGCCGGCGGTGGAGCGACGCTCGACGCGGTCGCAGGCGGCGTCGTCACCGTCGCGGCGGTCGGTGTCGGCGCAGTCTGCGGGAAGATCTGATCGCGGAACAAGAAGACGCCGACGCCCGCGGCAGCGGCGACGAGGAACACTCCGACGAAGACGCCGGCGCCCCCCTTCTTCCTCGGCGGAGCGTCTTCCACCGCGACGGCGCCGCGTGGCGGCGTGCTTCGCTTGCGCTCATCGACGACCGGAATGCTCTTCGCGCTCGGCGATTCACGCGCCGTCAGCGGCGCCGTCTCGGGAGCGCTCTTCGCGATCGCAGCGGCAGCTTGAGCTTCGCGGGCGAGCGTATCGACCGGGGGCGACGACGCGCGCGCGCCCGGAGGCGACGAGCCGCTCGCCTTGGCGACGGGCGTCGCTGCGACCGTCGCGTTGATCCCGTCGTCGACCGCGTTGTTGCCGCCGGACGCGAAGAGCGGATTCGATCCGATCTCGTCCATCGAGCCGCCCGCCTCTTTGAGCGCCTCTTCGAGGAGCTCGGCGGCTTGCTTCATCACCGTCTGCTCTTGCTTCGGCGGCATGTCCGCCTGGCTGTTCGTCGACGGGAACATGTTCGAGCCCGAGGACGCGGCGCCGGCTGCGGGTGCCGGACGCGGGGGCGCGGTTTGCGCTGGAATCGCGGTGGGCGGCGGCGCGCTCGAGGTCGCGGCCGGCGCCGAAGAGACGGCGCCGATGCCCATCATCGTCGCCTTGCGCATCATGGGACCACCGGAAGGCGAGGCGGCAGCGGCGGGCTTCGCGATTCCGCCGATCGGCGTCGCCGTCGTCAGCTTGGCCGCAGGCGGCGGTGCAGCTTCCGGCGGACCGTCGACCGCGATCTCCGACTCGAACGACTTCCCTGCGTCGGCCTTCGCGAGCACCAGCCTGTCGATGACCGTCTTCGACGGATCGTCGATCTTGATGAACTTCACGCCCATTCCGGCGGGACGCTCGGCGTTCGCCTGCGTGTTGTCGCGCTTCCAGACGACGCGTCCGACGCCCGCGATGACCGCCTGATCACCGGCGAGACGAATCTCGAACTTGAGCAACGTCCCCGGAGGGAACGGGTTCGGGGTCTTGATGTAGATCCCGCCTTTGCTCACGTCGTGCGAGTGATTCTCGATGAATTCGTCGACCGTCGCGCTCTTGTAGCGGACGTTCAAGCTGACGATCTTGACGCGTCGATCTTTCCGCGTGTCCTGAGTCATCGTTCGCGTTCTCCCGCCCGTAGATCATCATCGTAACCTGCGCGGGGAGAAAAAAGCCAACTGGCATGATAGGTTCGGCGCGTGACGGCTCGCGGAAGGGCGGAAGGCGCTGACGGCGACAACCGTGACGGCGCCGGCCAGTTTCGGGCGCACGCGCGGCGGTCGACTCGTCTCCGTGCCCTCGTGACCCATTTGGCCGAGGGCTGGCAACGTCAGGCCGACGTCATCAACGTCGGTCTCGGCGGGGCGTGCGTCGTCGTCGACGAGGCCCTGGCCGTCGACGACGCCGTGTCGCTCTCGTTCACGGCGCCGACGCTGTGGGACCCACTCGTTCTCCGCGCGCGCGTCGCATGGGTCGGCCCCGCACATCCGCGCGAGCCCACGCGCGCGGGCGTCGCCTTCGAGCACAAGAGCCCGACCAGCGCTCTCGCCCTCTTCGAGCTCGTCAACACGATCTCGTACGAGTAGCGGCCAGCGACGCGTTCAGCGTTTCGCCTTCGCCTTCGCCTTCGATTTCACCTTCGGCAGATCGTACTTCAACGTCGCGGAGAGCTGCCGGCGGCGCTTGTCGATCTCCGTCTGCAGATTCGCGACCGCCTTGGCGCGCGCGTCGATGAGCCGCCGCGGCTTGCGATGAATGCGCGCGTCCGAGAGGAGCGCGTAGGTGATCCACGGAAACACCGCCGTCACGTCGGCGTGCACGTAGCTCGATCCGCGCGCGACGCTGTCGGCCGAGACCTTGCCCCACGTGTGTCCTTCGCTCGCGGGGCACGAGCTGAGCGCGCCGTTGTCGACGGGATCGACGCAGAACTGCACGTCGATGTCGAAGCCGTCGGTCGGCACGCCGAGGATTTGATCGAGGAGCGGCTCGCCTTGCAGCGTGTAGTTTTTCGGAACGCCGCCACCGAGGATCCAGATCGCCATCTTCTTCTTGAGCGTGCGAAAGCAGTGGTGCTGCATCGCCCCCATCTCGAAGACGTCGTCGTTCACGTCGATCTCGAGCGCGAACGCCGGACCGAGCAGCCGCTTCAGCTTCACGATGTTCAGGAAGATCGATCCGTCTTGCACCGCGCCGACGAAGATAGGAACGCCGTAGCGGTACGCCGTCGCGAGCATCGACGGCTGCTTCACGCCGAGCGCCTCCTCGATCTCCGCGATGCGCTTGCCGAGGAGATAGTGGAGCTCCGGCGTCGTCATCTTTTTCTGGAACTCGGGGCCGCGGAGGATCGCCGAGAAGAGCTTGTCGGTCTCGAGGAGCGTCTCTTCCCAGAAGCCGAGATCGTAGATGCGAATGATCCGCGCGAGGCGGTACTGAAGATCGCCTGCGTTCGGCTCGATCTCGCGAATGCGGTGGCCGATGATGCGGTGCGCGTCGTGGTAGAGGTTCGCGCCGGTCGTCGTGATGCAGTCGATGACGCCGCGCTCGATGAGCGGAATCAGACACGACTGATGCAGCCCCGCCGGCGTCATCGCGCCCGAGAGCGTGAGGAAGATCGCGCAGTTTTCGAGGACGCTGCGGCGCATCAGCTCGAACGCGGCGCGCTCTTGGCGGCCGACGTACGCCGGGAACATGTGCGTGATGATGTCGACGGGGCTCTCGTGTCCCGTGATTGCGGTGGGGCGGACGTCGCGCGCGCGGTCGAACTCTTTGCGCACCGAGCGGGTAGAGGATGCGGCTTTCGTCGGCTTCGGCATGATGGGGCGGCATTTGCTCCGGCGCGGCGCGAGACGTCAAGCGCTGTCAAGCGGTGCGTGGAGGGTTGCGTCGGGCGCGGGGACGCGGCATCCCTCTCGTCACGATGAGCGCGCCGTCGAGCCTCGCGGATTCTGCAGTCCTCCCCACCGCCCGAGCGGTCGGCCTACCTGGTGCGCCGTGCCCGCGCACGTTCGAAGAGCTGGCGGCGCTCGGTGAGGATCAGCTGGATGCGGCTCGCGGCGCGGCGCTCATCGCGCGCGATGCGTACGCGAGCCTCGACGTCGAAGGGCTCCTCGCGCGCCTCGACGACCTCGCCGCGCCACTCGTCGCACGCAATCTCAGCGCCTTGCCGCTCGACGCGCAGGCCATCGAGATCGGACGCCACCTCTACGAGGTCGTCGGTTTCCGCGGAAACGAAGCCGACTACTACGATCCAAAAAACAGCCTGCTCGTCGACGTCCTCGATCGAAAGCTCGGTATTCCGATCACCCTCGCGCTCGTCTACGTCGAGGTCGCGCGGCGCGCGGGCGTCGTCGCGCACGGCGTCGGTTTCCCCGGACACTTCCTCGTGCGCCTCGATGCCGCAGACCCGGCCGCCAACGCCGCTCCGGTCTTCGTCGATCCGTTCTTCGGCGGGAGGATCCTCGATCGCCCCGCGCTCGAACGCCTCCTCCGTCGCGCCGCGGGGGCCGCGCAGACGCTCGCCGACGAGCACCTCGCGCCGGCATCGGCGCGCGCGATCCTCGTGCGGATGCTGGTCAACTTGAAGTGGATCTACACGACACGCGGCGATCTCGCGCGCGCCCACCTGGCGCTCGATCGCATGGTGACGCTCACGCCCGAGTCGGTCGCGGCGGTGCGCGAGCGCGGAATGCTCGCTGCGAAGCTCGGGGCGGTCGAAGCCGCGCGCGCGGATCTCGCGCGTTCGCTCGAGCTCCAGCCCGAGGCGACGGACGCCGGCGCCATTCGCGCGCGTATCGAAGAGCTCGGCGCGACGAAGCGTCAGCTCAACTGAGCGGCCCCTCGACGAAAGCCAAGGGCGCGAAGTCGATGCCTCGTGGATCGACGAGCGACTCGTCGATGCCTGTTGGATCGACGAGCGACTTAGAGCGAAACGCCGCTGCTCGTCGGCGCGGGGGCGGGCGCGGGGCCCGTCGTGGTGCCTGGCGACGATGCAGGACGTGCGGGCTGAGCGCTCGATGCCGCTGGGGGTGGCCCGCTCGGATCAGGCTCGCCACGAATGCCGTGCTGCAGATCTTGCTGCGTGTCGCGGAAGCCCCGGTCGAGGTCG
>JAYVXB010000528.1:0-4606 GCA_043785585.1 Deltaproteobacteria bacterium | reverse complement strand
CGGCGGCGCTCCGCGCGCGCCGTTTCCCTTCACGCCCGCGGGTCGCGCAGGCGGCACCGCTTCGGCGGCTCCGTACGTGCGCGGCGGTGGCCGCGGCGCGTTCGGCTGAACGGTCACGACGTCGGGCCGTCGCGTCGTGTCGTAGTGAACGCCTCGTCCGCGCCCCGTCTCGATGACGTGCCCGACCCCGCCGCCGATCCCTTCCGCGAAACTCCCTGCTTCTCCCGCGGCGCGCATCTCTTCGATCGACGCGCCCCGCGCGGCAGCGATGCCGACGTAGAGCGCGCCGGTCCCCGAGCCCGGATTGACCAACGCGAGCCGCTGCTGAAGCTCGTACTCGCGAACCGTGTCAGCAGTTCCGATCCGGCCATCGACTCCCATTTGCAGCGCCGCTCGGCGCCGCTCTTCGGCGTTCGGGCCGGCGAGGTGATCGTGATACCGCCGCGCGAGGGACTGCGGCGTGTCGTCGGCCCGGCAGGTCGCGTCTGCACCGACCCGCGCGAGCGCGCGGTACAGAATTTCCTTCTGCTTCGCGGGATCGTTCGCATACCGCCCGAGCAACACGTCCACGCCGCCTGGACGACGCATCAGCGATTCGTCGATCAGATCGCGGCGGTAGCGATCCACGCCCCCGGTCATGACGGCGCCCATTGGCGCGACGCCGCCGAGCTCCGACCACCGAAGGGCGCTGTTCAACTCCGAGTCCGTAGCCTTCGCCACGTCGAAGCCCTTGATCGGCGGCGGCTCGCTCCCCGCGGCGCGCGCCCTCGCGGCCCACATGCCCTGGAGCTCGTGCATCCGCGCGTTGATCGCCGCCGCGACGAAGTCTTCGTGAGGCTTCTGAGCCTCCGCCTTCAGACGAACGATCTCTGCGCCGACGTCCTCGAGCGTGTCGATCTTCTTGCTCGGCTGAAGGACGTCGTCGATCTTTGCCTGGCGCACGACTGTCGCAGACGCCTGCTGAAGCTCGTTCAGCCGTCGGAGGTGCGCCGGATCCGCGAGATGCGGACTGTTCCCGACAATCGTCTTGAGAAGCGCGATCTGCCGCTGTCGCTGCGACGCGCTCATGTTCGTCGCGGGTGTCGTCATGTCCGGCTTCTCGAACGTCGGCACCTTGACGAGTCCATGCTGGTGAAGGGTGAGCTTCGCCGGGTTGCCGACGGAGGGATCGACGACGATGTCCGCGCGCCCGGCGGCGAGATCGCGCCGCGCTGCCTGGTCCGACTCGAGCTTGCCTAGCTCCACTTGGTCGGCGGCGCGGCCCGCGTAGTCGGTCTGCGACTGCAACCGGACTTGCAACTCTTGGATGCGCTGCCGTTCTTTTTCGTTCTCTGCCGCGGGATCGAATCCCGTGCCGGATGATGACGATGCGCCGTCGAGGGTGACCGAGCTCATCGGCCGCTCCCGCTTCGCGCACGGCGACGAAACGATGCGCCGGCCCGACGACGAACGCGGATGCAAACGAGATCCGCGGTCGAAGCGTTGAGTGACGGCGTCGCCGCTCGCGCGACGACGAAGTACGGCTCGTAGGGAGAGGAGGTATTCGTCGGCGCTGTCTCGACGTGCATGGCGCGGCTCCGGGAGAAGGGACTTTTCGTTTCTTCACCCCTCTTCATCGGGACCGCGCGTTGCGTGGTTGCGAGGAAAGTGTCCCCCGCCTGTCGATTTCTCACGGGCCGCCGATGAGCGTCGTCGGCTGCGTCGAGGGCGTCGCCCCCGCTGAAACTGCGCGATGGCGGCAACGCCGACTTTGCCAGCGTTCGCGCCCGCGCCGCCCCGCACCCGCCGCGCCGACCGTTCGCGGACGGGCGTCCTCAAGCCGTTGATCGTCGGTGCCTGCTCCCGTCGGTTTCTGGCAACTGCGCTCCGCGCGTCCCGATGTGGCAACGGCCTGCGGGCGTCTCGATTCTCCTAGAATCGCCGTGTAGTGGGCTAAGTGACCCCTCAATTGCAGATGCCGCGGCACGACGTCACAGCACATGCGAAGTACGCGTTCGCGGCGTCGACGTTGTCGGAGTACTGCTGCTTGCACATCTTGGCGGTAGCGTCGTCCCCGGCGGCGCAGCCGCGCAGGCAGCGCATCAACCCATCGCATCCGCCGCCCCCGCTGGGATTGCACGCGGCGTATTGCGACGGACACTTTGCGGCGAGGCACCGGCCACACCCACCGATGTCCTGGCCCCCCTCGTTGACCCAATTGTAGAGCAGTGAGTGTCCGCAGTAGATCTCCGCCGGAGGATCCAGAGGATTGCCTGCACTCTTCCAAGCTTGGCACGAGCCCTGATAGTCGAGGACGTTGCGGTATTGGCCGCAGTCGCTGCAGGTACCTCCGGTTCCGCTTGAAAACTCGATGCAGTGGAGATCCAGAAACTTTGGACACGCGCCATCGTCGCAGTACGCGCTCCACGGGCCGGGGGTCGCTCCGCCGCAGTGCTGCACCGACCGATTCTCGTAGACGCACGATTGCGCGGCGAGCGCGCCGCCGCCCGCTCCACCGGAGGAGGCGCTCCCTGAGTTGGCGCTGGTGCATGCGACGAGCGCGCACGTCACGATGAGCAATGCGAGACTGGACACCCTGAGTGCGAGAACGAACATCAATCCCCCGAGCTTTGGCGCGCTCGCAATACCAGCTCTCACGGCGCAAAGTCGGCGTGTCGCCGCTCGCGCTACGACGAAGTACGGCTCGTAAGGAGAGGAAGGATTCGTCGGCGTGGTCTCGGCGTGCATGGCGTGGCTCCGGGAGAGGGGACTCTTTGTTGCTTTACCCCTCTTCATCGGAGCGCGCGTTGCGCAGTTGCGAGGAAAGCGAATCGCCGACGGCGATTTCGTTCGCGGGGAGCCAACGTCGGCGGCCTACGCCGAGTTACCCTTCTCGTTCCCAAGCGTCGCGGAGGATCTCGGCCACCGCCTCGTAGAGCGCCTCGGGGATCGCGTCGCCGATCTGCAACTCGGCAAGCGCGCGCGCGAGCGGGACGTCCTGCACGATCGGCACCGCGTAGTCGCGCGCGGCGGCGACGATTCGCGCCGCAAGGTCGCCTTCCCCCGACGCGACGACGACGGGAGCCGCGTCGCCTTGCTCTTCGTCGTAGCGGAGCGCTGTCGCGAGGTGCGTCGGGTTGACGACGACGACCGTAGCCTTCTTGACGTTCCCGACCGCCGCCGCGGCAAGCATCTCTTGGTGCGCGCGCTCGCGCGCCGCCTTGATCTGCGGATCGCCTTCGGCCTCTTTGTATTCGCGCTTCACTTCTTCTTTCGCCATCCGTAGCCGCTTCATCCAGCTCCGACGCACGACGAACAAATCGACCGCGCCGAGCGCGACACCGAACAGCGCCGCGTTGCGCGCGACGTTCTGCGCGATCTGCGCGGCGAATGGCACGACGTACGACGCGCGCTCGCTCAGGTGCGCGAGATCCATCAGATGCGACGCGAGCGCGCGGTGCGCCAGCCACGCGACGACCGCCGCGCCGCCGAGCGCACGCACCACGGTGAAGAGTCGAGTCGTCGAGACGAGCCCGCGCAACCCCGCGATCGGATCGAGCCGATCGAGCTTCAGCGCGAGCTTCTTCGTGGCGATGAAGCCGCCGGTCTGCACGACGTGAATGACGGCGCCAGCGAGCCCCACGGCGAGGAGCAACGGGAAGGCGATCTCCACGATCTCCAATGTGATGACCCCGGCGTCGACCGCACGCGCTGCCTCCACCGCAGCCGCGCCGTCCCGTGCGCTCCCGATGGCCGCACGCAAGTGGTCGCTGACGCGCGACGCCATCGAGCGCACCGCAGCCGGCACGAGCTCCACCGCGACGAGGAACGCGACCGCTTGCGCTGCAAATGCGCTCGCGCCGCTATCGCCCTCTTCGCGCGCGCGCTGGAGTCGCTTTGGCGTCGCGTCTTCGGTCTTCTCGCCCATCGCTCTCGTCCGTCCGCTTCGCGGGGGAGCGTACAGCACGGCGAAAGGAATCACGCCGCCTTCGTCCTCCTGCGCGACGACCATCGATGCGGTTTCAGGGCCCGCGAAACAAAAGGAGCTGGTTCTCGCCTTTGTGCGCAACCGTCTCGATCCGGTGTCGACAAGAAAGGACATGAAACGCAGAAGCCCGCCTCCGCTCCCCGGCGCTCTCCGCAAACGCGTTCTCGTCGTCGACGCGGACGACGCGACCGGACGCGCGTTCGTCGACGCCCTCGGGCCGGACGTCGACGTCGTTGCCGTATCGACAGCCTCGCTCGCGACGACGCTTCTTCGCGAAGGAGAGCGTTTCGACGCGGTCTACTTCGAGCTCGAAACGCTCGACGCACGCGGCGCGGAGTTCCACTCCCTCGCGTGCCGAATCGACGTTGCCATCGGAGACCAGATCGTCTTCATCGCGCGCAGAGCCGCCTCTGAGCACTGGGCCTCGGTCTCGAGACTCGCGTGCCCGTGCATCGCGAAGCCGATCGAGGCGGTGGCAGTGCGGGTCGCGTTGGAACACGTGTGCCGCGCGGGCTCGTCGCGTGACCTCTGCTCGACGGCCTTCGGGCTCGACGCCGACGTACTGAACGCGACCTCGCCACCGGAAGAGCCCGCGATCGAATCGGCCAAGTCACCGTTCGGTCCCTTCTACCCTCGAAA
>JAYVXB010000527.1:0-14329 GCA_043785585.1 Deltaproteobacteria bacterium | reverse complement strand
CAACTGAGGCGCGCGAGACCGAGGCCTTTCGACGTTTCGCGGCGGCGAAGGCGAAGGGTGGCGGGCTCGGGCGTACGACACGATGTCGGTATTGGCCGGCGCCGGATCGCCTCGGTGAGCGCCAGAGAAGCATCTAGCGACACCGTATATCCACGATACGACACCATGTAGACTCGACGCACAGCAGCATCGATAGTGACGAACTTCTAACGCGCAGAACCCGACATCATGTCGGCACGACGGCGTCCGCCACCGTCCCGATGTGATACCGTGTCGCCTGCTCCGAACACGGAGCCCGTCACGAAAGGAACGCGCATCGATGGCGAATCAAACGAAGGCGGCGGTGTTCGGTCGCTTGCTCATCGCGTCGGCGGGCGCGCTGCACTTGACGCAAAAGGCCCTCGGCGAGCGCATCGGCGTGTCGCAACGGACCATCGCGCGTTGGGCGTACGGCGGGTGGTATCCACCTCCGTCCCAGCGATACGCGATCGTCTACGCGCTTCGCGACCTCCCGCGAGCGCAGCTCGAGGCGATCGCCGCTTCGCTCGGTCTCGACGTTGCTTCGATTCCCCTCGCTCCGTCTGCGACCCGGATCGTCGATCCGGCCGCGATGAGAGAGGCGCTCGACGCAGCGCTGTTCACGGCGTCCGAGCGGCTCGATGCGAGCGCGCGCAAGGTGAAGGAAGCGTTTGTCCCTCTCTTGGCGCGCGTTGCTGCGCTTGGTCTCGACGCGCGGCAAGCGCACGCGATTCTCACTGCGAAGTGAACGCTGCGGCGCAATGCGCAGCGAAGATGGCGACCGGATCGAGGCCGCGCGGGCGCGCTACCGCCGCCACAGCGCGCCGAGCACGAGCTCGGGTCACGGTCTCATTACACCGCACACAGCGCGACGGATCATCCACGTCGACTGAGGGTCAGCCGTGCTCGGCACCGCGACCGTCGCTGCACCGCCGGCCAAGAAGAGATTCCCGTCGAAGTCCTCCGCGAAGTGCATTCCCGCGCCGGCGGCCGCGCCCGTTGCGAGCTGGAAGTCGTCCGTCGGCAACCATGTCTTGCCCACGTCAGCGCTGGCGAGGACGATCCAATGCGTCGAGCCGGAGGCATCGTTCGCGTACCCGCCGACGTGGACACGCCCGGCGCGGTCCACGCCTACGGCGGTGAAGGCGGCCCTTTGGCCTGGCGCGAGTCGGTACTGGAGCACAGTCCCCCCCGCCCCTACCGCCCCCGCATGCGCGTTGAAGTCGGCACCGCCGTTGTTGCTCTGACGGACGAGGCCCCAGCCGACCCCTTGTGCGTCGTTCGCGGTCGCGACCACGTAGTGAACGTGGTGGAGTTTGTCTTCCGCGATCGTGCTCGCGAGCGCGTCTTGCCCAGCCGCGAGCTGCCCCTCATCGACGACGCTGAACTGTGTCTCGGTCGAAAGTTTCCGTCGAACGAGAATCGACGCGGAGTTCCCGCCGTTCGCGTCACCCTGCGTGTAGCCGACCGTGAAGATCGATCCCACCGAGTCGATCGCGATGTCCGTCCCCGTCGCTCCCCCGCCAAGCGGCCACGCGTACGCGTACGAGAGCGGCGTCGTCCAAACGCTCGCGCCCGGCGCGCGCTTCTTCAAGTACATCGTCTCGTTGATCGACGACGCGCTCTCTTCGCCGAGCGTGTACGTCGTGCCGCTGCCGTCGAACGTTACGGCGTTGGTCGCGCTGACGAAGGCCGATCCTTGGTCGATGATGGTCCATGTGACGCCGTAGTCGAGGCTCTCGCGCACCATTCGCTGACCGTGCATGTTGGCGTCGTTGATCCCGCCGGTCGCGACGATCCGTGCCGGTCCGGTCGTACCCTTGAAGAACGCAATGCCATTGCCGTTGGTCCATTGTCCTGGGGCGAACGAGTAGTCATCGACGGTCGTCCAGGTCGTGCCCGCTTGTGTCCCTTTGCGTACGATCCAGTGGAGAGTCTGCGCGTCCGAAGCGCCGCCGACGGCGAAGAGGTTTCCTTGATCGTCGACGGTAATCGAGTTCGCGACCGCTTGAGGGTAGCCGCCCGGAAGAAGGAACGGGCCGTCGACCGTGCTCCACGATCTGCGGGTCAACGGGACCGAGCACGTGGCCGCGGCGGGGACCGCGTCTGCGCCGATCGCGTCCGTCTGAGGGAATGCTGTCACGTGCGTGATCCTTTCCCCCGCCGCCTGCAGCGCCGCGGCGCCGCGCAAAGAGCGAGCGGCGCCCGCGACGCGCCAGCCAACGTCGGCGAAGACGAACCGCGCTTCCGACGCGGTCCACGAGCTCACGGCGATCCCCGTTCGAGAGAGCGGTGCGTCGAAGCAGAACGCTTGGCCGTCGACCGGCTCGCCGTCGTCGTGCACGACACCGCCGACGAAGCATCGGCCGCCGCTGCCCGGAACCGACGAGAGCGCGAGCACGAGTGGACCGCTGCCGTCGAACCCGAGCGGGATCTTCGATGTCGTCGCGCCGCTGCGTCGGCGCACGTGGAGTCGCGCCGCCCCCGAGCCTGCCTCGCGACACACGGCGATGTATGCCGCGTCGTCTTGCGCGCTTGCGCGTGCCATGAGACATCCACGCGCGCGCGGATCCGCAGCCACCCCTGTTACGTGTGTGGTCCACGTCGCGTCGGGGATGCTCGGGCCTTCCGCGAAGACGAAGCTGTCGCGAGCTCCGGCGAGTTGTCCGGTCGTCGCGCGCATGGTGATCGCGTCGGTCGTCTCGACACGAGCCGCGCAGCCGTCGAATCCGGTGCGACACGTGAAGACCGATCCGCGCGGCGTCACGGTGGTGACCTCCGGGTGTACGGAGGGATCGAACGGCGCGCTCGCGATGTGGTGCAGGCCCTCCTGTTTCATCGCGAGCCAGGCGAACGAGTCGAGATGGGCGTTGTTGCGAACGACGATCTCCGGAGTGCTCGCGAGGAGCGGAGCTTCGGAGAGCGGCCATCCGTGCCGATCGCTGAAGAGCACGTACGACGCGTCGCCGCTCGGCTCCAGAACCTTGAACGCGGCCGAAAGGAGATCGGGCGCGATGAAAGCGAGCCTCGTCCGCGCTTGCGCCCCGCCCCCGACGTAGTCGATCAGCGCCGCCGCCGCGCCTGCCGAAGGCGCCGTTCGCACGACGAGAAACCGCCCGCGCAGCTCGTCGAGTGTCGGCCAGCCGCACGTACGGACAGCGTCCCTCAGCGTCGGCGCCTTCGGGCATCGCGCCCATAGATCGGCGGGGCGGTAGATCGCGTTGCTCCCCAACGCGCCGGCGACGGTCGCGTCGAGCTCGTCCGGCCCCGTCGAAGCGTCCTCGAGCCACACTGTAACGACCTCGTGATCCGGCTCGAGCGCGTGCAGCGCGCGGAGCGCCCCGAACGAATCGGGAACGCCGGGCACTGGCGTCGGCAGCGCGACGCTCCGGATGCCGTCGCGCAACAGCCGGTCGAAGAGCGCGTCGGTGCGGAGGGTGCCCCCGCACAAGCTTGCTTGTTGAACACCGTTGTAGGCGAGGCCGACCGGAAGCTCGCGGGGGTCGGGCGCGCCGCCGTCCGCGTGTCCTGCGTCGGCCGCTGTGTCGGCGAGTGATTCGGTACGGACGGGCGGGTCGTGCGCCGCGGAGGAGCAGCCGGCGAGGAGAGCGAGGACGGGAGCTACGGTTCGTGTTGAGCGCATGGGTCGCCGCCTCAGCAAGCGGTGGACCGCGCGCGCGGCGCGCATAGAGCCATCACGTCACCCGTTTTCGGTGGGTACGGGGCGCGCCCGCGCACGCACCGCGCATGCGCGCGCATCCGCGCAGCCCCCCGTTTTCGCGCGAGCCGCGCGCCCTCCCCCGCCGCGACGAGCGGCCCGTAGGTTGCACTCGGCCCCGCGCGGCGCTCCGCTCCACGTAGCTGCCGCTTACGAGAGGTCAGTCATGCGCAATCTGGTTCGATGGGCTTCCGCCGCGGCCGTCGCGGTGTTGTTTGCGAGTGTCTCGGTCAACGCGCGTGGCAATGGGGTGTGCGTCCGCGATACGGGGAACGGGTTGCGTAAGTTGGATGTCCCACTCGTCGCGCAAGCCGAGTGCCCGATAGTCGTGGAGTCCGACAATCGCTTGCTGGACGGGGTCCTCGACACGGTACAGCCCCAGATCCTCCAATCCACCGGCGACAGGGCGCAACGGACAACGCGGACCGCGGTGGGCGTCAAAGCTCTGGAGGGGACTGATCCGGTGCAAGCGAACGGTGAGTTCGTGCACAGCGAGACCGACCTCTCGCTCCCCGGGCGCGGTGTCCCATTCGTCTTCGAGCGCACCTACCGGAGCCGGGTGCGCGCCTTTGGCGCCCTCGGGTGGAGCTGGACGCACAGCTACGATCGACGCCTCTACATCGTGCGCGAGGGGACGTGCAGCACGCGGATTGACTACCACGACGGCCATCTCGGCGTCGTGAGCTTCCACGAGACGTCGCGCGACTTGAGCAGGGTGACATTCGCGCCGCCAGCCGGCGAAGGTCTCACGCTCGTATTCGACGTCGGCGCGAACGAGTACGTGGTCCGTGACGGTTCGCGGATCGACCAAGTGTTCGCTGGCTCGGAGATGGCCACCCCGCTCAAGACGCCGAGCTCGGCAAACTGGCGACCACTGAGCGCGCTCCGCGATCCGATGGGCAATGAGATCACCTTCCTCTGGGCCGACGGCAGCGACGGCTTCGCTCACCCGCGCGTGCTCTCCGCCGTCGACACGGTCGGGCGCACGATTGGCTTTCAGTACACGCAAGTCGACCCGCACCCCGGCTTCTACGACAAGCCCAGATACGACTACTTCCTCCAGTGCATCACCCTCGACGGGTCCAGCGACTGCACGTCGGCACCGTTCAACTATGGCTACCAGAAGGAGCCGGCGTTGGACGGGTACGGCGACCTCACGTCGGTCGTGGACGACGCGGGCGTGGGGTTCACGTATGCCTACGATGAGATCCTCGCGAAAGAGAAAGACTGGAGAGGCCATATGGGGACCGACGAGGTCCTCGACTCGTGCCAGCGCGTCTGCGGTAAGCCGGCGACCAACTGTCACAACATCGACCTTTGCGGCGAGAAGAGCACCGGGTGCCAGACCCAAGCGGACTCGGACGAGGAGGGCTGCCGCGTCGCCTGCGCCTTCGGGTTCCCAGATCCGATCTGCCTCGGGATCTGCAAGGCTCATGCGCAGGACGAGCTCGACAAATGCAACGCGGCCTTCCAACAGGAATATCCCTACTGCGCCAAGAGCGGAGATGCGTGCGTCCACGCTTGTGTCCAGCACGCGACGGCGCGCGACCCGGACGATCCGAGTATGGACAAGGCCATCTACCAATACGGCGCGAAGCGCGACGGCAATCACAACCTGACGGAGATCGCGGATCAGGCGGGCCGCCGGATCCTGCGCAACGTCTACGGCGGGACGGTGCTCGACCTCACGACGCGGCTCCTAGTCGACTACGACCCGACGAACGTCAACTTCGACCGCGTCGTCGAACAGTGGCTCGGCGCGCGTCCCCCCAACGGGGTCGAGGACAAGGCGCGGCACGTGCAGCTCAATTACTTCGACCTGAAGCGCGAGCAACAGTTTCTGGACCAGCAGCGCTCGTTGATGGTTGCAGGGCTGAAGATCACCCACGACCCAAGCCCCATCAGCGACAATGATCGCGTCTTCGTCAAGCTCCCGTCTGCGTTTCGATCCGTGGACGTTTGCCCGCGCGGCCCGTTCGCGCTCACGCTTTGCCCGCAGCCCGCGACGACCACCAGCTCCGCGGGCGCGCCTCAGCTCCCAGTGTTTGCGGCCGTCGTGACGGATATCCATGGCGTCACGCGCACGACGTACCTCGACGACAAGATGCGGACTCTCCGCGAACAGGTCTTTGACGCGCACGACTTCGGGGGGACGTTCATCTACCCGCGCGAGACGACCGACTACAACTATCGCGAGCACGACGGCGGCGTGGACACGATCGTCCGGCATCCCGCCGGCGACCGAACGTACGTCGCCACCGGAGCTTTCAATTTGGAGACCGCGCGTGCGCGACTCCCCGCTCCGGGCGCGCAAGGGGACACGCGAACCAAGGTCGTCGGCAGCGAGTACGACGCGCGCGGTCAGCTCCTAAGCCGCAGCGTCTGGAGCGATCTCGGGGAGGCTCACACTCTCTTCACGATCGTGCGGGACGAGAAAGAGCGGGTGACGACGATCACGACGTACCTCGCCAACGCCGTGTCGCAAACGCTCGTGACGACGTACGGCTACGCCAATGGTTCTCTCTGGGACTCGCCGAATACGATCACCGCCCCCGATCAATCGCAGACCTCGTTCGATCGCTTCAACGCCGCGGCGGGCGGGCCCGAGATTGTGACGCACGACGCGCTGGGGGCCGCACCGATGATCGAGACGACGGACCACGACGCGCTCGGGCGGGCGACGACCCACACGACACAGGTCGGAATCGTCCCCTTGCGCTCGGAGACACTCTCCTATCAGGGTTCGAGCGGGCGGGTCACCCGCAAGCTCGAGCAAGACCTCCTTCAGTCGCCCCCGACCTTTCATCTGGGACGCACGACGTTCTACGCATACCAACCCGGGTTCTCATCGCCATCGACCGTGATCACCCCCGAGCGCACTGACTACATCGTCGTGGACGAGTCAGGTCAGACCCAGCAGATCCGATCCGTCCCTTCCGACGCGCTCTCACCCGGGCACGAGCCGCGCCTTCACTGCTTCGACCGCGCGCCCGATGGGCGGCTCCGCGCCGAGATGTTCCCTGAGGGGAACGTGAAGAGATACCGCTACGATGTCGTGGGCCGCCTGAAGGCCGTGGACATGGGGTACCCCGCGACAGTCCCCGCATGGGCCGCCAACTGCGTCGGCAACCTCGAGCCCGGGACCAACGCCCCCTCGAAGCCGCGCGTGACCCAGACCGTCCTCCTGCGGGACTACCGAGTGGGCGGCTCCCTCCGCTTCGAGCACGACGGCATGGGCGTGGGGCTCGAGTACGTGACCGACGGACGCGGTCGGGTGATCCGCGCGAAGGACGCGAATGGCAACGAGCACTGGACGGGCTATGACCTCCTCGATCACGTGATCTGGGAGGCCGACTACGGGCCGAACGCGCCGGCGACGTACGCGTTCCCGACGTCTCCGTACGGCTCGCTCGCGACGATGTCGGAATACTCGTACGACCTGACGGGGCGACAGCGGTCGAGGACGCGCTGGAAGTTCACGCCGGGCAACGTCGACGTGACGATGCAGAAGATCATCAGTACGACCGCATACGACGATCGGACGAACACGCAGACGGCGACGAGCGAGGGGGGCCTGGTCACGATCACGCAGCGCGACGGGCTCGGGCGGACCACGCGACACGAGACGGTCGGGCTCAGCGTGAATCTGGCGAGCCACATGCCCGACAACACGATCGTGCTCACGCTCCCGTCGCCGACAGGCGTTGGAGTCGTGACCCAGACGATGGAGCTCGACTCGTGGCAAAATCCGCATCGCGGATGGCTCGGGGCAATCGGCACGGGCGAGCTCCTCTTCACGCGCGATCGCGACAAGCTCGGGCGAGTCGTCCACGAGAGTGGGCGCCGCAATTCCTCGTCGCGCTGGTTGCACTACACAGCGTTCTCGCAGGTCGACACCGTCACGCGCGACACGAGCGCGTCGTCGTCCACGACGTCCTCGACCGTGACGACGTACGATGGGAACGGCCGCCGCGCGCGCTTCTCCGACGGCGACACGAAAGCGACGATCTTCGGCTACGACGGCCAGGATCGCATGGTCTCCGTGACGGACGGAGCGTTGCGGACGACGACGACGGACTACGTCCTTGGATCGATGCGGACACTGCACGTCTACGCGCCCGGGGGGACCACGACGACGAATTGGTATTCCGGTGGGCTCGTGCGCAGGCAGGACATCGTGAACGGCGCCGGCCTTGCCAACGCGGGGCGGACGCTCGTGCGCACGTTCGGGTACGACCCACTCGGGCGCATCACGAGCGCGACGATCGACGGCAACTTCGCCTTCCCGACACGCAACACGACGGTCACGCGCGCCTTCGACTCGCTCGGGACGATGACGCTCGAGCGGGAGGCGTCGTCGCCGTTCGACGTCACGCACGAGTTCGATCCCGAGGCGCGCACCGAGACGACGACGTGGGGCGCGGCGCAGATCACGCGCACGCTCGACAGGCTCGGACGCATGAGCGCGGTCGCGCTCGGCGGAACGTCGATTGCGACGTACGGGTATGCGCAAGGGGAGCGGGGACCCGCGAGCGTGACGCTCGGGAATGGACTGAGCACTACGATCACGTCGGACTCGTTCGGGCTGCCGACGGACGCGGTCACCAAGGGCGCCAACGGCGCCTCGGTCGTCGAATCCCACGTGGGCTTCGGCGCGGACGGCACGCCTCGGTCCCGGCGTAGCGTGTGGGCAGGGATCGGATCACGCGCGGAGCTCTTCACGGTCGACGCCGCGGGGCGGGTCACTGGCGAGGGGCTCGGCTACTCTGGCGCGCTCCCTTCCTTCCCGTCGCCCGTCGCGAACGCCGACGTCCTCGCGACGCTCGCCGCGAGCCCGGTGACCGGCGACTACTCGCTCGATGGCGCGGACAACTGGCTCACGCGGACGAGGACGGACCTCGGCGGCGCCGCCTCGTTCGTCACCGATGGCTCGAACGCCTACTCGTCTGTCGCGGGAGCCTCGATTGGCTACGACGCGCTCGGGCAGACAACCTCGTATCCCGCGAACGCGCCCACCGAGACGTACTCGTTCGACGGCACCGGCGCGCTCATCAGCGCGATGAGCAATGGCGTGACGAGCACCTACGCCTACGACGCGCTCGGTCGCCGGATCTACGAGGTAACCGGCGGCGCGACGCGACACTACGTCTGGGACGGCACGCGGCCGTTCGCGATCGGCACCGACAAGAGCTCGGCGTCCTCGTATCAGCTCCTCGTCGGGGACGGCGCGCGCGTCCAGGCGCGCGTCTCGTCCGCCGGCGCGGGCGACCGCGTGTTCTTGCATGCGGCGTGGGACGGCTCGGTGATCGCGGTGACGGACGCTTCGGCGAAGCTCGTCGAGGCGTATGCGTATTCGGCATACGGCGACACGACCGTGTTGGGGCCTGACGGCGCGACACGCGACGACTCGCTAATAGGCAATCGCATCCTCTTCCAGGGACAGCTCTATGACCGCGCGCATCGTGTGTACTGGATGGGTGCGCGCGTCTACAAGCCGACTTGGGGGCGGTTCTTGACGCAAGATCCCATCGGCACCGGCGGTGGGCAGAATGTGTATGCGTTCGTGAATGCACGACCGCTGGCGTTCGTGGATTCAACGGGGCTCGACGCGAAGCCTCCGCAATCCGGTCCGGTAGCCTCGGACGACGGCGAACCGATTGTGCTAGCGAGTGCCGATGACACGCTGCCAGTCGGAATGTTCGATGCGCCTTCGCCAGCGACGGGTTCTAATCCATTCCGTCTGACCTTGGGCGACTTCGCGTCGCAGCTCAAAGTCGGGCGACTGGAGAGCGGTCTCGAGTCAGTGGACCCGATTGGCTTCGTTCTAGGCTTCGCTTTCGCTTTCGAACGCAAGTTGGGGAAGCTGGCGTTCCACTCCGTCGAATTCGTCGCACATCTAGACGTCGACAAGCTCATCGACGGGATGTGGGAGCACTCCAATGCGTCGGTGCTCGATGCCTACGCGCGATGGGCCTATCGCACTGAAGATTGGTTCCATTACAGAGATGACCAGCCCACCCCGTTGGAGAGCTATATGCGAAGTTGGAACTACACCAACGGAGGGCGCTACGGGATCTCGGAGACGAGCGGAGTGGAGCGCGAGTACCCGCCGTGGATTCTCCGGACTTCCGCACCACTGGGGCCGGGCGGTGAGCCAGCTGGCGCAGGCGTCTGGGAGCCCGCCGCTCTTCACGAGTTCCGGGATTGGGTGGAGCGACCGTACGCACCGTGAACACGAGCTCGGCTCGGATCAAGACGCGGCTTCGACGTGCCACCCTGACACGGGATGACGCGCGCCAAGCCTGCACAGCAGGTAGCGTAGCGACCTCCGCCGTGCCGGGCTTGACATCGACGCGCATGGCCGGCGCCCTTCCCTTGGGCGCGCGCCGGCGGTGGAGATGCTCGCGAGCACGGGTGCGCTGCGCGCGAGCGATCCAACCGTCGCGATTCGCCGAGGAACCGGCGCCGCGTCGGGCGTGCCGCGCTGGCGCGGAGCTTGCGATGGTCGCTCTATGTGCGGCCACGAAGCGCACTCGAAATCGCGGCACCCGCGATGGACGCGTTGGCGAGTGACGCCTCCAAGTCCTCACTTGAAAAGGAGAACATGATGTACCGAATCGGCAATGGTGTTCTATTGTTTTGGCCAATCCTGGGTGCACTCGTAGCCTGCGGCGCATCGCCCGACGGAACGCAGGGTGAACCGCCCGTCACTCCCACGACCGTGGTGACCGTCGCCGACATCACGAGCCTCGCGCCGGGGGCAAGCTTCATGGCCGACATCCAAAAAACCTCTTATCGCTTCACCAGCTCGGTCGACACAACGCGAGTCCTCGTCGTCGGCGAACTGCGGGATCCGGTCTCGCTCGCCGATGTCCTGAAGTCGCCCCCGGAGGCCGCCTCTTCACGCAACGCGACGGGTACGTATCCGATCGTTGTCGAAGGCGAGGGCGCGTCGGGAGTGAGTGGAGCTCGGCCTCTTGACCGGCCAACATGCTACCAACGTGCGTGCCGATTCACTTGGGCTGGGTGGAAGTGCTTTAGCGAATTCTGCTGAATTGGATCGAACCTCCGCTCACGCATGCCGCGGCTAACCTGCGCTGCGCGCTTCCACTTCGCATGGCGCATTCGATGTTCTCCGTGCACGGCGGCGATCGCCGCAGCGAATCGTCGCCTTCCGCGTCGTTGGTCTTCGCCAGCTTTACAGCCCGTACTTGCTCCTCAGATACGCCTCCAGCGCGTCCATCTCAGCGTCGGTCATCGGGCCGAAGACGGCGACGATTTCGGCGATGCTTCCGTCGAGCCAGCGACCCCGACTCGCGGAGCCCGCGACGGCGGCGCACCCGATCTTGATGGGCTGTCCAATGGCGGACGCCTCCACGCCGCCGACGTTCGCGACGGTTGTCGTTCCCGAGACTCGCGCCTCGAGCGCGAACTGTCCGATCCGTCGCATGGCGAAGACGCGAAAGCGCCCGTCGTCGAGTCCCGTTCGCATCGAATCTGCCGCCGCGTTTCCGTTCGCGCGGTCCCGCGGGCTCTTCAGCCAAGCCGCGAGGGCGCTCGTCGGGCCTCCGACCGTCGGCAACGGTTCATTGCCGAGGAGCGACGTCCCTGCGTACGGCGCCGTTGGATCGGTCTTCGACCAGAACGCAGCGCTTCCGCTCTGCTCGTCCGTCGACGGGACGTTCACGTAGCGGGCGACGATCGCGACCGCGAAGTCGTCGTGTCTCCAATGAAGCGGCGTCGCATCGGCAATCGAAAGCCATGTCCCACGACCGTCGAAGGTAATCGCGTCGCGTCCATTGATCACCGCCGAAGAAAGGATTGGCTGCGCGGCGTTCAGCGATTGCGTTGCGTGGTTCTGCGAGCCCGATTGGTCTTCCCAACGAATGACCCTTCCGCCAGAAAGGACGACCCCCTTTGTCGCGTCGAGCCACACTTGCAACCGAAAGCCGAGTGAAGCCGGCGTCCACGCGGCGGCGTCGGCGAACGCTGCGTCCGCGCCGTCTCGCGCGGCATCGTCGCCATTCCCACCGTCGGGGGAAGACGCGTTCGGGGTGTCGGAAGACGCCTCCCGCGGCAGCTCACACACGCCGTCGCACGGCACGGCGCTGTAGTCCGCGATGCCCGCGAGCACGGTGCAACCTCCGAGAGCCGCCACCACGATGGCCGCGAAGACAAAGCGCCGGAGCATCGAGATCACTTGGCGAGTCGCCAGACGGTTCCCGCGTCGTCTTGATCCGTCGGGCCCTTCTCGCTCGCGAAGTAGATGGCTTTCGAGTCGACGGCGAGTCCTCCGACGCGGCCGACGTTTCGCGCGACGAGCGTGCAGGCGCTTCCGTTGCAGGTCGACCCGAGCGCCACTTTCCGGACAGTCATCTCCGTGATGTCCACCCAGTAGAGAGACGTGTCGTCGAGCGCGATACCCTGCGGGTCGAAGAGTCCCATCGCGATCGGTACCGCGCACGACCGGTCTCCACAGCTCTTCGGAATGCGCAGGATCGAACCGTTCCGCGTCCCGTCGTATCCAGAAGAGATGGCGGCGTAGATGTAGGAACCGTCCGCGACGAGCTGTCCGGCGGCCGACGCCCCGACGCTCATCCAGACGCAAGCGTCCCCCGCGCACGTCGTGTCGACAGGCGTGCGGTAGAAGAGTCCTTTGTCGTAGTTGCTCCAGTAGACGAAACTTTCGTCGATCGTGACGCCAGTCGCGCCTTCGTAGTTGCCGCTCGCGACCACGTCCACCGCGCCGCCAGCCAGGGGCGTCCTCGCTACCCAGTTCATGCCGAAGCGGTTGGTCCAATAGACATACGCGCCGTGCGTGGCCGTCGCTTGCGGCCACGGCTGCTGGCCGGCGATGATCTCTGACGAGCCGCCGTCCAAGGGAGCTCGCATGACGACACCGTTTGCCGACTGAATGCTGTCTGCCCAGTAGACGAATCCGCCCGAGGACGACAAGCCATTCGGAGAGACGACGTTTGCGCCGGAAGCCAAGTTGGGACATCCATCTCCGAAGCACGCCTGGCCCACGTCGATGGGGAGCTTGCGGATGGCATTGCCAAAGTAGTTCGGCCAAAGCAGGAACGAGTCGCTTCGAAGGAGAACCGTGGGATAGGTCTGACCCGTCGCGATGATCGCCGGACGGCACGCGCCGGCGACGCAGATGCCGCCGAGACAGTCGTGGCCGCACTGACCGCAATTTTTCCCGTCTTGCGAGAGGTCCGCGGTGCAGGCATCTGCGTCCGTTCCGGAATCCGCCGCCGTCGATTGGTCCGGAGTCTCCGCGTCCGCGCAGGTTCCGCCCGCGCACGGCGCGTCGGAGTAGTTGGATACGCCGGCGAGGCTCGCGCACGCGTAGAGAGCGAGCGCGCTCGCGGAGATGGCAACGATTGCGGCGATTGATCTCACGCGAGGCCCCGGAGCTCAGTGGTGCGTCGCGGGTGCAGTAGCATGCTCCGGACGAACGCGCCTCACCTCCCCAGCGCTTCAGAGCGGCGGTGTGGTGCTCGCGAACTAGCAAGCCGGCTGCGCGGCAGCGCGCATGGCTGCGCGCGCGCGCACTCCGATCGACCGAGATCGTCCGAGAACGTTCGCTCGTCGGCATCCCAAAGGTACGGCATGCACGTTGCTGAGCGAACGACGCTGCTTTGCAACGCAGACAAATGGAGGAGACAAATTCCCATGAAGCCGATTCGTTCGACTGTAATCGCAATCCTTGGAGTCTTGATGGCGACGGGGACGGGGTGTGCAATTGAGCCGGGAGCCACTGGTACAGGAGACAGCGCGGAACCAGTCGGCAAGAGCGAGGCTGCCCTGACGGACACGCAACGGATCTGCATGGACGAATGCATGGCCGGCGCTGCCGCTTCATGCCCGGACATCTTTGTAGACATCGCGGCCTTTTACGCCTGCATCGCAGAGCGCGAGAAGGCCTGCTTCGTCAACTGCACGCATACCGGCGGCGGCCCTGGAAAAAGACCGCGGATCTGGACGAAGATGTAACGGCGCGAAGAAGCAGGGTCGGCGCCCGGCGAACCCGCGCGCCGACTCGCGCATGACTCAGAACCTCCCCGCCACTCCCGCAGACCCCAATCCCAACCACGGCACGACCGCAGACTGGGCCGGCGCTCTTTCGACCTTTGGATTCACCAATCCCCAGACCGTCAACGCGACCCCGGCGCCGGCGACGGCGAATCCAATCGTCGCTATCGTCCCAGCCGTGTTCGCCGCGACGAGGTCGCCATGTCCGGACGGACCACACTGCTGATTGAAGCATTCGGATTTCAGCGCGCTGGCCTTCGTGAGAGTGACGATGCCCGCGATCGTGCCGACGGCAAGTCCGGCCCCGACGGCGCTCACGCCCACCCAGACGAGTCCGTTCGTACCGCGTCTTGGGGGCACGTCGACATGCGGCGGCGCTGGCGCCGTCGCGACCACCGACGCTTGCGGTGACGCCATTGGCGGAGGCGGGGCCGGAAAGCGCACGTCGACGGATTGGACGCGCGATTCGAGCACGTCGACTTCGACGCGTACCTCGGAGGCTTCTCCTGCGTGCGCGGTGACGACGTGGCGCCCGGGGTCCACGGGCCGCGGCGA
>JAYVXB010000526.1:0-4607 GCA_043785585.1 Deltaproteobacteria bacterium | reverse complement strand
GTGACGTGGAAGACGTACGCCAACGCGCGCGCGTTCATGCAAGAGCTGAAACGAAAAGCCTGCGTCCCTCGCTCGTTCTGGTCGCGCGACGTTCGCCTCTGGCGCTTCACCGTGGAGAAGTTCGTCGACGTCGCCCCCGCGACCGTCGCGCAACATGAACGAGCACACGCGTCGTAGAGGTGCCGACGCCAAAGCGAATGCGAACGCGTCGAGCCGCGCGCCGTCTTCGCGTCACTTCGCCGTCACTTCGCCGTCGCGCGCTTCTTCGGCTTCGACGTCTTCGCGCCGTCGACGAGCAGCCCATGCTCCTCGTGCCATTTCTGAATCGAGAGCTCCGGATAGCGTGGATACGTCTTTCCCGGTTGGGCGATCACGACCCACGCGGGCTTGGACCGCGTCATGATGTGCACGCGCGTGCGCGGCGGCGGTACGGGCAGCGGCGTATCGATCACCGCGGCGCTCGGCCACACGCCCTCGGGCCACTCGTCGTCCATCAGCCAGAGGTGCGTCCCGCATTCGCCGCAGAAGCTCCGCGTCGCGCGGCTCGTTCGGGTCGGCTTGCCCGGCTCGCGAACGCGCGCGTGATAGGCGCGAACGTATTTCTGGCCGCGAACCTTCAGCGTCGCGCGCTTCCCCATGACGTTCGTGCCGTACGCGCCGCCCGCGAGCTTTCGGCAGATCGAGCAGTAGCAATTCATGAACGGGTACGGCGTCTCGGACTCGACGTGGAACGTCACCTTCCCGCATTGACAGGATCCCTCGAGCCGCATCACGCACCTCCGCGACGCACTCTACCGGGCCGAGGCTCACTTCGCGAAGAGGCGCGTCGGATCGCGAAACGCTTTCATCTCGAGCGCGTTGCCGCACGGATCGAGGAAGAACATCGTCGCCTGCTCGCCGACCTCGCCGCGAAACCGCACATGCGGCTCGATGAGAAAGCGAACGCCTGCCGCGCGCAGCTTCTCCGCGAACGCCTCCCATTCGTCCATCGCGAGGACCACGCCGAAGTGGCGCACCGGAACGGCGTCGCCGTCGACCGGGCTCGTCGGTGCGCGCCGCGCTTCGTCGGGCGCGAGGTGCGCGACGATCTGATGACCGAAGAAGTCGAAATCGATCCATGCGTCCGATGAACGGCCTTCGGGGCATCCGAGCAAGCCGCCGTAGAACGCGCGTGCGTCGGCGAGGTTCGTCACGGGGAACGCGAGGTGAAACGGGGGGACGGCGCGCATCGCGCATTCTCGCACGCGGGGGTCGTCCGGCGGACGTCCGATCCTGAACGGCGAGCGGACCAGTGGTCGATCCGTCGTCCTCAGCGCGCGTCGTGATTTCGCGGCTGTTGCGGCGGTATCGCGCATGGATCGCCGCTTGCTGTTGGGGCGTGCATGATCAAAAGCGCGCGCGTGGTTCTCGCAGCGACCCCCTTTCTCGTTTTGGCACTCGGCGGCGTCGCCGCGCTCGACGGTTGCTCGGGGAGCGACGCGGCGTCGCTCGCGACAGACGCGAGCACGAGCGATGCTCCGACGACGGGCGACGACGGCGGCGTGACGCCGGACGCCGCGAACGATGCGCCGACCGGTCCGCAGGCGGTGACCTTCCGCTACGTGCCGACGTGGAGCGGCGTGAAGTCGGTCACCGTCGTCGGCGGCTTCGGACTGTCCACCGATTGGAGCGCCACGCAGCCGTTCGTCACGTTGACGAAAGATGGCACCGGCGCGTTCACCGGCACAGCGACGCTCCCCGCCGGCGACTACCTCTACGTCCTCCACGTCGTCGGCGACTCGGCCGCGGCCGCGCCCGACACGTTCGCGCGCTACTCGATCGACCCCGGCGACTCCGCGATCGCGCCATGCCCGATGGCGTCGCCGACGTTCAACGCGAACGACGCGAACCCATGCTCGAAGCTCAGCGTGCCGCAAGCGCCGACCGCGACGGCGGTGCACGTCCGCGGCAGCGTGAAGCTCGATGGACAGCCCGTCGGCGGGTACCTCGTCTTGCTCGAGCGCAACGAAGCCATGTCGCATCACTTCTTCGTCAACCGCGCGACGACGGCCAGCGACGGCACGTTCGACGTCGTCGCCGCCGCGGGGCTCTATCGTCTGCAGGTGCTTCATCCGACGTACCTCACCGAGACCGACGCCACGCGCGATCCGATCGCGCTCCAGGCGCTGCGTCGCGCGATCTCGAGCAACATTCCGATCGCGGCGACCGACCTGATGGTGCGCGGCCCCGACGTCGGCTTTCACGACTACCCGTCGTTCGCTCCACGCGACGCGGGGACACTGCCGACGCGGTTCACGTTCGGCGTCGACGGCGGCCCTCCGACGAGGCTCACGATCTACGGAACCGCCAACAATGGCGCCGCGCCGAGCATCGGCGATCCGTGGTTCGCGTCGCCGCTCGTGACGACCGGCGCGATCGCTTTCGACGGCGGCTTCAATACCAAACAGGCGAACGAGACCGCGGTGAAGAACGGCGAGCGCTATTTCTGGGGCATCGAGAACGCCGAGCGCACCGATGCCGGACTCTCGTGGACGGGGCAGAGCATGGTGTTTCCGATCACCTGGCAATGACGAGGCGGTAGCGACCCGCAATCGAGGCTCAGCGAACCAGATCGTCCGTCACGCGCAGCGCGACCGCGGTCTGGTTGTAGCCGACGCCGCTCGCGACGAGCACCACGAGATCGCCGCCCGTCACGCGCCCCGCGCGCACCGCGTCGTGAAGCGCCATCGGCACGCACGCCGCGCCCGTGTATCCCCATTTGTGCATCACGAGGTGAGTACGATCCATCGGGAGCTCGAGGCGATTCATCACGTGCTCGATCGTCGTCTTGCGCACTTGCGTGAAAACGAAGAGCGCGACGTCGCGCACGTCGAATGCGTTCTCGCGCGCGAGGCGATGCACGAGCTCCGGCCAGCCCTCCTCGTTGATCGCGTCGGGGTACTTCTCGCGCATCTTCACGCGGGTGCGTCCGCCGCGCACCGAGGCCCCGGTCGCGGGCTCTCGCGTCCCGCCGCTCGCGATCGCCCAGTAGTCCGCGTACGCCCCGTCCGCGCGCATCGCGATGCCCATGACGCCAGGCGCGCGCGACGATTGCAGGAGGACCGCGCCCGCGCCATCTCCGTAGAAGAACGACATCACGTCGTTCGGGTCCGCGAGGCGCTGCATCATGTACGCGCCGACGACGAGCACGTTCGACAGCGATGCGTTCATCGTCATCATCCCCGCCGCTGCCGCGAGCGCCGTCGGAAACCCGGCGCACGCGCAGCCGACGTCGAACGCACCCGCGCGCGACGCGCCGAGCTTGTGCTGGAGAATGACCGACGTCGCGGGCGTGATGCAGTCGGGCGTATCCGTGGTGACGATGACGAGATCGACGTCCGCAGGATCGACCGACGCGCGCTCGAGCGCAGCGCGTGCGGCGGGGAGCGCGAGATCCGAGGTCGCCCAGTCGACGGGCGATTGAAAGCGCGTCCCGATTCCGCTGACCGCTTCGAGCTTGTCGACCACGCCGGGCAACGCCGCTTCGAAGCGCGCACGCAGAGCGGCGTTCGGGACCTCGCGCGACGGGACGTACGCCGACGTGCTCCGGACGATCGCGTGGCGCGTCACGGCGTCGATCTCCGACGCCGCCTCCGCGCGATGAGCAGCGCGCCGATCGCGACGAAGATCGCGTCCGCGCCCCCTGTGCCGAAGCGCCCCCACGCAACTGCGCACCGCGACGACATCGTGCGCGCCTCGAACCCGCACGAATCGTTGGCCGCTGCGCCCGCGTCGTCCGTCGCCGCGTCGCCGCCCACGGCCGTCCCGCTGTCGTGCCCCGTCCCGCAGCAGCTCGCGTCCGCGCCGGCGCCGCTGCCGCCGTCGACGTGTCCGCCGTCGACGCCCGTGCTCCCTCCGTCCGTCGGTACGACGGCGCCGGTGATCCCAAAGAAGTCGATCATGTGCCGGACCGAGCAGATCCCTTTGTCGATGACGTACTGCCCCGCGGTGCCGCATTGGTGCGCGGGATCGACCGCGACGCCGTGGTCCATTCCGGTGATCGCGTAGCTCTCGACCTGCACGACGTGGTTCGCGTCGGCAAAGCTCGCGTGCGGGTAGCCGTCGACCATGTCGGTCTGCGTCGCTGTGACGGACAGCCCATGGACCGCAGTCCATTGCTTGATGAGCTCTTGCTGATTCGCAGTCGCCACGGTGTGATCCGCCGTCCCCTGCCAAAGCGAGACACGCGGATAGGCACCCGAGAATCCCGGATAGGCATTCTTCACGCGCGCCCCCCAATCGGTCGCGGTGAGCGTCTTCCCGGGGCTCATGCACTGAAAGACGTCGTTGTTCACGGTCGAGGGGCAGTCGTACGGAACGCCTGCGTCGATCGCGCCTGCGGCGAAGACGTCGGGCCACGTCGCGAGAAGCACGGTCGCCATCGCTGCGCCCGCCGAGAAGCCGATCACGTACACGCGCGATCGATCGACCGAGAAGTCCGCGATGGTCTTGTCGACCATCTGCTTGATCGAGAGGTTCTCCCCCTTGCCGCGCGTGATGTTCGCCTTGTCCGAAGGGGCGTTGTACGCGCCCCACCAATCGAAGCAACTCACCGGATTGTTCGCGGT
>JAYVXB010000525.1:0-4610 GCA_043785585.1 Deltaproteobacteria bacterium | reverse complement strand
GCGAACGAAGACGCCGCCGCGCTGATCGACGTGCGTCGCCGCGGGGCTCGAGCGCACGAGCGACATCAAGGACTCGTGCTGAGGCCGCATGTACCCGGACGGCTCTTCGTTGAGGGCGACCACGTCGACGGTGACGCCGTTGACGCGCCAGAACTCCTGCGCGAGGAGCACGTCGCGGAACAGCTCGGCGAAATCCGGATCGTCGACGCGCACGAGGACGATCGGCAGATCGCACGACAGCCCATGTGTCCATAGTCCGCTGCGCCCACGGCTGCGCAAGCACGATCGATCCGGCGTCGCGCGGAGCGCAGGCTGCGGAAAGATCACCGCGGAGAGCAGCCGTTGGAAGCGGTGCGATTGTGCCGCGGTGATCCCGATGTGCTTCAGCTCGACGCGCGCGTCGGCCCACGCGAGCTCGAACGTGCGCGGAATGATGTGCGGCGTCGCGTACGTCTCGACGAGATCGAGCGCCTCGCTGCGCGAGGACGCGAGCGCCGTCGCGAGCGTCACGCGCGCGTGTGCGCCCGGCTCGAGCCGAATGGCGCGACGGAGGACGAGCGCAGGATCGATGACGGCGCCCGTCGTGCCGGCGAGCGGCGCATGCATGCCCGCGGGATTGGTCGTCGAGCGCCCGCGGCCGACGAAGCGCGCGCGCGAGCTCTCGTGCTCGAAGTCCGGCTTCCACGCCTCGCCTTCCGGCCAGAGCACCTGCACGAGCCACGTCTCCCCCTCCGCCGGCGACTTCGGCCGGCGGCGCGCGAGCAAGGCGCCGCGATCGGGTAGCGCCTCCGTCTCGATGAACATGCTGGCGAACGCGCGATGCGCGATGTCGGCGCCGCGCGGCGTGAGCACGGCCTCGGTGTACGTCGTCAGATCGATCTCGTGCGCTACGGAGCCGTGGTTCGTGATCGTGATCCGGCGGACCTCGGCCGCGCGTTCGGGCGACACGACCACCTCGGTGGCCGTCTCGATGTCGCCGTCGCGGCGCTTGATCTCGACGCGATCGATCGCGAACGCGACGTCGTAGAAGTCGGGCTCGGCCTTCGTCGGCTGGTACCCCGCCGACCACGTCTTCTTCGTCGTGTGGTCGCGCAAGTAGAGATAGATGCCGCCGGCTTCGAGCGCGTGGTCTTCGCGGAAGCGGTAGACGTCCATGTCCTTCCACGTCGTGAAGCCCTCGCCGAGGACGCTGATCGTCGTCGACAGCTCGCCGTGCCCGAGCAGGTGCAAGCGCGCGAGCGGCCGCGTCGCGAGGCCGACGTGCTCCACGATGTCGAGCTCGGGCTCGCTCAGCACCGGCATCCGCAGCGACGCGGTGGCGACCTCGACGAGCGGCGCGCGATCCGGAACGCGCTCTTCGAGGAGCAGCTCGCTCGCCTTCACGCGCGGGTCGCGGTGGAAGCGCTCCTGCATCGGCGTGTCGTGGAGCACGTTGTCGAGCGCGACGAGCGTCATGCCTTGGTGGTGCGCCATGAACGTCTTCACGACGACGCTCGCGCGCCCGGGCGGCACGTGACCGGGCGTGCAATCGACCGCGTCGTAGAATCCATACCTCCCGAGCGCGTCGGCCCGCTCGAGCGCGCGAAAGTTCGCGACCGCGGCGCGCGGACGGACGAGCGCCGCGAGCGCCGTCGCGTACGGCGCAATGACGAGATCCTCGCCGAGCCCCGCCTTGAGCCCCAACCCCGGCACGCCGAACGCGCGGTACTGGTACGTCATCGCGAGGTCCATCACGTTGTACGCCGACTCCGAGACGCCCCACGGCACCGCGTGCTCGGCGCCGTAGTCGATCTGCTTTTTCACGACGGACGCGTACGTCTCGTCGAGCAGCGTGCCTTCGTACGTCTTGGTCACGAGCAACGGCATCAGGTACTCGAACATCGAGCCGCTCCACGACAGGAGCACGCGGTGCGACGACGAGACGGCCGCGCGCTGGCGCCCCATCCGAAACCAGTGCTCCTGCGGCGCGTCGCCCTTCGCGATCGCGACGAGGCTGGCGAGGCGCGCCTCGGACGCGAGCAGGTCGTAGTGAGACCCGTCGAGCCGCGCGCTGCTCACGTTGTAGCCGATGGAAAAGAGCTTTCGATCCTCGTCGAAGAGAAAGCCGAAGCTCATCGCGTCGGCGATCGCGCCCGCGCGCGTCCCGAGCATGCCGAGGGAATGGTCGAGCGCGCGACACGCCTCGCGCCCGCGCTCGACGAGGGCGCGCATCGCGACGAGGTAGGTGACCGCGCCTTCGTCCGCGCCGTCGAGCGACTCGCAGGCCGCGGCGAGATGGTCGGCGAGCAGGACGATCGACGCGGGGGAGCTCGCGCGCGCGACGAGCGCGGCGAGCGCATCGAAGCGCGCCCCGAGCGACGCGCGCAGCGAAGTCGGCGCCGCCGCGACGTGCTCCGCGAACGGCGCGAGCACGCCCACGTCCGCGAGCGCGTCCGCGAGCGCGGTCGCCGCTCGTTCGATCCAGTGCCGTCGCTCGACGGATTGCTCGCCGGCCCACGGGGAGTCGCGCAGCGCATCGGCCGCCGCGCTCACCTCACGGAGCGCTCTGACGGCGTCCGCGAGAGCGCCCGCGACGCGCCCGCGAGCCGCCGCGAGCGACGCGCGGAGCTCGTCGATCGGCGCGGGTGACGACGAGTCCGCGGACGACGCGAGCGCGAGCGCGTCATCCGCAGCGTCGATGGTCCGCGCGCCGATGAGCGGCGTGCTCAGGAGCTCGGCGCACGCCTCGCGCAGCGTCCACAAGTAGGCGGCGAAGTTCCCGTTGTCGACCGTCGAGACGTATTGCGGCTCGAGCGGACGGAGGGTCGACGTGTCGAACCAATTGAGGATGTGCCCTTCGCGTCGGTCGAGCTTCTCGACGGTGCCGAGCGTCTTGTCGAGCCGATCGATCACGCCGCGGACACCGACGAACCCAAAGTCGTGCGCCGCGATCACCGACAGCAGATAGAGACCGATGTTCGTCGGCGACGTCCGGTGCGCGAGGACGCCGCGCGGATCCTCCTGGTAGTTGTCGGGCGGCAAGTGGTGATCGTCCGCCGTGACGAACGTCTCGAAGAACCGCCACGTCCGCCGCGCGACGAGGCGCAGCTCCTTGCGCTGCGTGGCGTTGAGCTCGGGCTTCGCTCGCGCCTCGGATTTGCGCAGCCACGCAGCGACCGCGGGGGCACCGATCCACAGCGCGAGAACGGGTGCTGCGAACGGCAACGAGAGCGGCGACCGCCACGCGACCGCCCCGAGGACGAGCGCCGCGAGCACCGATCCGAACGCCATGCGCGGATGCACGCGCGGCCCGCCTTGGCGCTCGGCTTGCCGCATCGTCGTCCACTCGAGCAAGTTCTTCTTCGTGACGAGGAGACGATGAAGAGTGCGCGCGATCGCATCTGTCGCGACGAGCGCTTCGTCGAGGAGGAAGATCGTATGGACGAACGACTGGCGAACGTTTCCGAGCACGTCGCCGCCGAGCACGGAGGCGAACGATCGCGGATCCCGCGCGCGCGCGGCGTTGAGAACGGCGCGCGTGAGCACGGGGACGACGAACATCACCGCCAGCGTCCCAGTGACCCACGCGGCGACGAGCGGATGCAGGAGCCACCCCGCGAAGCACGACGCGACCATCGCCGGCGCGAGAAGGCTTCGCCGCATGTTGTCGAAGATCTTCCATCCGTCGATCGCGCGAAGCTCGGTCTTCCCTCGACCGAAGAGCCACGGGAGCATCTGCCAGTCGCCGCGCACCCAACGATGCATCCGCGAGGCCGCGACTTCGTACGACGTCGGCTGATCGTCGAAGACTTCGATGTCGCTCGCGAGCGCGCTCCGCGCGAAGATGCCCTCGAAGAGGTCGTGACTGAGGAGGCGATCGTCCGGCACGCGCCCGTCGAGCGCGGCTTCGAACGCGTCGACGTCGTAGATGCCTTTGCCGACGTACGAGCCTTCGCCGAAGAGGTCCTGGTACACGTCGGACACGGCGGTCGTGTACGGGTCCAGGCCGACGGGGCCGGACGCGATGCGCGAGTAGCGCGATCGCCGCGAGCTCACGGGGAGCGTGCCGACGCGCGGCTGGATCACCGCGTGTCCGCGCACGACGCGCTGCTCGGTCGGATCGACGCGGGGGCGATTGAGTGGATGCGCGAGCGTCGCGACGAGCTTGCGCGCGACGTCGCGAGGTAGCTCGGTGTCGGCGTCGAGCGTGATGACGTAGCGGACGCTCTCGAGGAGCTCGCGCGGAACGGTCACGACCGTGAACGTCGTATCGCGCGCGCCGCGCAGGAGGCGGTTCAGCTCCGTCAGCTTGCCGCGCTTGCGCTCCCACCCCATCCATCGACCCTGCGAGACGGCCTCGACGCGCCGGCGGTGAAGGAGCAGGTAGCGATGATCGCCTGCTCCTTCCCAGCTCGCGTTCAAGCGTGCGATGCCGTCGCGTGCGAGCGCGAGGAGCGCGCCGTCTTTCTCGTGAGAGGCGGAGTCGTGATCGCCGAAGTCGGTGAGCAGCGCAAAGTGCAGGTTCGCGTCGAGGTTCGCGAGTGAGCGAATCTGGAGTGCCTCCAGGAGATCACGCACGGTCTCGGGTCGATCGAGCAGCGACGGGACGACGACGAGCGTCCGATGCTCGA
>JAYVXB010000524.1:0-4611 GCA_043785585.1 Deltaproteobacteria bacterium | reverse complement strand
TCGAATGGAGCGGCGTCGACGCGCGCGTCGATCGACGCGTCCGCGGTACCTGCGTCGGACCGCTGCGACATGCTCGCGACGTCGCCGCACGCGACGAGCACCGAGAGGCCGAGCAGAATCGGGGCGGCGCCGTTCATGTGTCGGCGCTACTCCGCGGTCGTGCGTCGTGGCTCGCGAAGACGGTCCACATGTCTCTTCAAGACGCGCTGCGCGTCATCGAAGGCGTCGTCGATCGCCGCGTACAAATCTTGGTGGCCGACGACCGACTCGTTGTGTGCCCCCGCGACGAGATCGTGACCCGGCACCGTGAAATCGATCCGGACGCGGTACGCCTCGCCGTGGCGGTGGTGTTTCGAAGGAGCTTCGATCACGACGCGGCAGGCGTTGATGTGCGCGTACAACGCGTCGAGCTTCTCGGCCTTCTTCCGCGCATACTCCGCCACGGACTCCGACGGCTCGATGCCTCGATAGGTCAGCTGAATGGGTAGTTGCATCGACGATCCCTTTCTCTCGACTAGCTCAGCGACGCGCGGATTTTCTGCAGACGCTTCACGATGTCGTCGACGGCCTCTTGTGTCGCGCCGCTCATTTCTTCGGCGGCTTGATCGACGCCCGCCTCGAGCTTCGCGATCTGCGGCTCGAGCTTCCGCCACTCGTCCTTGGCGTCCATTCCCGCGAGGTGCAGCTTGACCTTCACCTCGTCGCGTAGCGTGTACAAAAGCGAAATGCTCCGCTTGACTTCATTCTTCAGCTCTTTGGTGGTCTGGCTCATCGTCGTATCTCCATTTCACACAGCAAGTGAGCATGAGGCGTGCCGTTCGAGTCCGCCTTGGGACTCACGCGGGTATCTCTCGCTTGATCTGCTCGCAGACCTCTTCGAGGAAACGGTGCACGACGGCGTCGGCGATACGATGACCGACCATCGCGTCGACCGCGTTACCGACGATGCCGAGAGGCGGCGTGTAGCGTCCTTCGATCTCGAGCTGCGTCTCGGTGGCGAAGAGCGGCCACGCGGAGAGCTCGGCCTCCATCGCCGGGAAGAGCGCCGTCGCGCGCGCCGCCTCCCACGCGAGGTTCATGCGCGTCACGGGCGAGAGTCCGGCGATCCACGTCTCGTCGCGCATCCCGCGGATGTGGATCCGCACGTCGACGCCGACCTCGACGCCCGCCACGCTGACACGCAGAGTCGATGCGAGCGCGTCAGCGCGTGCCGCGGCCGACGTCGTCGCGTGTTGAAAGAGCTCTGCGCCACGCTCGCGCAACAACGCGCGGACGCGCTCGTAGGGGCGGTTGACGTACTCGTAGCAGCGAAGTTTTCGCGGTTCGGTCATGATGGCGATCGAAGTTGCACGTGCGATGCCACGCCGGCGTGCGTGCCCGACGCACGACTCGCGAGGCGCTAGCGTCGATGCCGCGCGCCTCCTGCGCACGCGCGCAAAGCATGCGCGAGGACGAAGGGCTACGTGTGGAGCGTGGTCGAGCCGACCGCGAAGGACTCGGGGTACTCGTAGTGAAGCCGCGCGTGCGGGTGATGCTCGGCGTGCCGCGCGCACAAGAGCGTGGCACCGCGCGTCTCGCGCTGAACGCGCAAGCACCGCGAGCAAGGCGGCTCGATCTCGGGCACGTCGCGCGGATCCTCCTTCGCGCGCACCACGAGGACGGGGCACGGAGCCTTTCGCACGACCGACGTGGCCACCGATCCGAGAACGAATCGCTCGGCGGCGCTGGAGTCGTGCGTACCGACCATCACGAGATCGGCCTGAATGTCGGTGGCGAGCTGAACGACTCGTCGCCACGGTGTCCCCGACGGGAGGTGGGTCACGACGCGCAGCTGCGGCGCCTCTGCGGCGACGCTACGTGCGTGACGCTCGAGCAGTTTGCGCGCTCCTTGGCGGAGCTGTTCCGGTGGCGGCACGATCGACCCGCGAACGAACGCGGGCGCGTCCGAGAGGTCTTCGAGCGCGTGAACGATGTGCAGCTCGGCGCCAGGGATCATGCGCGCGAAGCTGATCGCTGCGGAGACGACGCGATCGCTGCCGGCAGAGGCGTCGATGGCGGCGAGGAGCACGAAGCGCGGCGTGGTGGGGATGTCGAGGCTCATGGTGCTCGCCTCTGCTTGCGACGTTCGTGCCCGCGTTGCGCGCAAACGCATCGCCGGTCCGGGACTTGCTGCGGATAGGGTCATGGCAACGACAGCAGTACGTTCGAGCTTCACCGTCGACGCACCGTCACGCCGCACGAGCCCGCCGCCGAGGACACCGCGCGTGAAGCGCGGTTGGTCGTGGCGGATCGGTAGCGTCGCGGGGATCGATCTGAACGTCCACGCGACGTTCGTACTGCTGCTCGTCTGGGTCGCGCTGACGCATTGGCTCCAACGTCACGACGCGCTCGACGCGCTCGGCGGCGTCCTGCTCATTCTGTCCGTCTTCGGGATCGTCGTGCTCCACGAGCTCGGTCATGCGCTCGTCGCGCGTCGCTTCGGCATTCGCACGTTCGACATCACGCTGCTCCCCATCGGCGGCGTCGCGCACCTCGAGCGGATGCCCGAAAATCCGAAGCAAGAGATGCTCGTCGCGCTCGCCGGTCCCGCCGTCAACGTCGTGCTCGCGCTCCTCTGTTTCGGCGGCGTGGTCTTGCTCGGCGGCTCGCTCGATCCGGGCGCGATCAGCGTGGCGGGCGGAGCGATCGTCGCCAAGCTGATGTGGATCAACGTCGCGATCGCGGTGTTCAACATGCTCCCGGCCTTTCCGATGGACGGAGGCCGCGTCTTTCGCGCGCTCCTCGCGATGCGAATGAGCCACGTGCAAGCCACCGACTACGCTGCGCGGGTCGGCCAGACGCTGGCGTTCGGTCTCGGCGCCGTCGGACTCTTCTTCAACCCGCTCCTCGTCGTCGCGGCGCTCTTCGTCTGGATGGGGGCGCGCGAGGAGGCCGCGATGGAGCACGTGCGCTTCTCGTTGCACGGGATCACGGTCGGCGAGGCGATGACCACGCGCTTCCGCGCGCTCGCGCCGTCCGACACCGTCGCGGAGGTCGCCGACGAGGCGCTCTCCGGTTTTCAGGAGGACTTCCCCGTCGTCGACTCGGGCGACGTCGTCGGCGTCCTTGCTCGCACGGAGCTTCTGCGCTCGCTCGCGCGAGGCGCGCGCGAGACGCGTGTCGGAGACATCATGGACCGCGAGCTCGCGATGGCCGACGCGAGCGAGCCGCTCCTGCAAGCGACGCAGCGGCTCGGGCTGGAGACGACGCGGGCGATGCCCGTCCTCGAGCGCGGGGTTCTCGTCGGGTTGCTCACGTCGCGTCGCATCGGCGAGATCGTGATGACGCGCGCCTGACGACGCTCGCGTCGCACGGTCACGCACGCGCACCGCTTGCGGCCTCGCGCAATCCGCGTCGTGCAGGAAGCAACCATTCGAGCCTGCGCGCGCTGTCTCCACCGCGGAATGAGCCTTGCGTCGTGCGCTCCGCATGGCTCGCACGCTCACCGCAATTCTCCGTCCCTTCGGCGAAGTCCGACACGACCACGACTGGCAAGACTGGCGCACCCTCACCGAGGAGGCGCCCCCCTTTCTTGCCCCGGAGTTCTTCAGTCTCACGCGGCGTCTCTCGTCGGGCGAGGCGCTCGTCGCGGAAGCGTGGGACGCCGAAGAGCTCGTCGGAGTGCTCCCGCTCTCGCGCGACGGTCGCACGCTCGTCGCGCTGCGCAGCGACCACTCGGCGATCTTCGACTACTGGGGGACGCTCGACGGGCTCGATGCCATCTGGCGTGCGCTCCTCGAGGACCGGCGATGGGACGTGATGATGCTCAAGGGCGTGCCGGCGTCGTCGCCGCTCGTCGGACGCTTGCGCGAGCTCGCGATGCGTGATGGATGCAAGATGGTCGCGCGAGCCACCGCGCCGGATCTGTTCTTTCCGCTGCCGTCGTTCGAGTCGCGCATGAGCAGCAAGTTCCTCGCGAACCTCCGCCGCTGCGCTCGCAAGGCCGGCGGCATCGAGCTCGAACGCATCCCATCGCCGACGCGCTCCGACTTCCGCGCCGCGCTCGAGATGGAAGCGTTGGCCTGGAAGGGCGCTGCGGGTACGAGCATCGACACCGATCCGGAGGTCGCTCGCCTCTACGACACGATGACGCGCCTCTTCGGCCGGCGTGGTCGCGCGTCTCTCGCTTTCCTCCGCGCGGGCGGCGAGCGCATCGCGCTGCTCCTCTCGATCGAGGACGCGCGCACGATCTACGCGCTCAAGATCGGCTACGACCCGAAGCACTCCGCGGTGAGCCCGGGCCACATGATGGTGTGGATGGTGGCCGCCGACGCCGAGCGCCGCGGACTGCAGGCCCTCGATTTCGTCGGGCGCGAAGACGCTTGGAAGCACAAGTGGACCGACGAGCTCCACGAGCACGTGGCCGTCGTCGTGTACAGGCGATCCCCACGAGGCATGGCGCTCCACGTTCTCCGCGAGCTGGTGAAGCCCCGACTCCCGGAGCGAATGCGCGACGTGCACACGCCGCTCCGCGCCGGATGCCAGAAGACGGACGTGCTCGGCGATCACTCGCTCGTCGAGCGCGCGACGGACCGCGTTCGCAGCGGGTTCGGCATCCGAAGCGGGCTACGT
>JAYVXB010000523.1:0-4614 GCA_043785585.1 Deltaproteobacteria bacterium | reverse complement strand
GCCTGGAGGGACGCTGTCCTCGAGCATCGCGAGCGCGTCGGTCGAGCGCTCGTCGTGGAGCTGCGCGCTCCGCGACGACGCGCGTCGGTGGACGACCGACGAGAGCCACGACGGAAGACGGCCGGGGGCGGGACGGAACGTCGGATCGGCGAGCAGGATCAGGAAGGCGTCCTGCACCGCGTCTTCGATGTCGGCTCTGGGACCTCGCGCAGCGGCGATGCGACGGAGCATCGGCGCGTGGCGGCGGTAGAGGATGTCGCCCGCGCGGCGGTTGCCGTTGCGCATGCTCGCGAGCAGATCGTCGTCGGTGAGGGCGGCGCTCGACGCGTGCGCGACGATCGTGATGCAGCGTGGAGCGGTCCGCGCTCTTCGTGACAGTGCCGAGGCGGACAGTCAGGAGAACGCATCACGCTCGACACGCCGCGCGCGAACGGAGGAGCCGTCGAGCACGAGGGCTTCAACCTCGAAGCCGGCGTTCGGATCGAGGCCGGCTGTCGAGGGTGGTGGAGGCCTCGACTTCGCCGACTGGACCGTCGTCAACGCCGGATACACCACGTACGCCAACATTGCGGTCTACTTCGAAAGCGTCACCGGCGTTTTCAAGAACGTTCACGCGACGAGCTCGGGCCGGCTCGAAAAGAGAGTACGCTGCTCCGTGAGCCGTCAGCGAATGCCGATCTGATCGACGGGAATGGCCGCAAAATTCGGTGTCGCCAGCACGGCGGCGGTCAGTTCGAGGCTCTTGCCGGTGCCGTCGACGAACGGCGAGGCGCCGAGCAGGACGTCGTCCGCCCGCGCGGCGTAGTGCGAGAGAGAGCGGCGGTCGTCGGTCATCCAGGCGGAGTCCACGATCTCGAAACCCACGTTGCTGGAGAAGATGCTGTCCTCGGGATACAGCCACGTCAGCACGGGGTCGACGAGCGTCGAATAGTCGCTGGGTATTCTCGCCAAAGCCGGGTAACGCAAAGACCACGGCGGCGTTTGGTAGTTCATCGCCTGGATGCGGGCGAGCTTGTTGGCTGGATTGCCCGGAATGTTGTTGGGCGGATGGGCGACACACTCGGCCAGCGCGAGGAGTCCACCCCCCGCGTGCACGAAGACGTTGCCCACCATGACGTTGTCACGACCGCCGTTGTGGAAGATCGCGGCGTCGGCAATGTTCAAAAAAATGTTGCCCTCGACGCGTTCGCCACTCACGCAGTCGTCGAGATAGACGGCGTGGAGGGTGCCGCCGTTCTCGGGGAAGACGCTGTGCACGTCGTGGACGAAATTGTAACGCACGATGTTCCCGCGGTAGCCCCAGTCGTGGCCTGTGTAGATCGCGCCGGCGTCTCGGGTGAGGCGATCGACGTCGTGGACGTCGTTGAGCTCGATGAGATGCTCGTTGCCCTCGAAGACGATGGCCGTCGCCGGAAGATCGTGGATGTGGTTGTGCGCCGCGCGATTGCCAAAGCCGTAGAGGCCGACGCCGGCCTGGTACGTCTCGTCCCAGCGGCCGACGTGGTGAATGTCCGAGTCCTCGATGAAGTCGTTGCCAGGGGTGAGCGTCGCGCGGTCGCCGCCATTGAAGATTACGCCGGCAGTGCCGACATTGCGGACGAGCGCGTACTTCACGCCCTGATCGGTGCCGGTGATGTCCGCGCCCTGCGCGCCGGCGTTCTGCAGCGTCACGCCCACCAATCGATTGTGCGCGCCGCCGCTCATCTGCAGGAGGTTGCCGCGCACGTCCTCGACGACGATGCCGTTCAGCTCGATGTAGCTCGCCCCGGTGAGCTGTAGCAGAGGGCCCTCGAGCGTGGACGCCACCACGCGGGCGCTCGCGAGCGGATACGGAGGATAGAAGTAGAGCTTCCCGCGCGTACGATCGACGTACCACTCTCCGCCCTGCGTGACCTCTTCGAGGAGGTTGTACCCATACCAAGGCAGGCCGACGGCGACGCCATACTCGGGGCTGCTGGTCATCGCGGCGACCTTGCGGATCGCATCGAGAGACTTCAGCGGAACATGGTAGTCCGCCCAATAGTACGCAAAGTGGCCGTGCAGCCAGGCGTCGGGAGCGGAAGTCCAGCGGCTCGGTCGATCTTGCAGAAATCCGAACGCGGTGGACGTCACGGGCGCGGCGGTTTCGACATAACCGTGAGTGACGGCGATCGGATTGGTAAACCGTACCTCGCCCGTCGCGCCTGCGTTGGGAGACATCCTGCCGAGCATGTCGGCGGCGTCGCTCCCCTCGTACTGCGCCCACCACGGATCGGCGTTGCTCGGGCCGCCGCTGGCCGAAGTGGTCAAGAACCAGGCGCGGTTCGGGAGCCCCATATAGGTCCAAGCGTAGCGATAGAGGCGATACTGCTTGCCGCCGACCAGGCCTTCACGCCCAAACACGGAGACACCGTCGGCCACTCCGGTCCGCACGTAATGGCCTGTGACATCGGGGGTGACGGGGCCGTAGACGTTGAGCTCGGTGCCCACGGCGCTCTGCAATGCGACGGCATCGTGCTGATCGACGTCGGGCCAACGTCCGAGCCGCATCGGCTCGCCATCCACGAAGAGCTCCATCCCGGAGGACGGCGCTGCGGTGCTCGATCCGCGTTGCCGAATGGCGCCGAAGTCCGTGATGCCGGCCGCGCTCAAGTCGAACACCTGCACGGACGCGCGCGCGATCGTGTCGATGCGGGCGTAGAGCGGATCGGATGGCGTGAGAGGAGCGAAGCCGACGGAGGGGAGCGCGGTGCCCCCCGAAAAATGTACCGGAGCGCCGGGCTGCGCGCGGATCACGACGGGTTTGCCGGGGGAGCCGCTGACGTCGGCGCCGAGCGTCAGAGTCGTGCTGAACGGATAGACCCCGCCCGCAAACCAGATGACGACGCCGCCCGCGGGGAGACCAGCGGGGGACGACGCCAGCCCGCGCACCACCGCGAGCGCGCCGCCGAGCGTTGCCTTAGGCTCCCCGGCCCCGCCCGACGCCGCGTCGCTGCCGGAGGGCGCGACGAAGATCGCGAGCCCGTACGCGGTGCAATCGCACGCGCCAAAGTGACTGCCGTCAGGCCGGCACTCGCGCGTACCGGTGGCCACGCCGCAACTGCACGCCTCGACGCGCTGCGCCTCGCAGGTGACGCCCCCACCATCGCCGACGTCAGGCCCGGCGGCACCATCACCGACGGCGTCACCGCCCCCGCCGTCGAGAGTGGCGTCGCCATCGGTGGGAACACCCGAGTCCGTCGCCCCCGCGTCGCCGCCGATGCACCCCGCGCTCGCCAGCACGGTCAGAGTCAGCAACGCCGAAAACAGCGGCCGCACGCGCATGGCGTCAGTCTACGCCGCGCGATAGTACCGGTGCAATCCGAGCCGAGGCGTGGCCTCGATGATTGGACGTACGCGGCTACATCCGCTGGTAGATCGCGATCCAGTCGAGGAGAGAGATGTCCGAGCTCGAGAAGACGTGGTCCCCCCGAACGGCATTCATCGCAGAGGTGAAGCACGCTCGTCGCAGGCGAGTACGTTTACGATCCGGTGCGACGCGAGCCCGCGCGCATCGACGTGGACATCCGCGGCGAAGAGGCAGCGCCGCTCATCCGGATCTCGCGCGGCGCGAAGAGCGTCGTCGTCACGCGGATGCATCCGGTCCCGTTGCGCCGCGGCGTGGTCGCCGCCATGGACGTCTCCGCGGGCGACGAGCTGCTCGGTGAGGACCGCGCGTACGCCCCCATCGAGCGCGTCGAGACACTGGCGCTCGCGACGGCGCGGCCGGTCGTCTTCAACCTGCGCCTCGGCGGCGATGCGCGTCACGTGCCTGGCGACGGACTCGTGATGGGCGATCAAATCGCGCAAGAGAACGTCGCGCGTTAGCGCGCCATGTCGCAAACGACGAGCGTTCGCATGACGAGCCACGACGCGATGTCGAGGCACTGCGCGCCGAGACCGCGCTCGTCGATCGTTCGAACGACGTCGCGTCCGCCGTCGACGACGAGCGCCTCGGCGTACCCGTCGTGCACGGCGTATCCGCCGTCGCTGCCGGTGCTGCCGCCGACGGCGACGACCTTGCGATGCGATCGGATCGTCGCGGCGCAGAGCGGCGTTCGAAAGCTCCGAGTGCATGCCCCTCTGGGTCTTGTCCGTCTGCGGCTGACCGCGCGCCCGGGTACCCGCGCGGGTCATACCGGCGGCTCTTCTTCTTGATCGCGCGGGAGGCTCGGCGGGAGGCGATCCTCCAGCGTCGCGTTCGCATCGGTGGGGCGCTCGTCGTGAAGCTGCGCGCTCCGCGACGATGCGCGTCGGTGGACGACGGACGCGAGCCACGACGCAAGACGACCGGGCGCGGGGCGGAACGTCGGATCGGCGAGCAGGATGAGGAACGCGTCCTGCACCGCATCTTCGACGTCGGCTTTCGGACCGCGCGCGGCGGCGATGCGACAGAGCATCGGCGCGTGGCGGCGATAGAGGATGTCGCCGGTGCGGCGGTTGCCGTTGCGCATGCTCGCGAGCAGATCGTCGTCCGTGACGGCGGCGGTCGGGATCGCGTTCGCGACGGGCGACGCGGGGACGTTCCCGAAACGGGGGCCTCGCCCTTCGGCGAGGTTCGTGACTTCGATGAGGGTGGCGACGGTGACGGCGTTC
>JAYVXB010000522.1:0-4621 GCA_043785585.1 Deltaproteobacteria bacterium | reverse complement strand
GCCGACGCCGAGTCCGTCGTCATGCGCGACTTTGATGTACTCGAGGCTCATCGGATCGAAGCCCATCATCTTCGCCGCGACGGCGTCGATCGCGGTCTGGTCCTCGGACGCGAGCATGTAGTCCTTGATGACCGGGAACATCGTCCGCGGCCCGGGACCGTTACCCGCCGTCGTCCCGTCCATGATCGCGAAGAGCCCGGAGTGGATCTCCTTCTGGATCGCGAGGAGATCGACGAGCGTCTTGTGGATCCACGAGTGCGTGTAGTGCCGCTTCGTCGCGAGCAATCCGCCGAACGCGTTCTTCATCGCGCCCGTGGTCGTCGTGTAGATGTGGCACTTCACCGTCGGCAGGTGAACGATGTTCTTGCCGAAGAAGTAGTCCGGGATCTGAATTCCCTCGGGGAAGATCTCGTGAAGGACGTGCATCTTCGCCTTCGGCCGGTACTCGATCCACTTCATGTCGCTGTCTTTGAAGTTGAAGAGCGTCGGGATGCCGTACTTCTTGAAGAGCGGGACGTACTGGTTGAGATCCTCGCCCTTGAACGCGTTCGTGACGACCGTCTTGTTTTGGACGGCCGTGATGTCGGCGTACCCGCTGTTCTTCAGCGCGAGGATCGTCCCCTCGAGCTGCCACGGCGTCGTGTTCGCGCCGGGGAACGGGTAGTGCCACGAGATGTTGTCCTTCAGGATCGTCGTCGCGCCGGGCGCGAGCGCTTGCTTCATTCCCGCGAGCTCGCAGAGGCGCTCGGTGTCACGAAGGATCGATTCCGGCTTGCACTTGATGACGGCGACTTTGGACTTGGCCATGAATTCTCCCGACAGGAAACGTAACCACACACGAAGAGATATCGAGCTCTAGCGGCGACGGAAGGGCCCGTGGCCCGCGTACACCGCGCCCTCACCGAGCTCGAAGCCGATGCGCAAGAGCTGGTTGTACTTGGCGACGCGATCGCTGCGCGACAAGCTCCCCGTCTTGATTTGCCCGGCGTTCGTCGCGACCGCGAGATCCGCGATGAACGCGTCCTCGGTCTCTCCCGAGCGATGGCTGATGATCGATCGATACCCCGCGTCGGTCGCCATGCGAATCGTGTCGAACGTCTCGGTGAGCGATCCGATTTGGTTCACCTTGACGAGGATCGCGTTGGCGTAGCCGCCGTCGATGCCGCGCTTCAAGCGCTCGACGTTCGTCACGAAGAGATCGTCGCCGACGATTTGCACTTTCGTTCCGACCTTGTCGGTGAGGAGCTTCCAGCCGTCCCAGTCGTCTTCGGAGCAGCCGTCCTCGATCGACACGAGCGGGTACTTCGATGCGAAGCCTTCGTAGATCGCGACGAGCTCGGCGGCCGAAATCTGCTTCTTGTCGAACGTGTACTTTCCACTCTTCTTGTCGAAGAACTCGCTGGCGGCGCAGTCGAGCGCGACGAAGACGTCCTTGCCCGGCTTGTACCCGGCCGCTTCGATCGCTTGCACGACGAACGCGAGCGCCTCTTCGTTCGTGCCGAGCTTCGGCGCGAAGCCGCCTTCGTCTCCGACCGTCGTGGCGAGCCCCTTGTCCTTGAGGAGCTTCTTCAGCGCGTGAAAGATCTCGGCGCCCGCGCGGAGGGCTTCGGGGAACGTCGCGAGCCCCGACGGGACGATCATGAACTCTTGGATCTCGAGCCCGTTGTCCGCGTGCTGCCCGCCGTTGAAGATGTTCATGAGCGGCGTCGGGAGGACGCGCGCGTTGGCGCCGCCGAGGTAACGCCAGAGCGGAAGGCCGATAGTATCGGCGGCGGCGCGCGCCACGGCCATCGAGACGCCGAGGATCGCGTTCGCGCCGAGCTTCGCTTTGTTGGGCGTGCCGTCGGCGTCGAGGAGGATTCGGTCGACGGCGGCTTGGTCGAGCGCATCGAGGCCGAGCACCGACGGGCCTAGCGTTTGGTTGACGTTGTCGACCGCCTTGATGACGCCCTTGCCGAGGTAGCGCTTCTTGTCACCGTCGCGGAGCTCGATCGCTTCGTGCTCGCCGGTCGAGGCGCCGCTCGGGACCGCCGCGCGACCGCTGCCGCTGGTGGTTTGCACTTCGACTTCGACCGTCGGATTGCCGCGCGAGTCGAGGATTTCGCGCGCGTAGACTGCGGTGATCTCGCTCATGGGGCCCGGGCGTAGCACGCCGGACGGCGGCGGGCGAGCCGATGCGAGGCTCGCGCTCGGTGCTTCGCGGACGATCGCTACAAGAGTGTGCGTTGCTCGACGAGGGACGGCGCGATCGCTGACCAGAACTCACGGAGCGTCTCCATGTCGCCGACGCGCCGCGCGGGCGGGAGGCTCGCCAGTAGACCTTTGCCGTAGCCGCGCGTGACGATCCGTTTGTCGAGGATCGCGACGACGCCCGCGTCCTTCTGCGTGCGTATCAAGCGACCGAAGCCTTGCTTCAACGTGATCGCCGCGGCAGGCACCGAGTACTGCGCGAACGCATTGCCTCCGTCGCGATCGATCTGCGCGCAGCGCGCCTGCACGACGGGATCGCTCGGCACCGCGAACGGAAGCTTGTCGATCGCGACGAGACGAAGCGCGCGGCCCGGGACGTCGACGCCTTCCCAGAAGCTCATCGTCGCCACGAGCACGGCGCGACCCGAGGACCGAAAGCGCGACAAGAGGAGGTGCTTCGGCGCTTCGCCTTGCACGAGGAGCGGGAGCTTCAGACGCGACGAGAGGGCCGCGTGCAGCGCGCGCATCGCGCGGTTCGACGTGCACAACACGAACGCGCCGCCGCCCGTCATCTCGACGAGCTCGACGAGGCGCGATGTCGCCGCGGCTTCGAACGCAGGATCGTTCGGCTCGGGGAGGTCGCGCGGGAGGTAGAGCGCGGCGCGCGACTCGAAGTCGAAGGGCGACGGGACGACGAGCTCGGCGACGTCGGGGGGCGCGCCGAGACGCGCTTTGGCGAAGTGGAAGCTTCCGGCGGTCGCGAGCGTCGCGCTCGTGCAGACGACGCAGCCGACGCGATCGAAGAGGCGCTCGCGGAGCGTCGGCCCGAGGTCGATCGGGCTCGCGCCGATCGACACGCTGCGATCGCGGATGTCGATCCACGCCACGCGCGCGTCGCGGTTCACGACGCCGTCTTCGTCGGCGCCTTCGCCCGCCGCGCCGGAGCCCGTGCGTGATCCCGAGACGATGTCGTCGAGATCGCGTCGCACGTCGAGCGCGCGCCGTCCGACGATCGCGAGCGCCTCGTTGTCGCTCTTCTCTTCACCGTATGCCTGCAAGAGCGCGAGCTGCGCGTCGAGCGCCGAGTACGCCTCGAGCGCTGCGTGATTCCAATCGTCGGCGCCGAGGACGCGCCGGGCGTCACCGCGTCGCGCGCCTCCGCCGAGCACGAGGAAGAAATCGCGCGACGACTGCACGACACCGTCGAGCATCGCTCGCACGGTCGCCGACTTCATGAGCACCAGCCCTCCGCACGCGACGAGCGTCCGCTCGGCGTCGCGCACGAGCTTCTCGATACGCGCCGTGGATGCCCGCACGCCGAAAAAATCCGTCGCGATGTCCTCGAGCTGGTGCGCCTCGTCGAAGATGACCGCGTCGTAGTTCGGGATCGCGCTCGCGTAGTCCCCGCTGCGCGAGGTGCGTAGCGCGAGATCCGCGAGGAAGAGGTGGTGATTGACGACGATGATCTGCGCGTCCTCGGCCTCGCGCCGCATACGCGTCACGAAGCAGGCGTCGAAATACGTGCACTTTGCACCGATGCGCGTCTCGGTCGACGACTGGACCTCGCGCCACAGCTCGGAGTCCTCGGGGAGATCGCTCAGCTCGGATCGGTCGCCCGTCTCCGTCTCGAGCGCCCAACGTTCGAGCCGGCCGAGGAGCCGGTGCGCGCTCCCTCCGCTGGTGCGAAGCTCCTCGAAGCGCCGCTTGCACAAGTAGTTGCCGAGGCCCTTCATGAGCGCCGCGCGAAACGTGACCCCGTGCGCGCCGACCACTTCGGCGACGAGCGGCAGATCCTTCGTGAAGATCTGCTCCTGAAGCGCCTTCGTGGCGGTCGAGACGACGATCTTTTTCCCGCTGAGGATCGCCGGGACGAGGTACGCGAGCGTCTTGCCGGTGCCGGTCCCCGCCTCGACGAAGAGCGGGCCGTTCGACGCCAGGGCGTCCTCGACGGCGGTCGCCATCGCGAGCTGGGCGGGGCGCTCTTCGTAGCCGTCGAGCGCGCGACTGAGCGCGGAGCCGGGGCCGAGGACGTCGAGGGCGCGCACGAGGCGTTCCTTAGCACGGAGTAAAACCGCAAACTCGCGCGCCGCACCCCGCGCGTACTACGATCCGGTCGCAGCTCCATGCCGTCCCAGTCCCCCTCCGACCGCGCCCGCCTGGCCTCCTCGCGCGCGCCCTCGCGTCCGCCCGCGCCTTCGCCCGGCGCCGATGCGGTCGAGCTGCGCCTCGCGATCGGTCGCGACGGCCTCGGCGTCGAGCTCGCGCGCACGACGCGCGTCGCCTGCGTCGACGTGACGGAGCTGTCGGTCGCGCTCCCGGGCGTTCGGTTTCCGCTCGATGTGTCGGGCGGCGTGTCGCGCTTTCGTCATCGCCGCGGCGCGCTGCAGCGGCTCGCGATCGAGGTGAGCGCGCGTGCGATCGAGAAGTGGGC
>JAYVXB010000521.1:0-4621 GCA_043785585.1 Deltaproteobacteria bacterium | reverse complement strand
CCGCGCGCGCGGTCGACGGCGGCGTCGCGCTGGACTCGTTCTTCGGCCCCGACTCGGACGCGCCCGTCGGGCGGCAGGCGACGAAAAACGCGGCGACGAAAAAGAGAGAGAGCGATGTGCGCATCGCGCTCAACGTAGCGCACGAGTCGTGCGATGCTCGTGACATGACGTCGCGCGAACGAGTCGAGGCCGGCGGCTACGGACCGCCCGGTGGTGGACCGCCCGGTTACGGTGGGCCTCCTGGTGGTGGAACGCCTGGTTACGGCGGGCCTCCTGGTTTCGGCGCACCGCCGCCTCCTCCCGGTGGCGGTGGCTACGGGCCGCCCGGACAACCGCCCGGAGGGTACGGGCCGCCCGGACAACCGCCGCCCGGTGGCTACGGACCGCCACCGCCGCAATTCGGACCTCCCGGTTTCGGACCGGGTGGATTCGGACCGCCGCCAGGACCAACGGGCGGACAAACCGAGACGCTCGCGATCATCTCGCTCGTGCTCGGCGTCCTCTGTCTCCCCGGCGGATGCTGCTGCTCGATCTTCGTCGCGCCGTTCGCGATCGGCGGCGGCGTGACCGGCTTCCTCGCGCTCAACAAGATCAACGCCTCGGGCGGCATGGTCGGCGGCAAGCCGCTGGCCATCGCCGGCATCGTGTGCAGCGCCATCGCGATGGTGCTCGGGATCGTGCGCATCGCGATGGGCGCCGGCATGATGCTGTTCGAGTACTTCAAGTAGCTCGGTCGCGTCACCGCCTCACGGGCACGGCGCGTCGGCCTTCATCCCCGCGCCGTTCGGTACGGCGGGCGCGCCGCGCGCGAAGCTCGCGAGGAAACATTTGTACTGGTAGCGCGGCGGCTCGGTTTGAAACGCGACCTCGTGGCCGTCTTCGATCCCGTCCTCGCGCTGTTGAACGACGATCGCGGTCGCCGCGCCGCCGAAGTTCGACGACACGGGGAGCGCGATGCGCGATCGCCCCGAGTACGTGAGCACGTCGCCGAGATGCGTTTGCGCCGCGATCTCCGGCGTCAGCGTGTCGAGCTCGTCGCCCGCGAGATCGAGGCCGACCGAGAGGCTCAGCGCGTTGGCGATCCGCGGCATGATGTAGTGATCGACGATCCCCTGGATCATGAGCACGTTGCGCGGCGACTCGCCGGCGGCAGGCTCGCGCACGATGCGCGATGCGTAGACGACGGTGTCGGCCGGCTCGGCCGCCCACTGAACGAGCGTCAGCACCGGATCGTGGTTCGTGAGGAGGCGGCGATCGCGACTATAATGAATGAGGAGCTCGATCGCGGGGCGGACCTCGAGCGGCTGCTTCTTGTACATCACGTTCTCGATCCAGCTCCCGCCGGCGCCGCTCAGGATCGCGGCGCGATAGAGCGGCTCGAACGCCAGAACGAGCGGCGCGATCGTCGCGCCCATCGAGTGGCCCATCAGCGCGAGGCGCGTCGTGTCGATCTTTACGGGCGCGGTGCCGACGCCGGGGCAGTCGCTCGCGTCGAGCGTGAGCGTCTCGAGGACGTGCGCGAGGAGAACGATCTCGATCGCGGACTGGCGGACGTTGTCGCGGAGCGCGGCGCCGTTGAAGATGTTGAACATCAGAAACTGCTCGTCGCCGTTCGTGACGTTGCGAAGCCCGCCGTGCGGACCGTCGACTTGCACGCCCGCGAACCCCGCGCGCGCGAACTGCTGCGCCGGCCCGGTGCCGGGCGCGATCGACAGGCCGCCGTGCGTCGCTTGCACGCCGCGATCGACGAGCGGACGATCGCCGCCCGCGCCGGTTCGAACGAGCACGGTCGTCGGGAAGCCCGACGCGGGCATCGCGACGCGCGGGATCGTGACGACGAGGTTCGATTGCGCCGTGCGTTGGAGGATCGGATGGCCCGCGGCGTCGAACGCCCAGTCGCCGCCCATCGAATCGAACGGCGGCGTCCCTTGCTGGTAGTCGGGCATGCCGATCGTCGTCTTGTAGACGCAGTAGTCATCGAAGACGTCGGTGCGCGCGAACGTGCCGGGCACCGGGCGCGGGCGCGCGAGGATGTCGGCGCGGACGCGCGTCATCGCGGCGAGCGGCGCGTCGGTCGTGAACACCGTGAGCGCGGCGACGTCGGTCGCGACGACGCCCGCCGACGCGAGCGTCGCCAGCGCCGCCGTGTACTCGTCGAACGTCCCCTGCGGCATCGCCGTCGGGCGCTCGCCCTTCGCGATCTGCGCCATCGCCGCCGACGGCGCGAGGATCGGATCCGCGACGCGCCGCAGAACGACCGCCGCGTAGCGCGTCTGCGGCCGCAACGGGATCCCTTGCAGCGGCACGAGCGACAGCATGTTCGGCGCGCCGAACGGACCGCCGTCGACTTCGAACGCGACCTCGACCGGGTACCGCTTCAGACGATTCGGCGCCGCGTCGTCGACGCCGACGAGGAAGACGCTCGCGTCCGCCGCGATGCTCGCCGCCATCGTCGGCAGGCGCGCCCCGTCGATCGTCCCCGTGAGCGAAAAGAACACGCCGCCCGTCGTCGCGAAGCCGCGCGCGTCGCGCGTGAGCAGCGCCTTCGACTGCAGCACGAGCGCCACGTCCTCCGGATTCGGAAACGCACTCACGTCGATCGTTCCATCGGCGCGCCGCAAGTCGTCGCTCGGAAACGGCGCCGCGTAGAGATCGGGCCGATCGAACTGCATCCGCACTTCGACACCGGGCGTCGCGGGCGTCGACGACTTCGACGAGCACGACGCCGCCGCGATCACCGCGAGCGCGACCGCCACGGGCTTCAGGCTCGAGACTGCAGACTTCATCGGCGCTTCACCCGCGGAGCAACGTCAGCGCGCGCAGAAAGTTTCCACCTGTGACTTTTCGCACGCGCTCCGGGCTCCACTTTCGCTTCAGCATGACATCGACGATGCGCGGTAGCTCGAGGCACGTCTTCATGTCGCGCGGCGTCGTGATCGCGCCGTCCCAATCGCTGCCGAGACACGCGACGTCGTCGCCCGCGACCTTTCCGATGTGCTCGATGTGGTCGACGATCGTCGCCGCGGTGACGTTGCGCTTTCCGAGGAAGCTCTCTTGGTACATCACGCCGACCGCGCCGCCCGTGTCGGCGACCGCGCGCAGCTGCTCGTCGTCGATGTTGCGCCAGTGCGGATAGACGCCGCTGACGCCGGTGTGCGTGACGATGAGCGGCTGCGTCTTGTCGTGCACCTCGACCGCGTCGAAGAAACCGCGCCGGCTGATGTGCGCGAGATCGACGAAGATCTTCTTCGCGTTCAACCGCTCTACGTATGCCTTGCCCGCCTTGGTCAAGCCGCTGTCCGTCGGCGGCACCTTCACCGGCGCGCTCGTCTCGCCGAGACCCGAGTTCGACAAATGGACGATCGTCACGCGCACGACGAGACCGTCGGGGATCCGATCGAGCGCGTCCGGTTCGCCGTCGAGCGCGTTGCCGCCTTGGATGCCGATCCACGCGGCGTGCTTTCCGTCGCGCTGCGCCGCCTCGTATTCGGACGTCGTGCGCACGATCGCGACGTCGTCGTTGCAGCCTTCGAGGATCTCCTGCAGGCGCGCGACGTTCTTCGAGAAGACGTGCGGACGCTCGCGCGACGGGCGGAGCGGGTTCGTCGTGATGACCCAGATCCCGCCGGTGACGTGCGCTTCGCGGAGGCGCGGGAGATCCGCGTGGCCGTAGAAGCGCGCGTCGAAGAGGCCGTTGCCGTGACGCTTCGTCAGGTCGTAGCCGAAGATGCGCGTCCAGATGAAGCCGTCGATGTGAAGATCGATGACGTCGCTGGCGAGGTACAGATCGATCGCCTCGCGCGAGACGTCGAGCTCTTTGGCCCACGCTCCAGGATCGCTCCGGTGGTCGACGAACTCGAGCTGCATGGCTCGGCAGACTACCCCAAAAAGCAGCGCCCGAGCCCGCGGTAGGTCGGCGCGCGCCCGACGACGCGGTCCTCGCGCACGAGCACGTACTCGCGGAAATGCTCGGCGAGCTCGCCGGCCTTCGCGTGGCGGAAGAAGATGGGATCGCCGATCGCGATCGGCGGCGCGTCGTTCGTCAGCGTGAGCGGCGTCTGCACCTCGCCTGCCCCTTCCATCGCGACGATTCGCAGCCCGTCCGGAACCGCGGGGATCGGCAAGCGATCCGCACCCGCGGCGCCCGACGCGATGTACCCGCCGCCGTGGCACGTGACGTAGCCCGGGTCGGAGACGCGAACGACCTGCAACGCGAAGTACGCCGCCGGGACGAGCGAGAGGCCGGCGTAGTAGTCGAAGAGGTGGCTGTCGAGAAATCCCGAGCCGGCGGTGACTTCGGTGAGCGCGCTCTCTGCGGTGCACCACGCGAGGCTCCCGGTGCCGCCGCCGTTGAAGAGCGTCGGGTGCAGCTCGGTCGCGAGCGCGCGCCGCGTCGCTTCGAGCTGAACGCGCGCGCGACGCTTCATCACGCGCGTCGCCGCGTTCGTCATCCGCGTGAACGGGCTCGCGTCCGGGACGCCCGCGACGTGCGCTTCGTACGCCATCAATCCGTGAAACGTCAGGCCGTCGAAGCGACCGATCCGACGCGCGAACGACACGACGTCCTCGACGCGGCGAAGGGGGCTGCGACGCGCGCCCACGTGAATCGCGTCGCCGAACG
>JAYVXB010000520.1:0-4627 GCA_043785585.1 Deltaproteobacteria bacterium | reverse complement strand
CGTCGGCGAGGCGAACGCGCGACACGACCATGCGGCTCGACCGGCTCAAGCGGAGCTGATCGGTCAGCGACACGTGACCGCCCATCAAGAGCTGGACGCCGCTCCAGTCGCGCGCGACGAGCGAAACGTGCGGCGTCACGCCGAACCAACGCTCGACGTCTTGGCGAGGGAGCATGCCGCTGCGCGTGCCGTACCCTTCGCGCGGGAAGAGCGCGATGCCGCCGTCGCGGATCGCGTCGGCGAGCTTGCCCCAATCGAGGTTCATGCGCGACGTGTCGTCGGCGCGAGCGACGCTCGGCAGCAACGTGGTCGCGACGAAGAGCATCAGACCCGCTGCGACCAAGCCGAACCGGCGCGCTCTCGAGCGGCGTCCGGCTTCGTGTCGTGCAGCATCTCGCATCTCGTTCAGCTTCGCAGAGCGCATCGGATTGCTCAAAGGAGCAATCGATGTGCCCTTCCGATTTGTGGCCGCGGAGTCCACCGAGACCTACAGCGCGCACGAGAAAAACAGCGGGATCGCGACTTCGAGCGACTTCGTGCCACTGTGGCGCGATGGATCCGCCCCGCACCAGTGCGGCCAAATGGCCGCACCGGACTTTCTTTCGAGGGCGTTTCTAGTTCCCGACCATCCCCGCCCAGTACGCCTTCTGCGTGCCGAGCTCGGACACGATCACGAACGACTCCGCTTTGTACATCGACGCGGTCAGCACCTTGATCGTCAGGTGAAGCTTCTCGCCGTTCACGCCCGACGTTCTGTCGAGCTTCAGATCGAGCGTCGGCGCCGTCATCATCCCGCCGCGCGACGGCTGCTTCGCGGTCACCTTCCACGAGCCGGCGGTCTTCGCCTCGCTGAAGAGCGCGATCTCGATCGTCTTCGTCTGCCCGACCGGGATCTTGATCCCCTTCGTGACGGTCGCTTGTCCGCCGAAGTTCAGCGTGATCGTGTCCGGGAGGATCGGCGCGCTGTTGAAGTACGGAAGGCCGACGAGACCCGGCACGCACGGATCCTTGCCCGCCTTCGCCGCCGCGTTCGACCACGAACGCTGCACCGTGTAGTCGAAGCCCGCGGGCTTGTAGAACGAGCTGTCGAACGGCGAGCACATGTCGCCGGTCTCGCCGCCGCCGATGACGAACTCCCAGACGAGGTGATCGTCGTCGACTCCGCCGAACGCCGGGTTCGTCGCGGGGTACGGATCCGTCACCGCTTCGACGAGCTCGTGCGCCGTCGTCCCCGTGATGACGTCGATGCCGACGAGCGCGTGGAACTTCGCGCACTGCGGGATGACGGCGTAAGGGTACGACTTGCCGCCGATGTCGACGTTCTCGTGGTAGCCGCCGAACGCGACGCAGCTCGTGCTCCCCTGCAGATCGATCGTCGTCGTGTCGGGGTAGTAGAGCGTGTAGATGGTCGACGGATCGGGCGTGCCGAACTCGGGGTGCGTTCCGTCGAGCTTGCCGACGAGCCACTGTTGGATCTCCATGTCGGAGATCATCGTGGGCGGCATTTCGGTGAGCTCGATCGCGGTGCCCGCGGTGATGGCGCCGACGCCGTACTCTTTCACGTTCGCGCCCCAGTACTCCGTCGCGCCGACCTTCGAGAGATAGTCGATGACCTGCGTCTTGTACGCGTAGCCGGGGAAGAAGATCGGGACGACGCGCGGTGTGCTGAGCGTCGGGCCGCCGCCGCTGACGACCTGGGGGAGGTCGGGGTGCGGCGCGGGGTACGTGTCGCTCGGTGAGCCGTTGTCGACGTCGGGTGTCGCGTCGATGACGGTCGCGGCATCGACGGTGATGGCGCCGCCGTCGGTGTTCGTCGCTCCGGCGTCGGACGTCTCGGGCGGCGCGCTCGACTGCGTGCTTCCGCCGCACGCGGCGAAGAGGGTGGCGGTGACGGCGGTGGCGAAGAGAGAGACGACGGAGGTGCGCATTGAGGTCGCGCGTGAGCAAGTTGCGCTCCAAGTGTGTCAGGGCCTGAAACGCTGGGAATTTCGCGCGCGCGACTTGTACGCGTCGATCGAAAAATGTACGCGAAACGTCCAATCGTCTCGTGCGTATTGGACCCTGTGGCGGTGATGGCGGAAAGTTCGCGCTTGTCGGAGGACCTCCTCGGAGCGTGGGCGCGCGCGTTCGCGCTGAACCTCCGTGATAGAAGCGAGGGCGTGGCGAACGACGCGCCGACGAGATCGCCTGCCGACGCGGCGATGGAGCGGTACGCGCGCGGGGACGACGCGGCCTTCGGGGAGATCTACGACGCGCTTGCGCCGCGGCTGTACGGATACCTGTTGAGGCAAACGCGCGACGTCGCGAAGGCGGAAGACCTCGTGCAGCAGACGCTTCTCCATATCCATCGCGCGCGCGGGCGATTCATCCCGGGCGCCGAGGTGACGCCGTGGGCGTTCGCGATCGCGCGGCGGCTCCTCATCGACTCTCTTCGACGCGGTCGGCGCGAGATCCTCGGTGCGAGCGACGACGACGTCGCGCAGGACAACGCGGTGTCGACGGACGCCGCCGCGGACGATCTCGTGCAAGCGCAAGAGCTCGCGGAAAGAATTCAGAAGGAGCTCGCGCGGCTCCCGGAGGCGCAGCGCGTGGCGTTCGAGCTGATCAAGCAGGAAGGGCTCTCGCTCGCGCAGGCGGCCGAGGTGCTCGGGACGACGGTCGCGGCCGTCAAGCTGCGCGCGCACCGCGCCTACGTCGCGCTCCGCGAAGTGCTCGGCGACTCGGTCGAGACCCAGGAGCTGCCGTGACGCCGACGCCGGATCTTCGCGCGCGTGTCCTCGGAGCGATTCGGCAGGAGCCGGCGCCGGTCCGCGCCATGGTCGCGCGTCACCGCGCGCTGGCGTTCACGCTCGCGTTTCTGCCGATGATCGTCTTCGAGACGTACGATCTGCACCTCGGCGCGCGCCCGTTCGGCTTCGTCGTCGCCAACGTCGCGGGATGGGCGCTCCTTGCGTTCATCGCGACGTGGGGCGCGGTCGGACGCGGGCGATCGATGCTCGGGAGGCCGCGCGGTTGGCTCGCTGCGATCGCGCTCGCGCTGCCGCCGCTCTTGCTCGGCGTAGCGGCGCTCGCGTACGGGCCTTGGCCCGCAGCGCTTGCGAACGACTGCGGCGGTCCTGGTGATTTCAAGTGCTGCGCGGCGACGCTCGCGTTCGCAATAGGTCCGCTCGCCGGCTTCGCGTACGCGCGCCGCCAGAGCGATCCCGTGCATCCGAAGCTCACCGGCGCCGCGCTCGGCGCGAGCGCAGGCGCGTGGTCGGCGGTGTCGATGGCGATCCACTGCCCGTTCACGTCGATTCGCCACGTCGTCATCGGTCACGTCGCGCCAGTGATCGCGTTCGCGCTGATCGGCGTCCTCATCGGATCACGAATCATCGCCGTGCGCTCGCGCGACGCGTCAGCGCGGCGCGGGGTGTATACTGCGTGAATGGTCCTCGCGAGGGTGACGTGGTTCTCCGCGGTCGGCTCGCTCGGAGTGGTCTTCGCGTGCGGCGGTCAAGTGAGCGTGCTCGGGCGCGACGAGCAGCCGACGACGCCAGGCACGCGCGTCGCTCCGACGGCGCACGCGCACAACGACAGCACGATCGAGCTCCCCGACGACGAGCAGATCGTCGAGCCGTCGCAGCCCGCGGTTGGCTCGACGCAAGAGCGCGCGCTCGCGCACGTCCACACGCCGAAGGGCACGTGCTCCGGCGTCGTCATCGGAGCGCGCCTCGTCGTGACCGCACACCAGTGCGTCGGCGAATCGACCGGTGTCGCGATCATCGCGCCGACGTCGAAGTTCTTCGTCGAGGTCGCGACGAGCGGCTTCACGTGGACCAAGCGTCAGGTCGCGTACGTGGTCACGCCGGGCTGCGTCTGGGAGAAGCTCGATCTCGCGATGCTCGTGCTCACCGAGAACGTCGAGTGGGTGCAGCCGCTCCGCGTGACGACGTCGCCGCCGCCTGGCCCCAAGATGCAGGCGCTCGGCTTCGGGCACTGCGCGGGCGAGACGCGCGGGTTGTCGAACCGTGTCGGCGAGCTTCTCCGTCGCGAGGGCGACGCGCTCGTCGTAGATCTCGCGCTCTGCCGCGGCGACGTCGGCGGTCCGCTCGTGGACGCGACGAGCGGCGACGTCTTCGGGATCATCTCGCACCAGGACGATCCCGACGACACGCACCATCGCACCACGACGGTCGTGCGCCTCGACACCACGCCCGCGCGCGCACTCCAGGCGCAGGCGCTCGCGCTGGCGATCACGGACGCGTCGAAACGCGACGGCGTGAAGCTCGACGCCGTCGCGTGCGAGTGACGCGGAGATGACGGTCCGCGTGATCCGCGGCGAGACGGTTCGAGACGTCGTGATCGTCGGAGGTGGACCGGCGGGGATCACGACGGCGCTCGCGTTCGCCGACGCTGCGCCAGCGCTCGCGTCGCGCATCGTCGTGCTCGAGAAAGGGAAGTACCCGCGCGAAAAATACTGCGCCGGTGCCATCGGCGCGCGCGGCGACAAGATCCTCGCCGAGCTCGACGCCGTTCCCGACGTGCCGTCGGCGCCCGTCGACGGAATTTCCTTTCGTGGTGCGCACGGTGAGATGGAGGCGCGCGCGGGCGCGATCGGTCGCGTCGTCCGTCGCATCGAGTTCGA
>JAYVXB010000519.1:0-14397 GCA_043785585.1 Deltaproteobacteria bacterium | reverse complement strand
CGTGTCGATGTACGAGAAGAGACGTCCCTGCAAGAGCGGATCGTTCGTGAAGTCGATCGGAAAGCTCGTGCTCGATCGCAACCCCGACAACTTCTTCGCCGAGACCGAGCAGGTCGCGTTTCATCCCGGACACGTCGTCCCCGGAATCGACTTCACGAACGATCCGCTCTTGCAGGGACGTCTCTTCTCGTACATCGACACGCAAATCACGCGACTCGGCGGGCCGAACTTTCACGAGATCGAAATCAATCGACCCAAGTGCCCGATGCACAACTTCCAGCGCGACGGAGTCATGCGCCATGAGGTTCCGAAAGGGCGCGTCGCGTACGAGCCGAACAGTCTCGATCCTTTGGGCCCGCGCGAGAATCCCGGCACCGGCTTCACGTCGTTCCCCGCGAAAGAGGGCGGCGAGAAGGTCCGCGCGCGGTCGGCGACGTTCGCCGATCACTACAGCCAAGCGCGCCTCTTCTATCGATCGATGAGCGAGCCCGAGAAGCGCCACATCGAAGGCGCGTTCGCGTTCGAGCTCGCGAAGGTCGAGACGAAAGCGATTCGCAAGCGGATGCTCGGGCACCTCGCGCTGGTCGACAAGAAGCTCGCCGCAGCCGTCGAAGGCAAGCTCGGAATGAAGGGCGAGGCGGACTCGATCGCGCCCGCGCGCGCGCCGATCGACCTCGACGAATCGCCCGCGCTCAGCCTGCTGAAGAAAGCGAAGCCGACGCTGAAGGGGAGAAAGGTCGGCGTGCTCGTGACCGACGGGTGCGACGCGGCGATCGTGAGAGCGCTGCGAACCGCCGCGGAGAAAGAGGGCGCCGCGCTCGAGATCGTCGCGCCGAACATCGGCGGCGTCGTCGCCGGCGACAAATCGACCATCGCGGCGGACCATGCGTTGGAAGGTGCTCCGTCGTTTCTGTTCGACGCGGTCGTCCTCGTCGTATCGAAGGCGGGCGCGGCTCGGCTCTCCAAGAAGGCGCCCGTGATCGACTGGGTTCGCGACGCGTTCGGGCACCTCAAGGTGATGGGGCACGTCGCGGAGGCGCGGCCGCTGCTCGACGAAGCGGGAGTCGAGTCCGACGAAGGCATCGTCGCGATCGAAGGCGCCAAAGGCGTGAGCGCGTTCATCAAGGTCGCAAGAGGCCAACGCATCTGGCAGCGCGAGCAGAAGCTGCGCGACCTCGGCTGATCACGGCGCCGGGGCCGCCGGTCACGACGGCCCGCCGCTTGCTTAGTGGCGTGTCGAACCACCCAACGAAAAGGAGCCTCCCATGAAGTACGGATTCGCTTGGTTGCTCGGTGTCCCGCCTGTGCTGATCGCCGCTTGGTTCCTCCTCAACCATTGTTGAGGAGGGCCGCGCGCAGGACGTCTCGGCGACACGCGAGACGTCCGCACGCGAGGCGTCAGACCTCGCGCAGGCGGTACCCGAACCCGTGCACCGTTTCGACCGCGTCGCCATACGTCGCTAGCCGCTCGCGCAGGCGCCGTACGTGCGTGTCGACGGTGCGCGTGTTCACGTCGGCGGTAATCCCCCAGACCTCTTCGAGGAGCTCCGCGCGCGAGAAGACCTTGCCCGGGTGCTCGAGGAAGAGCGACACGAGCTTGTACTCGAGCGGCCTCAGCGCGACCTCGACGCCGTCGCTGAAGACGCGATGCCGCACGACATCGACCTCGAGGCCGCGCCACTTCAGTTGCTTCGGCGCGATCCCCTCGGCCGACGCGCGCGCCGCGCGACGCTCGTGCGCGCGCTTCGACAGCGCCTTCACGCGCATCATGAGCTCGCGCACGCTGAACGGTTTGACCACGTAGTCGTCCGCGCCCACCTCGAACCCGAGCACGCGATCGTACTCGTCGCCGCGCGCCGTGAGCATCAGGATCGCGACGTCGCCACGCGCCGGATCCGCGCGCAGCTGCCGGCACACTTCGGTGCCCGACAGATCCGGCAGCATCAAGTCGAGCACGATCACCGCAGGCGCGAACTGCGTCGCCGCCGCGAGCCCGTCGGCGCCCGTCGCGACCGCTTCGGCGTCGAAGCCCGCCTCGTTCAAGTTGAAGAGAAGGAGGCGACGGAGGTCTTCTTCGTCGTCGATGACGAGGACGCGATCGCGAGGGGCGGTGGGAGCCATGAAATCGTGCCTCGTGAGAGCGTATCGCGTGCCGCCGCGAATTTCTGTTTTGTTCGCGTAGAGTGACCGCCATGGACCGTCGCAAAGCGATCGCTCGCGCGATTCTCGCCGCATCGATGATCGCCATCGGCGTGCTGCACTTCGTTCGGCCCGAAGGCTTCGAGCGGATCGTCCCGAAGGCGCTCCCCGCCCCGCTCGTGCTCGTCTACGTCAGCGGCGTCTTCGAGATCCTCGGCGGCGCGGGATTGCTCGTGCCGCGCGTGCGCAAGCTCGCGGGTCTCGGGCTCGTCCTCCTCTACATCGCCGTCTTCCCCGCCAACATCAACATGGCGATGAACGACATCCAGCTTCCAGGCGTCACGGTCCCCGCGGCGTTCCTCTGGCTGCGTCTGCCGTTTCAGGTGCTGTTCATCGCGTGGGCGTGGTGGTGCTCGCGCGACGATCGACCCTCGGCTACCGCGCCTCGCGTGGCAGGCGCATGACGAAGGTCGTCGTGCCCTCGGCCGAGCGCGCGGCGAGCGTGCCGCCGTGCGCGCGGACGATCTCGTGGGCGATGTAGAGGCCCAGCCCGAGATTTTTCACGGCCGACTTCTCGCGCTGATGCGCTCGGCGAAACGGCTCGAAGATGAACGGGAGCGCGTCGGCGGGAATCGGCTCACCCTGGTTGCGGATCTCGACGACGACGTGGTCTCCGTCGGCGTGCACGTCGACGGTGACGACCGTTCCGGGAGCGGCGTACTGGATCGCGTTCCCCGCGATGTTGGAGACCACCTCCGCCAGGCGGTCGTCGTCCCAGCTGCCCGTCACGTCGCCGACGACGTCGAGCTTCACCTGCGCATCGAATTCCTCGACGACGTTTCGGCAGACCTCGTGCAGATCCGTCGGCTTCCTTTCGATCGGCAACCCGCCGCCGAGACGAGCCTGCGTGAGATCGAGCACCTGAGAGATCATGCGGCTCATTCGCTGGCTGCCTCGGATGATGCGCGTGGTCGTCGCCGCATCGTTCTCGTCGAGGTGACCGCGTCGAAGCAGCAACGTCGCGGCGAGGACGATCGACTCGAGCGGGTTGCGCAGATCGTGCCCGAGGACGCCGATGAACATCTCCCGGAACTCCGCAACCGCACGCAGCTCGCGCTCGCTCTCCACGGCGTGCTCCAACGCGACGTCGGCCGCGTCCGCCATCTCGTGCGCGCGAATCGTCGCGGTGATGAGCTTCGCGTTCGCTTCGCGCTGGTCGACGAGGATCGTATCGGCCTGAGCCCGTTCGCCGGTCAGATCCTTGTCGGTCGCCTCGCGCTCGACCGACAGACCGTCCGCCACCTCGCGCTTGCGCTTCGCGCGCTCGGCGTGGAGCACCGCGTCCGCGGCGGATCGCGAGCGCTCGACGGAGACGTCGGCGTCCACGATATCGTCGGCACGCTCGCGAGCGACCCGCACCACCTCGTCCGCCGCTACTTCGACCGCCTCGCGCGTCTCCGCGTGGTGGTCGTCGGCCTTGTCCCGTTCGACGCGCAGGCTCTCGTCGGTCTGCTCGCGCTTCGGCTCGATGGGGCCGGGCTTGCCTTGGGTTGCGGCGTCGTCGACGGTTGGTTTTGGCATGACGCTGGGTCTTACTTTCTTCGGTCGCCGCCCCGCGGAGTCCCGGTGAGGAGGCCCTCGTATCCTTTGAGAACGTCGCCGACGACGATCCCGCCGTCCGCCGAGATCTCGTACTCTCTCAACTCTTTTCCGTGCTGGCTCGAGCGCACTTTGACGACCCCTAGCGCTCGCTTGAGGTGCCCATCGATCTCCACGTAGCGCTGGATGATGATGGCGTCGGTCAGAAACGCGATGCCCTGCGGGCTAAACCGAAGGTCTGTGTAGCCGTCTGCCATCTCGACGGTAGCCATCACGGTGACGCCCAGCCCCGTCAGCGCGCCCATCATCCGGTAGAGCGATTCGCGAAAATCCTCTCGGAACGTCGGCGCGAGCGCGAGCTCCAAGCCGGACAGCGAATCGATCACCGCCCGCTTCGCACCGATGCGCTTCACCGCGTTCTGGAGCTCGAGCAACGTCTCGTCGATCGAGAGATCGAGCGGGCGGAGGTAGAGGACCTCCAGCTTCTTTTCAGCGACGAGCTTCGCGAACTCCGCGCCGCGCGGCGTGGTCTGTAGGTAGTCGTTCGGTCGCTTCTCGAAGATGGCGACGATCCCTTTCTCGCCGCGCTCGACCCCCTCGATGATGAATTGATTCGAGAGCACCGTCTTGCCCGAGCCAGAAGGACCGGCGATGAGGACGGAGTACCCGCTCGGGATACCGCCGCCCATCATCTCGTCGAGGCCTTTCACTCCGGTCGAGCGACGATGTTCGAGCGGCCTCTCGTTGGAGACCTCGGCGGGTTTGAGAAGTCGCGGGAAGACGGTGTAGCCCGCGTCGCTGATGCGGGCGGTGTGGAGTCCGGGGATCTGCCCCTGGCCGCGCATTTTGATCACGTGCAATTTGCGCACGACGGAGTTGCGATCGATCGCCTGGTGGAGCCAGAGAAGCCCGTCGGCCACCGTGAACACGGCGCTGTCGTGCTCGCCGTCCGCGTACTCGCCGATGAGGAACGTCGTGGCCTGGTGGCTCGTGAGCACGATCGCGAGCCGCTGCATGAAGTTCGTCAGCTCGCGTTCGCCATCCGAAGCGCTGAGCGCGGTTCGCGTCATCGCTCGAAAGGAGTCGACGACGACGATGCTCGGGGTCGACCTTTCGAGCTCCGCTTCGATCGCTTCCAGGACTTTCCCCATCCCTCCGTCGAGGGCCTCCTGGCCGAGATGGATGAAACGAATCGAGCCGTCGCCCACTCTGGCAGCGTCGAAGAAATCGTACTGTTGTTGGTAACGAAGCATCTTGATCGGAGGCTCGCCGATGACGGTGAAGTACACCGCCTTCTGCTCGAGGCTCGCGTTCGCGAACATGATCTGATGCGCCATCGTCGTCTTGCCGCCACCTGGGCCGCCGGCGATCAAGTTGAAGGAGAACTCCGGAATGCCGCCGCCCAACACGTCGTCGAGCCCCGGCACCCCGGACGGCAACTTGCGAATCGGCACGCGGTCGCTCATTTTTTCGTCTCCGTGAGTGCCGCGAGATCGAGCGTCGGCCATGCGGCGCGTAGCGCCTGGGTCGTGAGTCGCTCCCCGATGAAGGTCGTGAGTAGCGAGAAGAAGGTTCCGTAGAGCGCCGCGGCCGACTCGAGCGCCGCGACGCCATCTTGCGCTTGCAGACACGCGCTCAGGTTCGCCGAGCCTTCGAGGACGGAGACGTCGAGGAAAGGAAACTCGCCCTGCCGCAGCTTCGCGCTGCGGACGAGCAGAGCTTGGAAGCCGGCAGCGCCCAAGAGAGGAGACAGGTGCGCGTCGAGCTTGTCGTAGACTCGGCCGGCGGCGATGGCGCACGCGTCCGCGCTACCGACCGCGCCTTCGTGGAGCAGCAATCGCGTGGCGCGATGAATCTGCTCTGGGCTCGGTCGAGGAAACACGGCGATACACTACTCCGTTGGGGGCGCGACGGCGCTCCCCAGGCGATCGACCTTCCGAAGCGCCGGAAAGAGCGCGCACCACGTCCCCACGACGACGATCGTCCCGACGCCGCCCGCGACGACCGCGCGCACGGCGCCGAGCCACGCGGCGGTGACGCCCGACTCGAACTCGCCGAGCTCGTTCGACGCGCCGATGAAGACCATGTTCACCGCGCTCACGCGTCCGCGCATCTCTTCCGGCGTCGCGAGCAACACGAGCTGCTGGCGGACGAAGACGCTGACCATGTCGGACGCGCCGATCACGACGAGCGCGGCGAGCGAGACGAAGAACGACGTCGACAACCCGAACACGATCGTCGCGACCCCGAAGATCGCGACGCACGCGAACATCATCGGGCCTGCGCGCCGCTTCAGCGGACGGTACGCGAGGAGCACCGCCATCGACGACGCGCCGAGCGCCGGTGCGCTCCGCAAGATGCCGAGGCCCCACGGTCCGATGTCGAGGATGTCGCGCGCGAACATCGGCAAGAGCGCGACGGCGCCGCCGAGGAGCACGGCGAACAGATCGAGCGAGATCGCGCCGAGAACGAGCTTGTTCGCCCAGACGTAGTGAATGCCGGCGAGCACCGTCGTCCACGACGTCGCGCGCTTCTCCATGCGTCCCGTGCGAACGCGCATCGACGCGAGGAGCGCGAACGCGCACGCGTACGTCACCGCGCACGCCGCGTAGACCGGCGCCGCCGAGTGGACCGCGCCGTAGAAGAGTCCGCCGAGCGCGGGACCGATCACCATCCCGACCGACCAGATCGACGACGACCACGCGACCGCGTTTCCGAAATGCTCCGCCGGCACGAGGTGCGGCAAGAGCGCCTGGTGCGCAGGCGCGGCGAACGCGCGCGCGCTCCCGATGACGAGGAGCACGGCGTAGATCGGCCACACGGGTCCGGCCGGATCGTAGGCGAGCGCGAAGAGAAGGGCCGCGCACGAGAGCATCACGACGTTCGTGATCATCACGATGCGGCGACGATCGAAGCGATCCGCGACGTGCCCCGTGACGAGCGACAAACCGATCGCAGGGAGGAACTGCGCGAGGCCGACGTAGCCGAGGTCGAGCGGTCGATGGGTCCGCGCGTAGACCTCCCATCCGACCGCGACGCTCTGCATCTGCGCCGCGGTCATCGAGAGGAAGCGCGCCCCCTGGAAGAAGCGAAACTCGCGGTGATCGAACGCGCCGGCCATCGGGTGCGGGAACCTACCACGCGGCCCATGACGACGATTTCGACCGAGGCGCGAAATTTGTGCGGACGCCCCGACGAATTGAAACCCGAAGGCAGCGCCCAAGTCGGCGCCCCATCAGGAGGATTCGTCCATGCGTAAGCTCATCGTCTCGATCGTCTCGCTCTCGTTCTTCGCATCCATGCTCGCCGGCTGTGCGTCGATGACGCCCAACTCGACGTGGGCCCCGCGCGACGTCGGCGAGTCGACCAGCGCGCCGCGCCAGGGCCCCGCGCGCTGATAGCGACACGCAACCACTTCGGCGACGCCGGCATCTATGCTGGCAACCATGGAAGCCCGCCCTCTCCTCGCCGAAGCGCATCGCACCCCCGAAGTGGCCGCAGCGACCGCTGCGTTCCATGCCGACGTCGTCTCCAAGGTTCGCGAGACGGTCGAACGCGACGCGGTCGTCGTCGTCGGGATGTCGCAGAACCCGCACGTGCGAAACGTTCGCGCCGCGCTTCGCGAAGCCGGCGTCGAGCACACGTACCTCGAGTACGGGAGCTACTTCGGCGAGTGGAAGCAGCGCCTCGCCATCAAGCTGTGGAGCGGCTGGCCGACGTTCCCGCAAGTGTTCGTTCGCGGCGTGCTCATCGGGGGAAAGAACGCGACGATCGCGGCGATCGCGGACGGCTCGCTCAAGAAGCGACTCGGTTGATGTCGGCTCGCCTCGCGTTCGTCGCGATCGCGCCGCTCCTCGCGCTCGTCGTGTCGTGCGGCGCGACGCAGCGCCCGGACGGCGGCTCCGGTCTTCTTCCCGTCGGTGCTCCCGCGCCGGACGTGTCGGGTGAGGACGCGAACGGAAACGTCGTGCGTCTGTCGTCGGTGCGCGGGCACGCGGCGGTCGTCTACTTCTATCCAAAGGACGAGACGCCCGGCTGCACGAAGGAAGCGTGCGCGTTTCGCGACGCGTTCGCCAAGTACACCGCAGCGGGCGTCGTCATCTTCGGCGTCTCGCGCGACTCGGCCGAGTCGCATCGCGCGTTCGCCGTGAATCACAAGCTCCCCTTCCCGCTCGTCGCCGACGAGTCGGGCACCGCCGAGCGCGCGTACGGAGTCGGCGCGCCGATGGGAATGACGGCGCGCGTGACGTTCCTCGTCGGCGCGGACGGTCGCGTCGCGCGCGTGTGGCCGAACGTCGATCCCGGGATTCACGCGGACGACGTTCTCGCGGCAACTGCGGCGACTGCGGCGGCCACGAAGTAGCGGTCGCTCGAACCAAGGAGTCGCCGTGATACCGTGTCATCTTCACGGGGGTGACTCTTGTCGACGCGGGGACCGGCGTGGGGCGTTGTTCTCTGTGGGTTGGCTCTCGCGCTCGGCGGTTGCCCGAAGAAGAAACCGCCGCCTCCTGCTCCTTGGTCGGTGACGCTGAACGACGCGGACGGCGCGTCGTGGTGCGCGGCGGGCGGAGATTCGTGCACGCCCGCGACCAAGGGCGCGCACGCCGCGGCGGGTGCGTTCTTGCGAACGTCGGACGCGGGGCGCGCGACGGCGACGCTCGACGACGAGACGACCGCGGAGCTCGGGCCCGGCGCCGCGATCGTGCTCGCCGATGCCGATCCGCGCGTCGTCGAGATTCGCGGCGGCGTCGTCGTGATGCGCCGCGCGCCGAAGGTGCCCGCGGTGAAGCACACGCCGATCGTCGTACGCGCGGGGACGCAGACGGCGAGCCTCGAAGCGCAAGTGCCGACGGTCGTCGCGGTGCGCGCGCGCGACGGCGGCGATCGCGCGGCGGTGAGCGTCGACCACGGCGTCGTCACCTTCAAGCACGGCGCCGACTCGACCGAGCTCCGCGCGGGCGACACCGCGTCGGTCACCAAAGCGGACGGCGTCGATCGTCGCGCCGCGTTCTCGGGATCGGTCGCGCGCGTCGAGCTCCCGCTCGTCGAGGACACGTCGCGCGGCAAGCTGCGCGGCCTCGGCACGATGACCGCGCGCGTCCCCGGCACCGAGGAGGTCGTCGCGGGCGTTCACCTCGCGTCGCATCACGTCCGCGCGATCGTCCAGCACGGCTTCGCGCGCACCGAGGTCGAAGAGGTCTTCGCGAACGACAGCGATCGCGTCGTCGAAGGTCGCTACGTCTTCGCGGTGCCGCCTCGCGCGATCACGGCGCGCCTCGCGCTCTGGGTCGGCGACAAGCTCGTCGAGGACGAGGTCGTCGAGAAGAAGCGCGCCGCGTTCATCTTCAAGGACATCGTCGACGACACCGTGAGGCCGCGCGATCCCGCGCTCCTCGAATGGGTGGCGAGCGGCGAGCTGTCGCTCAAGGTGTTTCCGATTCCGGCGAAGGGATCGCGCAAAGTCGTGCTCGCGTACGACGAGGCGCTCGTCACGGCCGGCGACGAAGTCCGCTACGTCTATCCGCTGTCGCTCGGCGAGGCGCGCGCGAACACGATCGGCGATCTGACGATCTCCGTGACCGCGAGCGATCCCGAAGGCGCTCCGCTCGACGTCGAGACGCCGCGCTACCAGGCGGTGATCGCACACGAGGCGAAGTCGGTCACGGCGACGTTCGAGGCGAAGGCCTTCGCGCCCGTCGCGGACTTCGTGCTCGCGTGGCGCACGCCGCGAGCGGCCGCGGCGGACGCAGCCGCGTTCGTGCCGGCGTGGGGCGCGACGAGCGATCTCGGGCTCGATCGGACGGCGAAGGCGGCGGGCACGCAGAGCTACGGCGCGATGCGCCTCGCGATCGGATTGCCGCCCGGCGTCGCGCTCCCTGCGTTCAAGAAGCATGACCGCGTCATCGCGATCGACACGAGCCAGAGCCAGACGCGCGAGACCCTCGACGCCGAGATCAAGCTCGCGCTCGCGATCGCGCGCAGCCTCGAGCCCGACGAGCGCGTCGCGTTCCTCGCGTGCGACTCCGCGTGCTCGTCGTATCCGGACAAGGGGCTCGTGCCCGCGCTCGACGGATCGTTCACCGAGGCGGAGGCGTGGGCGAAGAAGCTGGCGCCGGGCGGATCGTCGGACGTCGCGGGCGCGATCCTCGACGCGGCGTCGCGCCTCGACGACGGCGCGGGCGCGCAGATCGTCTTCATCGGTGACGGCGCGGCGACGTCGGGCGAGCTCTCGCCGGTGCGGATCGCGCTACGAGCGAAGCCGGCGGTCGATCGCAAGAAGGCGGATCTCCGCTTCATCGGCGCGGGCGTGACGGTCGACGCGGCGACGCTCGCGTTCCTCGCGCGCGAGCTCGGCGCGACGTACCAACCGCTCACGACCGGCGAGCCGCTCGCGCGCCGCATCGACAACCTCGCAGCGTCGCTCCGCATGCCGGTCGTGCGCGCGCCGAAGCTCACGCTCCCCGCGTCGATGACCGACGTCTATCCTCGCTGGCTGCCGAACCTGGTGCTCGGCGATCAGCTCTTTCTCGTGGGCAAGCTCGCGTCGACGAGCGACGCGACCGTCGAGCTCTCCGGTGAGATCGAAGGGGCGGCGTGGTCCGACACGTATACGCTCGCGTGGGGGACAGCGTCGGATCACCAAGCCGCGGTCGTCCCGCGCCTCTGGGCAGCGCAGCGGATCGACGATCTGATCGCGCAACACGATCCGAAGTCCGACAAGGAGAGCATCGAGTTATCGAAGCGCTTTCACGTCTTGTCTCGCCTCACGTCGATGCTCGTGCTCGAGAACGACGCGATGTTCGCGGCGTACGGAGTGAAGCGGACCGTCGCGCCGGACGGGTCGTCGGGCGCGTCGGGCTCGCAGTCCGCAGCGCTCGCGGCGCAAGCGGACCAGATGAAGATCGCGCTCCTCGCCGCGCTCGGCGGCGGCCCAGCGCCCGCTTCCAACGGGTTGAACCTCGGCCCAGGCGGCGGCCCGCTCCGACCGGGCGGGAGCGGCGGCCTAGCCGATCTTCGTCCTGGCGACAGCACGTCGTCGGGCACGCAGGGGCAGTCGTCAGCGTCGGCGCCGCGAGGGGACGCGCAGGTGGGCGGCGTGTCGACGTCGGTCCCGATCGCGAATGCCGCTCGCGTCATCGCCGGTCAGCGCCCGCGCGTCCGCGCGTGTTACCAGCGCGGGCTCATGAACGATCCGACCATCGCCGGCAAAGTCGCGGTCATGCTGAAGGTCGGACCGACCGGCGAGGTGCAATCGTCGAGCGCGATGCCGTCGGGCAACATGCCGGGCAACGTCGTGAGCTGCATCGTGGCCGCGCTGCGAAACGCCCAGTTCGATCCGCCGAGCGGCGGCGGAGTGGCGACCATCACGGTCCCCTTCAACTTCGTCAACCAAGGCGGGTCGTCGATGCCGCCTCCCCCGCAGATGCCGCAGTACGACGCGCCCGCGCAGCCGACCGCGTTCACGCGCGCGAGCGACGACGCATGGCGCTCGGCGGGTGACGACGCGATCCAGAAGCTGCGTACGACGCTCGACGCGAGCCCGCAAAGTCGAATGAAGCGCGAGGCGCTCGTGCGCGGGCTGCTCGCGCGCGGGCGGTTCGATCAGGCGCTCGTGCTCGCGCGTGCGTTCGTCGAGGCGGATCCGGATCTGCCCGTCGCGCGCGAGCTCTTGTCGTATGCGGCGGTTGCGACCGGCGACGCGAAGACGGCGCTCCTCGCGGTCGACGCCGCGGTGGAGACGAACGCGGCATCGGTGAAGTCGCACGTGCGCGCCGCGCGCGCGTTCGAAGCGGCGGGCGAAGATCGACGCGCGTGCGCGCACTGGCGCTCGCTCGCGGAGCTCGATGCGAGCGACGAGTGGCGGTACGAGTCGCTTCGATGCCGCGCGCGTGCGCTCGGCGATCGCGAAGCGGCGCTCGCGGAAGCGAACGCGATCGAGAAACCTGGAAAGCTCGTCGAGAAGCTGAAGCCGCTCCTCGCGTCGGGTGACGTACCCGCGTTCGATCCGACGAGCGCGTCGCTCGGACAAATGGAAGTCACCGTGACGTGCGCGTCGCACGTGAAGGACTGCCCGCTGCCGATCGTCGTCGCGCCGAACGGCACCGTCTTCTCGCCCGTCACACCGGCCGACGCGCGCTCGGGCGGACGCGCGTTCGCGATCACGGTGCTTCGCGACGGCGCCTACCACACGATGATCGTCGGCGGCGCCGACGACGCGAAAGGCGAAGTGATCGTGCGCGCAGCGGGCGCGACGCAGAAATTCGCGTTCACCAAGGGGGGACTGCAGGCGATCGCCGTGAGCGACGTCAGCGTTCCGGCGCCGTGGGTCGGCTCGCTGGGGTTGCTCGGGCGAATCTCCTGGTGATCTACGCCGTTCCCGTCGTCAGCCAGGCGGTCATCGTGATCTCCGCGACGCCATCGCCGACGGTGCGGCGTATCGCGTCGCGCGCGGCATCGCCGACCGGGGCCCACTTGTCGCCGAGCGATTTCTTCATGAGCGCGATCGGCGCCATCGTGCGCTCGAGCGACTCCCAGAACGCATCGGCCGATTCGTAGCGCTCCGTGTGCGAAACGCGATGGACGGTGACCTCGCGGAACGACGCCGACATCTCGGCTCGGCACGCGTCCTCGGTCGAGAGCGGCATCGCCTTGTCGCCGATCACGGGGCCCTTCGACCCGAGCGTGGCGGCCATCACCTCGCGCAGCGAGCCGAACATCGCAGCCAGCGCGGGCGTCGCTTCGAGCGGCGTCCAGCTCGAGACCACCGCGCGCGCACCCGGCGCGAGGACGCGACGCAGCTCCGCGAACCCCTTCGCGCGATCCGGAAAGAACATCAGCCCGAACATCGAGAAGCCGGCGCCGAAGACGCCGTCGGGGAACGGCAACGCCTGACCGTCGCCGAGGTGACTCTTCACGTTCGCGACGCCCAGCGCCTTCACGCGCGCCTCGAGACGCTCGATCATCGCGGGCGCGAAATCGATCGCATCCACGGGATGCCCGGCGCGCGCCGCGATCGCCGTCAACGTGCCCGGACCGCACGCGACGTCCACGATACGCGCGCCCAACGCGGGGGCGGCGAATCGGAGCGCCTCCGTCGCGTACGCTTCGAACATCGGTACGACCTCTTCGGCGTACCCGGGCGCGACCAAGTTCCACGGGACCGGCGTGCTCATCGGCGATGACGGCGTCATGCGCGCACTGTAGCGAGCGGCGAGCGCGCGTAAACGCACATTCAATGAGCTCGGGGAAGAAGACGCGAGCGGCGGCGGTGGACGAGCGCCGCCTCGAAGTCGATCAACGCGCCGTCGCCGTCTTTCGCGGCATGTCCTTGGTACGCGCGAACGCCGCGCGGAGCGATTTGTTCGCGTCGTCGAGATCGTTGTCGACCCGTGCTCTCACGCTCGGCCAATCCGCGACGGTCGCGTCGGAGATCGCGGGGAGATCGGCGCGGAGCGTCTCGCGTCGAAGCGCGAGGTCCTCGAGCGCGTGGTCGTAGTCCGTCTTCGTGGCGCCGCTCGCCCAGCTCGACGCATTTTGGAGAATGCCCACTTGGTCGTCGGCCTCGACGATGTCACGGTTGATCTCGTCCGTGTAGTGGCGCTGCGCGTCGCGAAGCAAGTTCAGCGCGCGCTCGTCCTCTTGCTGCTTCAGGCCATCCTCGCGGCTCGTCGCCTGATCGACGTCGTCGCGCGCCCTCTGCGCTTCGGCTCGCTGCGGCTGCGGCGCCGGATCCGGTGACGGCTGCGGCTTGTCGGCTGTGCGTGCGCACCCGAACGAGACGAGCGCTGTCGCCAAAGCGAGCATGGATAGGGTGATGGGTTTCTGCTTCATCGCCGTGACCTCGGACGCGTTGTCGTTGCGCGAAACCAACCCAACGCACGTGCCGTGCCGTAGGCACGCGGCCTGCTCTTTCGTCGCGCGGAGGAATCATCATGCCGATCGAGCCCTACCCGACGAACCCGAACGCCACGCCCGCGCCTACGCCGACGACCGTCCCGCATCCGCAGGTACAACCCATCCATCGACCGCTGCCGGACGAACCGCTGCGTTCGCCGCCCGGGCCGCAGACGGCGCCGGAGATCGAGCCGCACCCGCCGCTGACGCCATCGCCGTGAACGCGCGCAGCGACGAGCGGAAGCGACGAGGCAGATCTGCCGTCGCGTGGCGATTTGCATCCACGCTATGACGCAAAGACGAACGACGTCGCGCCCTCGCGTGCATCACGGCCGATACACCCTTCCGTCGTTGAAGTAGCCGATGATGTCCGCGCCGCTCCATACGAAGAGGTCCGAGCCCGTCCAGATGCGTTGAGGCGCGACGTGCTCGCTCGCGAAGCCCGCGGGGAACGACGTCCACGCGTCGCCGACCGCGTCGTACGACGCGCCGTTCATCGGGTAGCCGCCCGAGAATCCGCCCCAGAGCCAGAGACGACCGCCGCCCCACCATAGGAGCGCGTCGCGCCGCTTGCCCGGCGTGAGCTCCGCGGCGAGCGGCGCGCGAATCGCGCTCCAGCTTCGCGCGCTCTCGTCGAAGCTCGCACCGGTGTCGAAGAAGGTGCCGTTGTTCTGACCGCCGAAGAAGACGGCTTGTCCGGAGGCCGACGCGGTCGCGCCGAGCACGCCGCGCGCGCCGAGACCGCTCGTCGACGTGTCGATCGTC
>JAYVXB010000518.1:0-4639 GCA_043785585.1 Deltaproteobacteria bacterium | reverse complement strand
CCGAGGCGTGGTTCGTCGATCCGCTCGACGGGACGCGCGAGTTCGTCGCGAAGAACGGCGAGTTCTGCGTGATGATCGGGCTCGCCTCCGCGGGCCGGGCGGCGATGGGCGTGGTCGTGTGCCCGGCGCTCGGGCGCGACTTCTCCGGCGTCGTAGGCCGCGCGTCGTACGAGATCGCGGCGGACGGCTCGCGGCGCGTGCTCCGTGTCTCGGACGTCACGTCGATGAGCGACGCGCGCGTCGTCGTCTCGCGCTCGCACCGGCCCGCGTCCCTCGACGCCGCGCTCGCCGCGCTCGCCCCGCGCGTCGTCACGCCGACGGGGAGCTCAGGGATCAAGGCCGCGCTCGTCGCCGCGGGAGAAGCGGACGTTTACCTCCAGCCCGGGATCGCGGGAAAGCGCTGGGACGCGTGCGCGCCCGAGGCGATCGTCCGCGCCGCGGGCGGCGTCTTCACCGACATCCGCGGAGCCTTCTTCGACTACGCGAGCGGCGAGCTCGAGAACGCTTCCGGGCTTTTGGCGACGACGCCGCGGCTCTTCGCCGCCGCATGGGAACCTTTCCAATCCGGGGATCTTTCGCGCGAATGAGCGCGCATGCGCGGAGAACGTCGTCCTCGAACGAGAGCGCGTCCTTCGGCAGGTTTTGCCAGCCGGTGATCTTGGGGCCGAAGACCGAGATCGATCGCATGCTCGGCATCTCGGGCAAGAGGCTCGCGTGGTGCTCGCGCGTCGTCGCGATCCAGACGCCGCTGTCGCCGCCCAGGCGCTCTTTGTCGACGAGGATCAGGACGATCTTGTCTTCGACGTAGACGCCCCAGCCGCCGAAGAACGGGCGGACGAACGGAGCGACGGCTTCGAGCTCTTCGAGGACGAAGTCGAAGGGGGGCCGCGCCTTGGATTTCGCGGCGAAGATGGCGTCGGGATCGCGCGGGGCGGCGCGGGCGGTGCGGCGACGGGCGGCCATCGGGAGACGCTACCCGAAAAACATTTTCGAGCACCCTCGGCGCGGGGACACCCCGTGAAAATCTCTTTCGAGCACCGTCCGCGCCGTCGGCACCCCGCGCGAAACTGTCCGAAACACCGTTTGCGCTAGTCTTCCCCGAAGACCATGCGCGATCACGCCGAAGTCGTCGTCGTCGGGGCCGGAATCATGGGCCTCTCGATCGCCTACCACCTGGCGACGCTCGGCGTGACCAACGTCACCGTCGTCGACAAGTCGTACCTCTGCGGCGGCGCGTCTGGGCGCAACGGCGGCGGCGTTCGCGCGCAGTGGTCGAGCGAAGCGAACGTGCGTCTGATGCAAGAGAGCATTCGCATCTGCCGCGACTTCGCGACCAAGATGAAGATCAACATCTGGTTTCGCCAAGGCGGGTACCTCTTTCTCGCGCGCAGCGAGAAGATGCGCGCGAGCCTCGAAGCGAGCACGAAGCTGCAGAACGAGTGTGGCTTGCCGACGCGGATGCTCTCGCCGCGCGAGGCGCAGAAGATCGTTCCGGAGCTCGATCTCGACGGGCTCGTCGCCGCGGCGTTCAATCCGGAGGACGGCGTCGTCTTCCCGTGGCCGTTCGTCTGGGGGTACGCGCAGGCCGCGGAGAAGCTCGGCGTCGAGGTCGCGACGTTTCGTGACGTCGTCGGGTTCGAGACGACGGGCTCACGCATCGACGGCGTGATCACGCGCGGGAGCGGACCGCCGGGCGATCGCGACAGCGGTGCGACGCACACGATCCGCACGCACAAGGTCGTCAACGCGGCCGGCGCGTGGTCACCGGCGATCGCGCGCCTCCTCGGCGTCGAGCTCCCGAACAAACCGCACCGTCACGAGATCTGCTCGACCGAGCCGCTGAAGCCGTGGTTGAAGCCGCTCGTCGCGGATCTCTCCGACGGCCTCTACTTCAGCCAATCGACGCGCGGCGAAATCGTCGGCGGCATCGGGCAAGAGCGCGTCCCCGAAGGACTCGACCAAGAGAGCTCGCACGCGTTCCTCGGACTCTACGCGCGCTCCCTCGTGCGCGCGTGCCCCGTGCTCGCGGGGGTGAAGGTGCTGCGGCAGTGGGCGGGTTGCTACGATCTCACGCCCGACGCGAACCCGATCGTCGGCGGCGTCGACGGCGTCGACGATTTCTTTCAAGCGAGCGGCTTCATGGGGCACGGCTTCATGATGGCGCCGATCATGGGCAAGCTGATCGCCGAGCAGATCGTGCAACCGAAGGCGCTGCCGATGTTCGAGCGGTGGGGCTTGCGGCGATTCAAAGAGGGGAAGCTCCTGTCCGAGGCGATGATCCTCGGGTGATGGCGGCATGAAGCGCGTCGCACTCGCACTCGACGCCGCGCGCGCGACGACCTCGCGCAACGCGAAGATCGCGGCGATCGCGGAGGCGCTCGTGGCGGCGGGCGAGAGCGGAGAGCGCGATCTGCGGACGGCGGTGCGGCTCTGCCTCGGTGAGCCGTTCCCGCCGGCGGACGCGCGGACGACGGGCGTCGGGTGGCGGCTCGTCGCGGCGACGCTCGAAGCGTCGACCGGCGCGACGGACGTCGGCGACGTGGCGCGGCGGCTGGGGGATCTCGGCGACGCGGCGGCGGAGATCCTCGCGCGACGCGAGGACGCGCGTCCGGGCGTGTCGCTCGGGGAGATCGCGGAGCTCTTCGTCGCGCTCGCGGACGCGCCGTCGCGCGGGAGAAAAGCGCAGCTGCTCACGGAGCTCTTCGCGCGCGCGACGCCGCGCGAGGCGGCGTACGTGCTGAAGACGCTGCTCGGCGAGGTGCGAACGGGGGCGTTGCTCGGGACGGTGCTCGCGGCGATCGCGAAGGCGTGGGGCACGGATCTCGACGTCGTGCGGCGCGCCCACGCGGTCGTCGCGGACGCCGCGGAGACCGCGGTGCTCGCGCGCGCGGGGCAACTGCACACGGCACGCATCGTCGCGGGCGCGCCGGTGCTGCCGATGCTCGCGACGCCGATCGAAGCATCGAAGGCGCCGATCGACTGGGAGCGCGTCGTCGTCGAAGACAAGCTCGACGGCATTCGCGCGCAGCTCCACGTCGCGGGCGGGCGCGTCGCGATCTTCGGACGCGGGCAAGGCAACGTCGCGCACTCGTTCCCGGAGATCGAGCGCGCGGTCGCGGGCTCTCCGGAGGACGTCGTGCTCGACGGCGAGATCCTCGCGGTCGCGGAGGACGGCAAGCCGCGTCCGTTCCAAGCGTTGCAAGCGCGCCTCGGACGCGCGTCGCCGGAGATGACGCTCCTCGATGACGTGCCGGTCGCGTTCGTCGCGTACGACGCGCTCTTCGTCGCGGGCGAGTCGATCCTCGAGAAGCCGTGGAGCGAACGGCGCCGGGTGCTCGAAGAGATCGCGGGGCGCCTCGGGCTTCGCGTGAACCCGGTCGAGCGCGTCGCGAGCGAGGCGGAGCTGAACGCGGCGTACGATCGCGCACGCGCGCGCGGACACGAAGGGGTGATGCTCAAGCGCGTCGACGCGGCGTACGAAGCGGGCGCGCGCGGCGCGGCGTGGCTCAAGGTGAAGCGCGCGGCGGCGACGCTCGACGTCGTGGTGACGGCCGTCGAGCAAGGGCACGGCAAGCGCGCGGGCGTCATCAGCGACTACACGTTCGCCGTGCAGAGCGGCGACGCGCTCGTCGACGTCGGCAAGGCGTACAGCGGGCTCACCGACGCGGAGATCGCGGAGCTCGGCGCGCGGTTCGAGGCGAGCACGATCGAGGTGAACGGCGGATGGCGGCGCGTCGAGCCGCTCGTCGTGCTCGAGGTCGCGTTCGACGGCGTGCAGCGATCGGCGCGCCATGCGAGCGGCTTCGCGCTTCGCTTCCCGCGGATCGCGCGCATTCGAAGCGACAAGACGCCTGAGCAAATCGATACGATCGAGACCGTCGAGCGAATCCTCGCGGCGCAAGTCGACAGCGGCCACCGCGAAGACAAGCCTGCGGCGACCGCGCGGACGCGGACGAAGAAGGTGAGAGCGGCGAACGACGATCGGCAGCTCGGGCTCTTCGCGGCTCCTCCGACGAAGAAGGCGTGAAGGCGTTCCGCGCGGGGTTCCCCGCCTCGCAAGAGTCGACCCTAGCGAACCGCGTTTGACACCCGGCGCACGCCCCGGCTACCGTCGCGCACGCGGCGGGGGCGCTCGACACAAAGAGCATGCCCCTCTTGTATTGCGCCGCCGCGACCACGACGCGCTCCATCGAGCCGTCCGTGCGCCCGCCTCTTGTTTCTTCGCTCTCGTCGCCCGGAGGATGCTCATGAAGACTGCGCGCAAGCTGGGATCCACGCTTCGCCTCATCGGTAACCTCGTTCTCGGCAGCGTCGCTGCCCCGGCTCTGTTAACAGCGGCCGCCGCGTCGCTCACGGCATGCGCCGACGAGAACGATCCGCAGACGTGGGTGAAGCGCCTGGACGATCCCGCGCAGCGGCCCAACGCCATCAAGCGCCTCACGCAGTTCTTCGAAGACGCCATGACCAAGGCGAACAAGAACCGCGACGACGCCAACGTGAAGGCGCTCCTCGACAAGATCGCCGATCCGCTCACCAAGACCTACGTCGCCGGTGGCCTCGACGACAAGACGCGCAAGGAGCTCATCAAGATCCTCGCCGAGACGCACGATCCGCGCACGTCGCCCGCGATCGCGAAGGC
>JAYVXB010000517.1:0-4643 GCA_043785585.1 Deltaproteobacteria bacterium | reverse complement strand
GCGATGAAGGCGTCGACCTCGGCGCGTCGAGCGTCATCGTCCGGGTAGAGGCGGCGCTCGGGCGCGGCGCGCTTGTCGGCGAGCTCGAGGATCTTGGTCGAATCGCGCAGCACGCCGTGCGGCGTCACGAGCATCGGCACCGAGCGACCGCCGTGGAGCCGCGTCGCGAGCTGATGCGCGCCGGGGATGTACGCGGACTCGTCGTAGCGCACGCCCGCGTGGTCGAGCGCCCAACGTGCCTTTTCGCAGAAGTGACTGAAGCGGATCGTGATGAGCGTCGCAGGCATGTCGGGACTACGTGACGCCCGCGTGGCGCTGCGTCAAGCGAGCGCGTGCTCGGTGACGCGCAGCCCTTCGAGCGACGGCGCGACGATCGTGGCTCCGGTCCGCGGATCGATCGCGTTCGGCGCGACGTCGAGCAGCGGCACGACGGCGAACGCGCGCTCGAGCAGATGCGGATGCGGCACGACGAGGCGCGGCGTGTCGACGACGACGCCGTCGATCCACAAGACGTCGAGATCGATCGTGCGCGGCCCCCACCTCTCGCGACGCTCGCGCCCGAGCGCGCGTTCGATCCCGAGGAGCGCGTCGAGCAGCGCCTCGGCGGTGCCGTCCCACGCGACGCACACCGCCGCGTTCAGGAAATCCCCCTGCGGCGGACCGCCGACCGGCGCCGTCTCGACCACGCGCGACCTCGCCTCGACGCGCGCGATCGTCGCGATGCGGCGCACCGCTTCGCGCATCGTCGCCAAGCGATCGCCGAGGTTGGACCCGATGCCGACGACCGCTCGCAAGCGAATCGATCCTACGGCGTGGACCCTTCGAGCATCAGCGGATCGGTCAGCGTTCCGGTGTATCCGCCGTTGACCTTGCCGCCCTGCACGAAGAAGAGGAACGAGCCGTCGTGGACGCCGCCGATGGATGCGTCGAGCGTGATGATGGCGCCCGGATCCGTGTCGAAGCGGATGCCGTCGGTCGTGGTCGTGGTCGTCGTCGTGGCTTCGATTTTTTGCGACGACGCCGAAACGCCGCCGGCCGACGCGGCGTCCGCAACGGGGTTCGTGATCTTCCCCGACGCGACGGTGACGACGACGTCCATCGCGCAGCTCGCGCCGGTCTTGTTCGTGTCGCACGTCCACCAGACGTGCCAGTGCCCGCCCGCCGTGTACTCGGTGAAGACGCCGACGCCCTCGCCGGGCTGCGCGGTCATCGTGCGCCCGGTGTCGACGTCGACGAGGACGGGGTTCGCGCTCGGCGCGCCGTTGCCCGTGCCGCTCGGCGGCGCGGGTGAGGTCGCCGACGGCGGTGGGGTGCCCGTGCTGCCTCCGCCGCCCTGTCCGTACCGATCGCTCTCCACGACGCACGCGACCAAGAGTCCCGAGAGGAGCGCGCTGACCGCGAAGAGACGCGTGATTCTTCCGAGTGTCATGCTGAAAAATCCTCCTGCCCTACGACGCCCCCGAAAACCAAACGACCACTAGCGACGACCACCTCGCCCGCCGCCACCGCGGGAACCGCCACCGCCGCTGGGGTGGTAGCCACCGCCGCTGGACGGACGGGACGTGCTGCCACCGCTGGGTGCATGGTACGTGCCGCTCGGCGGCGAGTAGTGCGGAGCCGAGGGAGCGTAGTTCGGAGTCGACGGTGCGTAGTGCGGAGTCGACGGTGCGTAGTGCTGCGCGGGCGGCGAATAGTGCGGCGTCGACGGCGCAAAGTGCGGCTGCGATGGTGCATAGGCGGTCGGTGGACGGTAGACCGGAGCCGGGTGCGACGCGGACGGCGTCGACGGACGGTAGCCCGGTGTCGACGGCCTGTAGCCACTGGTTGGCGGCGTGTGCGAGTACGGCGCGCTGGTCTGCGGCGTCGTCCCGTGCGCGTACGGCTGGCTGGTCGAGCCGGTCGGACCGTTCGGACGCATACCGGCGACAGGACCGGCCGGACCACGTCCCGCGGGACCGGACGGCGGCGTGTTGTGCGCCATCGATTGCGCCGGCGCGCGCGCGCCGAGCGGCTGCGCGGTGCTGGGCTGCGAATACGCACGCGCTTGAGCGAGACCACGATCACCGGCCGGAGGCGGCGTGATCGCGTGCGCCGGAATCCGCATGCTCGACGGAGGCGGACCACCGACGCCCGGATGCGCCGGGACGTGGCCGCCCGCGCCGACCGTCGGGCTCGCCGGAACGTACGGCCGCGTGTGCCCCGCGACGACGCCGACCTGCGTGCCGGTCACGACGCGACCGCCGACGTTCGGATTGAACAGATCGCCATGACCGCAGAACGCGTATGGCGCGTACGGCCGAACCGACATGCCGTAGGCGTAGCCGTTGTGCCAGTACCAAGCCGGCGGCAGCGGCGCCCAACCGACGTAGCCCCAATCGTCGTAACCCGTGCGCCACGTCACCCACGCACCTGCGTACGCGCGCCCCGGGATCCATCCCCAGCCGCGCGCACCGATGTACGTCCAGCGTCCGTAGTGGAACGGCGCCCAACCCCACGAGTAGTCCGACACCCACACGTAGTCCGTGTCGTACGTCCAATGTCCCGCCGAGACGTACGGCGCGAAGTCGGTGCCGACCACCGACTGCGACGGAGTCCAAACCGTTCCGTACGTCTCGTCCTCGACCCACGTGCCGTATGGATCGAGCGTCGAGTGAAAGTCGGTGAGCGCGCTCGGATCGGTGTCGGCGTATTGGTCGCTCGTCGCGCCGATCGCTACGTCTTGACCCTGTGCAGGTGCAGGCTGCTGCTGCGCGACGAGCGCCGGATCCTGCGCGGGCTGCTGCTGCGGCTGCGCTTCCGCAAGCGGCGCCGGCGCCTGGTTGGCCGGCGTGTAGCCGACCGCTTGCTGCGGGTATTCCGGCTCACGATCGTATTCGAGACCCGCACCGCAACCCATCGCGAACGGGGCGGCAGTGAGCGCGAACAGCACGGCGACGAGTGTGGACTTCATGACAATGCATCCCTCGAAGGGGTTGGCGGCGGGCGAGTCGTGAAGAGATTCTGCAAGCGTCGATCCGTGGTCGATGCCGCGTATCGCACCTTCGATCCTCCCCCGATTCTACGCGCGGTCCAGCGGTATTTGCGCGGTTTCCCGTACGGTCGAGGCGCGCGCACGGGCAGCGTGTCCCGGCCGGGCGCGAGCGCTGGGGCGCGGGGACCGAAGGACGCGGGACCCGTTTTCGCGGGAACGCCCTCGGCGCCGGGGTGTTATTGTTCGTCGAGGCGACGACAACCGTGCAAACGGAGAGCGCGCCCGCGACAATTCGTCAGCCGTTCTGAAACGGGGAGAGACCATGGCCGAGAAGGTTCCGGAAAAGAAGGGCATGATCGATCGCATCGCTGCGATGCAGGATCTCAAACTCTACCGGGAGCTCCACTGGGAGGGGTCGTTCGAGGACTACCTGCAGATCGTTCGTGAGCGCCCGCAGGTCACGCGCAATGCGTACCAGCGCCTCTACGACATGATCATCAGCTACGGGACCGAGGAGTACATCGACAACAAGAAGCGCCTCGTCCGGTACAACTTCTTCAAGGACGAGCACAACGCGGGCGCGAACGCGATCTATGGCCTCGACATTCCGCTCATGCGCCTCGTGCACGTGCTCAAGGCGGCGAGCGAAGGCTACGGTCCCGAGAAGCGCGTGATTCTTCTTCACGGCCCGGTCGGCTCGTCGAAGAGCACGATCGCGCGCCTCTTGAAGCAAGGCGCCGAGCAGTACTCGCGCACCGCCGACGGATCGCTCTACACATTCGACTGGGTGAACCTCGGGAACACCGGCCTCGCCGGCAGCGAGACCGATCGCTTCCCCAGCCCGATGAACGAAGAGCCGCTTCGGCTCGTGCCGCAAGACTGGCGACCGAAGGCGATCGAAGAGCTCGGCCTCTCGAACGAGAAGTTCAAGATCCGCGTCGAGGGCGATCTCGATCCGGCGAGCCGCTTCATCATGAAAAATCTCATGCTGAAGTACGACGGCGACTGGGCCAAGCTCATCGCGAGCCACATTCGTGTGCGCCGCATGGTGCTCTCCGAGAAGGACCGCATCGGCATCGGGACGTTCCAGCCGAAGGACGAAAAGAACCAAGACTCGACCGAGCTCACCGGCGACATCAACTACCGGAAGATCGCCGAGTACGGCAGCGACTCCGATCCGCGCGCGTTCAACTTCGACGGCGAGTTCAACATCGCGAACCGCGGCATCGTCGAGTTCATCGAGGTGCTCAAGCTCGACGTCGCGTTCCTCTACGATCTTCTCGGCGCGTCGCAGGAGCACAAGATCAAGCCGAAGAAGTTCGCGCAGACGGACATCGACGAGGTCATCCTCGGTCACACGAACGAGGCCGAGTACAAGAAGCTCCTGAACAACGAGTTCATGGAAGCCTTGCGGGATCGCACGATCAAGATCGACATCCCGTACATCACCAAGCTGACCGAAGAGATTCGGATCTACGAGAAGGACTTCAACGCCGCCAAGTTGAAGAACAAACACGTCGCGCCGCACACCCTCGAGGTCGCGGCGATGTGGGCGGTGCTCACGCGCCTGGAAGATCCGAAGAAGCACAACCTGTCGCTCCTTCAGAAGATGAAGCTCTACGACGGCAAGGCGCTCCCGGGCTACACGCAGGACACCGTCAAAGAGCTGCGC
>JAYVXB010000516.1:0-4645 GCA_043785585.1 Deltaproteobacteria bacterium | reverse complement strand
AGCGGTTCCTCGTACGGATCGCTGATGCCGGTAAACTGCGCTATTTCGCCCGCGATCGCCTTCTTGTAGAGCCCCTTCACGTCGCGCTTGATGCACTCGTCGAGCGGAGGCGCGACGTGGACCTCGATGAAGTCGCCGATGGTCGCTCGTGCCGCGTCGCGCGCCGAGCGAAACGGCGAGATCGCCGCGACGAGGACGAAGACGCCATTCCGCGCGAGCAAATGCGCGACGAACGCGATGCGCGCGATGTTCGTGTCGCGATCTTCACGCGAGAACCCGAGCCCCTTGGACAGGTGCGTGCGCACGACGTCGCCGTCGAGGACCTCGACCTTCTTTCCCGCCGCCTTGAGCTTCGGAATGAGTGCGTCCGCGAGCGTCGTCTTCCCGGCGCCCGAGAGCCCCGTGAACCAAATGACCGGACCCGCGCTCTTCTTCGATGCTGACTTCGACATCTCAGTTCTCCTTCTTTCCCTGGTAGGCCGCCGTGAGGATCGCCGCGACCTCGGGTCGCGAGTACTCGGCGGGGAGTCCTTCGCCTTGCACGAGCAGCTCGCGCACGCGCGTTCCGGACAACGTCAGTCGCTTCGACGCGTCGTGCGGGCACGTCTTGATCGACGCGACGCCGCTGCACGCGGAGCAATAGAAGCTGTGCTCGAAGAAGAGCGGAGTGATCGCGAGCTCGCCCGGAGCGAGCGTGTCGAAGATCTTCTGCGCGTCGTACGTGCCGTAGTAGTTGCCCACGCCAGCGTGATCGCGTCCGACGATGAAGTGCGAAAACCCGTAGTTCTGCCGCGCGATCGCGTGGATGAGCGCCTCGCGCGGTCCGGCGTAGCGCATCGCGAACGGGAAGACGGAGAGGAGCGCGCGATCCGCCGGGAAGTATTTCTCGAGGAGCACCTCGTAGCAACGCACGCGAACGTCGGCCGGAACGTCGTCGCCTTTGGTCTCGCCGACGAGCGGGTGGACGACGAGGCCATCGACGATCTCGAGCGCGACGCGTAGCAGGTACTCGTGCGCGCGATGGATCGGGTTGCGCGTCTGGAAGGCGACGGAGCGACGCCACCCCTTCGACGCGATGAGCGCGCGGACTTCGGCAGGGTCGCGGTGATGCTGCGGGAACTTGCGTTCGATCGTGCGCGCCGCGAGCGTCAGGCGGCCACCGAGCGCAACTTCGTCTTTGTGCTCGTACAGGTACGCGACGCCCGGGTGCTTCTCGTCGGTGGTCTTGTAGACCTCCTTCGCCTCGAGCTCGCGATCGACGTCGTAGATCTCGTCGACGGCGAGGACACCGACCGGCTTGCCCGAAGCGTCGACGAGCGCGACCTCGCGCCCTTCCTTGTACTCGCCGCGCTGCGCCCGCGGGACCGTGAGCGTGATCGGAATCGGGAACAGCGTCCCGGACGCGAGGTGCGTGTCTCGTATGACGGAATAGTAGTCGTCCTTCCGCAAGAAGCCGTCGAGCGGCGAGAGACCGCCCGTCGCGATGAGCTCGGCGTCGGCGCCCGTGCGCGCGTCGAGCGTCACACGCGGCAGCGAGCCCGCGCGGAGCAGCAAATCAGCCGCTTCATCGTTCGCAACGAGACGCGAGACCAGCGCGCCGCCGTGCGCGGGAACGCCTTCGGTGGGGCGTGGTAGGGTGGCGCTCGTGCCGGCGGGGGACGCGGCGGAGGCGCTTTTCGAGACGGGTTCGTTGGCGTTCGATAGTGTGGTCATGTGTCTTGTATACTGGAGGAGGTTCTCGTGGCGCGCAAGCGGGAAGTCGCAGGGAGTGGCACTGTGGGCAAAAAGCCCGACGAGCGCGCTCAAGGAAGTGTGAAGCGCCCGCGCAGCTCGGGGGCGCCGGGGGACGAAGTCGGGGCCGCCGAGCTCGGACGGAAGGTCGCCGAAAACCTCCGAAGGCACAGAAAAGCGCGTGCAATGTCGCTCGACGATCTCGCGAACGCGTCGGGCGTCAGCCGGGCGGCGCTCTCGCAGATCGAGACGTGCAAGTCGAATCCGACGGTCGGCGTCCTCTGGAAGATCGCGGTCGGTCTCGGCCTCCCCATCGCCGAATTGATCGGCGAGCCGATCGGCGGCGCGCAGGTGCTCCGTCGCGCGGACGCACAAGTCCTTCGTTCTTCCGACGGTCGCTTCGAGAGCCGTCCGCTCGCTCCGGCCGGGGCGTCCCCCTTCGTCGAGCTGTACGAGCTGCGGATCGCCGCCCGCTCCACGCACGCCGCCGAGCCCCACGCGGCGGGCACGCACGAGCTGCTCGTCGTACTCAGCGGGCAGCTTCGAATGAAGGTCGGCACGGACGTGTACGACCTCGCCGCCGGCGACGCGATCGCGTTCGCGGCCGACCGCCCGCACGCCTACGAAAACACGGGCTCGTCCGAGGGGCGCTACCACAACGTCATCGTCTACGCGCGCTGACCCAGGTGTGAAGGCGTTTGACCGCGCAGACGTCGTTCGTTATAACGACGGAGTGTTCGCCTTTGCGAGACAGTGGCTCGAGAGCAAGCCGATCGACGGCTCGCGCGCCACGGTCTCCAACGCGCACGGCGGCGCCAGCCTCACGCTCGACGCGGTCGGGTACTCGATGCGATCGGATCGCGGCGAGGTGCAGATCCTCGACGACGCTTCGCTGAAGGTCGATGCCGGCGAATTTTTGTGTTTGCTCGGCCCGTCGGGGAGCGGAAAGTCCACGATACTGAACCTCGTCGCGGGCCTCGCGAAGCCGACGACGGGGCGCGTGCTGCAGGGCGAGCGTGCCGTCGAAGGGCCGGGGCCGGATCGCGCGATGGTGTTCCAGGACGCGGCGCTGTTCCCTTGGCTCACGCTCCGCGCGAACATCGAGTTCCCGCTTCGCGTGCAGGGAATTCGCGCGCGCGAACGCGCGGCGCGCAGCGAAGAGCTCCTCCGGCTCGTCCATCTCTGGAGGTTCCGCGGCAGCTTCCCTCACGAGCTCTCGGGCGGCATGCGCCAGCGTGGAGCCATCGCGCGCGCGCTCGCCGGGGACCCCTCCGTGCTCTTGATGGACGAGCCGTTCGCAGCGCTCGACGCGCAGACGCGCGAGATCCTGCAGGGCGAGGTCGAGCGGATCTGGTCGGCGACGCGGAAGACGATCATCTTCGTGACGCACAACGTCCGCGAGGCGGTGCGTCTCGCGGATCGCGTCGTCCTCATGGGGACGCGTCCGGGGCGCATCCTCCACGAAGCGTGGGTGGACCTCCCGCGGCCGCGCGCCGCGAGCGATGAACGTGTGTCTTCATTGGCGAAGGATCTCGGCAAGCGAATCGCGAGCGAGGTCGAGAAGGTTGCGAAAGAGGAGGCGGACGATGCGTGGATGGCTCCGGGGGATCGCGTTCGCGTCGATCCTCGTCGTGATTTGGGCCGCGGCATCTAGGCTCGCGAGCACACCGCTCGCACCGGGACCGCTGGCCGTGTTCGCCGCGCTGAAGAGCGGCGTCGCCGACGGCACGCTCGTGCGTGCGGTCGTCACGAGCGCGCTTCGCCTCACGCTCGGCTACGCCATCGCGCTCGCGGTCGGCGTCCCTCTCGGCGTCACGCTCGCGCGCGTGCGTCTGGTGAAGCAGGCCGCCGGTGCGCTCGTCCTCGGGCTCAGCGCGGTTCCGTCGATCTGCTGGCTGCCGCTCGCGATCCTCTGGTTTGGTCTCTCCGAGACGGCGATCCAAGTCGTCATCGTCCTCGGTGCGGTGTTGCCGATCGCCGTCGCGACCGAGAGCTCGGTGCGCAACGTCGCGCCGCAGATCGAGCGCGCGGCGCGAACGATGGGCGCGCGCGGCATTCGGTTGATGCTCACCGTCACGCTTCCCGCGGCGCTCCCGGGGATCATCGGCGGCGCGAAGCTCGGCTGGACGTTCGCGCTTCGGTCGCTCATGGCGGGCGAGCTTCTGTTCGTTTCCGGAGGTTTGGGGCAGCTCCTGGAAACAGGTCGGGATTTGGGGGACACTGCGCTCGTCTTGGCCGTCGTCGTCGTCATCGTCGCGTTGGGTCGCCTGAGCGAGGTCGCGCTGTTCGCGCGCGTCGATCGGGAGATCGGACGTCGTTGGGGTATGGAGACGGCATGAGCACGCGACCGATCGCGCGACGCGGAAAGGTCTGGCTCGTCGGCGCAGGGCCGGGGTCTCCCGAGCTGCTCACCGTGCGCGCGTGGCGGCTCCTCGAAAAGGCGGAGATCGTCGCGTACGACGAGCTCGTGTCGCCCGAGATCCTGGCGATCGCGCCCGCGGGCGCCGAGCGCATTCCTGTCGGACGACGCGCTGCGGGATGCCGTCATCACGAGGCGCGCATCCATCCGCTCGTCGTCGTGCGCGCGCTGGAGGGGCGCGACGTCGTGCGCCTGAAGGGCGGCGATCCGTTCGTCTTCGGTCGCGGCGGCGAAGAGGCCGAAGAGCTCGCTGCGGCGCGCGTTCCGTTCGAGGTCGTGCCGGGGATCTCCGCGGCGCTCGGCGCGGCTGCGGCGACGCACATTCCGCTGACGCACCGCGAGGTCTCCGCGTCGGTCACCTTCGCGACGGCGCACGCGGCGTCCGCCGACGGTCACGTCGACTTCGCGCGCACGGTTCCCGAGATCGGCACGCTCGTCTTCTACATGGGGCTCGGTCGGCTCGACGCGACGTGCGACGCGCTCGTCGCCGCGGGC
>JAYVXB010000515.1:0-14424 GCA_043785585.1 Deltaproteobacteria bacterium | reverse complement strand
TGCACGCGCCACCGACGTCGGGGCGACCGCAGCCCGCGCAGTTGAGCCTCACGCGCGCGCCGGCGATCTGCGCCTGCGATGCGCAGCTTCGGCCCGCCGAGCGGCGCGCGATGAAGTCGAACATCTCTTGGACCTCGAAGCCCGAGAGCTGCATCTTCGTGATCGAGTTGTCGAACGGGAAGATGTTGTACATCTGCTCGGTCGTGATCGGGCCCGGGATGAGGTCGGTGCGGATGCCGGTCGAGTTCGTCATCGAGAAGTCGGTCTGCACGCCGAGGCGCAACCAGATCGACGCGGCGACGAGGTTGCCGAGCGGCGAGTCGCCCCCCTGCGGCGCGCTACGCTTCGCGCCGTTGGGCGAGAAGCCGACGAGGAGATCCAGATCGGCGACGCGATCGAGCGTGCGGCGGTACGGCTGCAAGAGATCGACGAGGACCGGATCCTCGGGCACCGACTCTTCGATCGGAAACGGGACGTACTTGTTCGAGACGACCTCGAAGCCGTTGAGCGGCTCGTAGTCGCTCGGGTTGCCCGTGGGCGAGGCCTCTTTCGGATCGTTCGAGAGAACGAGATCGAGACGGCCGACGTACTTCGCGAACGCGCCGGAGTGCGACAAGAGCACGTTGCGCGGCTTGCACGCGCGGTGCATTTGGTACGGGTGAAACACCGGGTCGGGGTGCTTCGCGTCGTTCGGTGGCGGCGCAGCGGGATCGAACTCCGCGTCGGGATCGACGACCCACACGAAGCCCGGGTTCGCGGGATCCGCAGAACAATCCTGCAGCGCCTGCGGCGGATCGATCACGATGTGGTTGTGCCCGCCGAGCACGACGTCGATCCCCGTCGTGTTGCGGATCATCCGCTGATCGACCTCGAGCCCGAGGTGCGTGAGCATGACGACCACGTCGACGCTCGGTCGGATGAGATCGACATAGAACTGAGCGACCTCGACGGTGTTGATGGGCGTGATGCCGGTACGGTTCGGCGTGTCGAAGATCGAGCTGAGGCTCGAGAGGTTGCCCATCCCGATCACGGCGACCTTGAGCCCGTCGCGGTTGAAGACGGTGAACGGGCGGAGGACGGTGCTGATTTGCGTGTTGAACGGATTGTCCGGCGTGTCGAACTTGTAGTTCGCGCCGAGGAGGGGAAAGCTCGCCCACCTTTGCATCTGCGTCGCGACATTGAGAGCGCCGCGGTCGAACTCGTGGTTGCCGATGACCATCGCATCGGTGCCGAGGGCGCTCTGCGAACGCACCTCGGGCTCGCCCGAGAAGAAGTTGAAGATCGGCGCGCCCTGGAAGCAGTCGCCCGAGTCGAGGTGCAGCACACGATCGGCGCGCGCACGCTCGCGGCCGAGGACGTACGCCATGCGCGCGACGCCGCCGACGTTCTTCAGCGTCGCGTCGGTGCCGAGGCCGAGGTCGGCGTCGACTTGCGTGAGGAAGAGATCGTACGGGAGGAGACGCGAGTGGATGTCGGACGTGTGAAGCAGCGTGAGCTTGACCTGGCACGACGTGCCGGGAGGGCACGCCGTCGGAACCGACGCGGGGTTGCTGCTGCAGCCCGGCGCCAGTCCGCTGAGGAGCGCGACCGCACCTGCCGCGACGAGCGCGCTTGCGGACGACCGCAGTGGCAAGCGCCCTCTCTTCCTTGCGAGCATGAAGGCTTTTCCTCGGCGTGCGCGTGACGTGGGTGACCGCCGGCCGGTCGAACGCCCCCGCACCTGCGAAGCGCAGGGATGTAGTCAGATCGCGCAACAACCGCAAGAGCCGCGTTTTTCTCAGGGCGCTGTTCCGCGAAGCGTCACAGACGCGTGTGGAACTTTGTACTTTGCCGCCACTCGCGTCACTCGTCCGGCGAGCCGAAGTCCTCGGTGCTGCCGGTGAGCAGATCGTAAAGGGCGGGGGCGAACGTCCCCGCGATGAGCTCTTCGACGCCGTCGGCGGTTTCGCACAAGAGCGCGGCCTCGGCGGCGGCTTCGCACTCGGCGACGGTGACGCGCCGGAGCGCCTCTTTGATCTCGGGGATCGCGGCCGCCTCCATCGAGAGCTCGCGCAGTCCGAGCCCGACGAGGAGCGCAGCGGCGAGGGGATCGCTCGCCATGGCGCCGCAAATCGCGACGGGCAGGTTGCGGAGCGCGGCGGCGTCCGTGACGGCGCGGATCATCCGGATGATCGCGGGATGAAACGGCGTCGCGAGCGGCGCGAGCGAGCGGTTCGTGCGGTCGACGGCGAGCGTGTACTGGATGAGATCGTTCGTGCCGAGGCTGAAGAACTCGGCCTCGCGCGCGAAGACGTCCGCCATGATGACCGCGGACGGGACCTCGATCATGATCCCGAGTGGAATGTGCGAAGCGTGCGCGTGCCCGGCGGCGTCGACCTCGGAGATGGCGCGCGTCAGAAGCTTTCGCACCTCGCGCAGCTCCTGCACGCTCGCGACCATCGGGATCATGATGCGGAGATCGCCGTGCGCGCTCGCGCGGACCATCGCGCGAAGCTGCGTCAAGAAGACGTCGGGTCGGCTGAGCGCGAGGCGCACCGCGCGAAGTCCGAGCGCCGGATTCATCTCTTCGGGCAAGGCGAAGCTCGACGCAAACTTGTCGCCGCCGATGTCGAACGTGCGGAGCGTCACGGGGCGCGGCGCGACGGCCTCGACGACCGCGCGATAGAGCTCGTACTGCTCGTCCTCACTCGGCTGCGTGAGCCGATCGATGTAGATGAACTCGGTGCGATAGAGGCCGATCCCGTCGGCGCCGTGATCGAGCGCGAGGATCGCCTCGGCCGGAAGCTCGACGTTGGCCTTGAGCCGCAGCGAAACGCCGTCGCGCGTGACGCACGGCCGATTTCGCCCGGTGAGGAGGCCACGCGCGAACGCCAGGTGGCGTGCCGATCGGAGGCGCGCGTCTTCGAGCGTGAGCTCGTTGGGGTTGACGATGATCTCGCCGCGGAGCCCATCGACGACGACCAAATCGCCCGTGCGAATGCTCAGCAGCGCATCGGCCGCGCCGACGACGGCGGGGATTTCGAGCGCGCGCGCCATGATCGCCGTGTGGCTCGTGCGCGTGCCGATCTCCGTGACGAAGGCGATGACCGGCTCGCGAACCATGGCGGCGGTATCTGCGGGCGAGAGATCGCGCGCGATGACGACGGTCGGCTGCTCGAACCGCGGCATCGCGACCTTCTCCGCGCCCATGAGCGCGCGAAGCAGCCGATCGCAAACGAACTCGATGTCGTGACGTCGCTCGACGATGTAAGCGTCGCGATCCTTCGGCTCGGTCGGGAGAAAGAGCTTTGCGATCTCCTCGCCCGACGCCGCGACCGCCCACTCCGCGCATTTCTTCTCGAGGCGAATCTTCTTCTCGACGCGCTGATGCAGGAGCGGATCGCCGAGCATGAGGAGGTACGCCTCGAGGATCGTCGTCGGCTCGAGCGCCGGGCTCGCCGACATTCGCGCGCTCACCTCTTTGAGGCTCGCCTTCGCCGTATCCACCGCCTGATGAATGCGCTCGATCTCGCCTTCGATCTGCGCGGTGTGGATGTGCCGGCGCGTGTACTGCGATCGCGTGTCGCCGAGGACGTGCGCGGTGCCGACGGCGACGCCGGGCGATCCCGCGATCCCTTTGAGCACGAAGCCGTGCGGCGCGCTCCCGTCGCTCGACGGTGGACGCGACAGGAACGGCGGGAGGCTCGGGGGCCCAGTGGTAGGGGGATCGCTGGCCATCAGCTCGCCTCGCCGAACCGGCTCGCGATGAGCTGGCCAATCGCGTCGACGCACTCGTCCGCGCGCTCACCCGTGGCACGCACTTCGATGATCGTGCCACGAGATCCGCACAGGAGCAGCACGCCCATCACGCTCTTGCCGTTGGCCGCTTGGTCGTCGCGCGCGACCTCGACGTCGCACGGAAACTTCGCCGCGAGCTGAACGAGCTTGGTCGCCGCGCGCGCGTGGAGGCCGAGCGTATTGATGATTTTGAAGCGGCCAACCGCGCGGTTCGTATCGGTCATCGTGCGCCTCCCTTTCCAGACCGCGTCGACGCCTTCATGGACGGAGGCGGCATCGGGCTGAGCGCTCCTTTGAGCTCGGTCACCGACGCGCGGTCGCTCGGCGGAGGCGGTTCGTCGTGCGTGTCGCCTGCACGTCCAACGGGCGACGCCGTGGTCGTGTCGGGTGCGGCAGACCTTCGTGCAATGTCGCGGTGGACGATCGAAATCGGCAGACCGCTCGTGGCGGCGAGCCGAGGGCCGAGCGCCTCCGCGATCGCGACGGAGCGATGCTGGCCGCCCGTGCAACCGATCGCGATCGTCAGGTAGCTCTTCCCCTCGCGCTCGTACTTCGGCAGCACGAATACGAGTAGCTCGCTGATTTTTTCGAGGAATGCCACGGTCTCCGCGTTCTCCAGCACGTGCTTCGCGACGGGCGCGTCGAGACCGGTGAGCGGCTTGAGCGCGGGGATGAAGTACGGGTTGTCGAGGAAGCGAACGTCGAACACGAGGTCGGCATCGACGGGCGGCCCGTACTTGAATCCGAACGACACGATGCGCGTGAGCATGCGCGTCGACTCGCCCGACGCCGGACCGAAGTGCGCGATGAGGACGCGGCGGAGCTCGTGGACCGAGAGGTTCGTCGTGTCGATGACGCGCGTCGCGCGCGCGCGAAGCGGCGCGAGTCGTTCGCGCTCGAGGCGCACGCCGTCGAGCACGGCGGCTCCGTCACGCGCGTCCGCATCGGCGGTGAGCGGGTGCGGGCGTCGCGTCTCGTTGAATCGGCGCAGCAGAGTCTCGTCGGACGCGTCGAAGAAGAGGACGTGCAGATCGCGCTGGCCTCCGTTCTCGAGCAGCGAGATGACGCTCCCGACCTCGGCGAGGAACGCGCGGACGCGCACGTCCATCCCGAGTCCGACGCGCATCATGTCGCCGCGCTCGCACAGCGCGACCGCTTGCGGCGCGAGCGCCGTCGGCAAGTTGTCGATGCAGAAAAATCCGAGATCCTCGAGCGCGTTGAGCGCTTGGGATTTTCCCGCTCCGGATAGCCCGGTGACGACGACGACGACGGGCCGCCCTTGTCCTTGCGTGCGCGTGTTCATTCGTCCGAGTCCGGCTTCGGGCGCACCGCGGGGATCCACGCGGAGCTCTCGGTCATGATCGCGCGCTCGGCCTGCAACGTCGTCCACGTCGGGCGGTCCGAAGGAATGCGCGGCGGCTCGGTCAGGGCGTGCGGAGGCTGCGGATGCTCGAGCGCGTCGACCGGTCCGGGCGCGAGCGACTCGTTCTCGCGTTCGAGCGCGGGGCGGGTGACGAGCTGCCCCTCGATCCGATTCATGAACTCCTGCGCCGTGTCGCTCCCCGCGCGCCGCAAGAGCTCGTTGCGCGCCGCCATCTCGAGGATGCTGCCCATGTCGCGGCCCGGCCTCACCGGTACTTTGAGATCGCGGATCGACGTGCCGAGGATCGCGTGGAAGCGCTGCTCGACTCCGAGGCGATCGTACTCTTCGTTCTCGTTCCAATCTTCGAGGTGCACGACGACGTCGATCCGCTTTCTCTCGCGAACGCTCGTGACGCCGAAGAGCTCTTTGATGTTGAGGACGCCGAGGCCGCGGATCTCGATGTGGTGACGCAAGAGATCCGCCGGCTGCCCGAAGACCATCCCCGGCGGCCGCCAGTCGCAGCGAACGACGTCGTCGGCGACGAGGCGATGCCCGCGCATCACGAGCTCGAGCGCGCACTCGCTCTTCCCGATGCCGCTCTTGCCGAGGAGGAGAAGTCCGATGCCGAACACGTCGACGAGCACGCCATGAAGCGACGTCTGCGGCGCGAGGCGATCGTCGAGCACCGCGTGGAGCGCGTTGATCGTCCGGCTCGATCGGGCGTCGGTCACGTAGAGCGGCGTCGACGTCGCCTCGGCAGCGCTGACGAGCGCGCGGGGCGGGTCGTGATCGCCGGTGATGACGACGCACGACAACCCGAGCGAGAAAAATCCGCGCGCCGCCACGCTGCGCGCCTCGCCGCTGAGCGAGTCGAGGTACGAGAGCTCGGTCTCGCCGAGAACCTGCACCCTCGTCGGCACGACGCCGTGAAAATGCCCCGCGAGCGCGAGCCCCGACTTTTGCACGCGTGGGTGCCGCAACGGGCGACCGAGGCCCGCCTCGCCGGCGACGCGGCGAAGCCGGATCGTCAGGTTCGGATCGTCCTCGAGGTCCCCGACCGTGACCTCGATGCCCTGCGAGCTCGCCGTCGGCTCCTTCTCGCGGTCATGTTCCGCCATCGCGCCTCCCCCAGACGCCATCCCCCCGGACCGATTTCATGGGCGGTCGCCTTCTTCCGCCTCGATGAGATCGTACGCCGTTTTCGAATCGGGTGCAGAGATCAGCCGATCGCGAAATGCCTTGTTTCGAAGCAGCCGCGACACACGCGCGAGCGTTTTCAAGTGCTCGCCCGTCGCGCGCTTCGGTCCGATGACCGCGAAGAGGATGTAGACGAGCGCGGAGTCGATCGCGGCGAAGTCGACACCCGCGGGGACGATGAGGAGCGCGGCGCATTGGGTCTCGAGCTGCGCGAGCGCGCCGTGCGGGATGCCGACTCCGTCTCCGATGCCCGTCGACTGCAGCGCCTCGCGTTCGAGGAGCACGCGCTCGACGTCGGCGATTCCCACCTGTGCGCCGCGCGCGAGCATCTCGGAGAGCGCGCGAATCGCTTTCGCCTTGTCGAAGGAGCCGTCGCCATGCGCGGGAACAACGGAAGCCCGAGTGGCGACGCGGTCGCTCGTCAAAAGATCGGTAAGTCGCATGGAGGTCGCCGTGCCGCGCGATGACGCGGCGAAATGCAGGTGGGCTGCGTGTCGAAAGAGAAGAGCTAGAGGGAGACGGTCACTCCTCGCCGGCGTCCGGCAAGAGATGATCGGACGCGCGATCGGCCCCCTTCTTCTTCGTCGTGGTCGCCCCCTTGGCGCTGCGAATCTGGCGTTCGAGCTTGTCGATCACCTTGTCGATCGAGGCGTACATGTCCTCGCTCGTTTCGTGCGCGTGGTAGTGCTCGTGCCCAGAGTGGACGTCGATCTCCGCGCTGTGCAGGCGGTTCTGCTGGCAGCTGAGAGTGACCTGTCCCTTCAGCGGTTGCCTGAGGAACTTTTGAATCTTCGCGACCTTCTCCGTCGCGTACCCCTTCATTGCTTCGGTCGCATCCATCTGCCGGAACGTGATTGCGATGTTCATTGAGGGCCTAGCCTTCTGCTGCAGGTTCGGAACCACAAGAGGCGCGTCGCTGGACCGTGCGAATCGCCAACTGTCAGAACAGCTTCTTACGCTTGCTCGAAGAAAGGATGCCGAGCATCTCTCTGTACTTTGCAACCGTCCGCCGGGCGATCTGTATTCCGTCGCGCTTGGCCAACACTTCCACGATTTGCTGATCGCTCATCGGGTTCTGTTTGTCCTCGGCGTCGATGATCTTCTTTATCGCCTGCTTTACGCTCTCCGATGCGATGTCCTCCTCTGCCATTCGGCGGATTGACGAGTTGAAGAAATACTTGAGCTCGAAGAGCCCTTGCGGCGTGTGAACGTACTTGTTGGTCGTCACGCGGCTGATCGTCGACTCGTGCATGCCGACCGCTTCGGCGACGTCGCGAAGAATCATCGGTTTGAGATAGGCGACGCCCTTCTCGAAAAAGTCGCGCTGCTTCTCGACGATGCATTCTGTGACGCGGATGATCGTCTTGCGACGCTGCTCGATGGCGCGAATGAGCCACTGCGCGTTGCGGAGCTTCTCGCCGATGAACTCTTTGGCCTGGGGATCGCGCAAGAGCTGCTTCGTGAGCGTCTCGTTGATGTAGAGGCGCTGCACGCCGCGATCGTTGTCGCTGACGGTGAACTTGTCGTCGTCCTTGATGACATAGACGTCGGGCGTGATGGCGATCGTCTTGTCGTCGGTCTCGGTGAAGTTTCGCGCCGGGCGGCTCTCGAGCTTTTGGATCTCTTTGACGGCCTCGTAGATCTCCTCGACAGGCACTTTGAGATCGCGCGAGATGGCCTGGTAGTTGTGCTTTTCGAGGTTGTGCAGGTGCTTGTCGATGATGAGAAGCTCGAGATCGTCGCAGCCGAAGACTTCGGCCTGAACACGCAGGCACTCGCGCAAGTCGCGTGAGCAGACGCCGACGGGATCCCACTCCTGCATGCAGCGAAGCACGTCGGGCGCGTCTTCGGGATCGAGCCCGGTCTCGACGGCCATCTCTTCGATCGTCACGTCGGGCGTGCGCTCGCCGTTCTCGCGCTCGACGCCTTTGAGATCGAGAAACCCGTTGTCGTCGAGGTTGCCGAGGACGAGCTCGGCGAAGCGCTTCTCGGTGTCGGTGAAGTCGCTCATCTGCAGCTGCCAACGCAGGTGATCGACGAGGTTCTGCTGCTTCGTGAGGTTTTGCTCGATCGGCGGGAGATCTTCGAAGCCACCGCGACCCGAGGGCAGCGGCTGCTGCAGCGTTCGGTTCTCGAGGAACTGCTCCCAGTCGATCTCTTGGACCTTCTTGTCCTCGGCGCGCTTCTCCATGTCGAGCGCGCCCATGCGCTCGCTCGTGCCCTCTGCGACGTCGGATCCGACCGCGCCGTTGAGCAGCTCCGGCACCTTCGCGTCACCGTTTTTCTCGCGGGCGCGCGGATCGGTCTCCTCGTCGGCGAGGACGGGATTGCCATCCAGCTCCTTGCGGATCTCGTCGATGAGCTCGAGGCGCGAAAGCTGCAGCAGGCGAATCGCCTGTTGCAACTGGGGGGTCATGACCAGCTGCTGACTGAGTCTGAGCTGTTGTTTTATCTCCATGCCGTTCCCAAGGGTACCGTTCCCCCAACCTGCGCATCACCCAGCGGCGCGCAGGGAAACCAGCCCGAATGAGAGTCCAAACCGATGGACCCTCCCGTGTCAGAGGTCTTGTCTGAGGTGCATTTAACACCGGGCGCATCGCATAGGCAGCGATAATCGTGCCAGCGGCCGTTTTTGACTGGAGTTCCGAATCACGGTGCTATCCTTCGGCGTCCTCCGGCGCCTGGACCAAAGTTTGCTCGGCGAGGCAGCGCGCTCAGCGTGCGCCGCCAGCCGACGACGGCGGAGGGATCGACCGGGTCCACGTGCCCAAGTAGCGGCCGCGAACGAGCGGATGGTCTTGGAAGGCCGCGGGGTCTGCCGCAGCCGCGACGGTGCCATCGAGGAGAAGAACGGCGCGCGTGCAGACGCGCAACGCTTCGACGACGTGATGATCGGCGAGCAGGACCGTGACGTCGCTCTTCGCGAGCTCGGCGAGGAGATCGCCGAGCTGAGCGGCACCCGCCGGATCGACGCCGGCGAAGGGCTCGTCGCAGATGAGGACGCGGGGCTTGCGTGTGATGGCGCGCGCGAACTCGAGGCGGCGGCGCTCGCCGGCGGAGAGCTCGCCGGCGTGGACGTCGAGGCGATGCGCGAGGCCGACGCGCTCCGCGGCGGCGGCGGCGGCAGCTACGTCGCGTGTTCCGAAGACCACGTGATGAAACGTCTCGAGGTTCGCGCGGACCGAGAGCTCCCAGAAGACGCTCGCGCTCTGCGGGATGTACCCGATGCCAGCGCGCGCACGCTTCCAAAGCGGCCACCTCGTGACGTCGACGCCATCGAGCGCGATTCGTCCCGCGTCGGGCGGCACCTCGCCGGTGAGCGCGCGGAAGAGCGTCGTCTTGCCCGCGCCCGAAGGCCCGAGCACGCCGATCACCTCGCCGACGCCTGCGCTCAGCTCGACGTCGCGCAGGATCGACTTCTTCCCGCGCTCGACGCGCACTCCGCTCGCCTCGAGAAGCATCGCCATCGACGCGCGCTCAGGGGCTTTTCGGCGGAACGGGGATCGACCCCTTCACCTGCGTGAGCTGGACTTTGCCGGTCGCGATCTCGATGCGCGCGTTGTCGGCGGTGAGCCAGCCTTGCCCGCGCGTGAGCTTCACGCCTCCGCGGAGCTCGAGGATCTGCTTCGCCATGTCGAGCTCGACGGTCGGCGCTTCGGCGTGGACGCCGCGCACGTCGGCGGAGACGCCGCCCGAGCCGCGTACCCACGTCACGTGCGGCGAGTGATCGAAGCGGAGCTCGACGCGCGGACAGCTCACGGTGAGATCGCCCTTCGAGAGGACGACCTTTCCGGTCAGCACGGCTTCCCCCGCCATGATGTCGAGGTCGAGCTTCTCGGCTTGCACGTTGACGGCTTCGCCACCGACGCCGAACGGTTCTGCGGCGGTGGCCGACGGTTGGGTGAACGTCGTCGCGAGGGCGACGGCGACGACGGGGGCCCAGCGGAGGATGGTGCGCACGATCCGAACTCTAGCGCGGATGCCGATGCGCGGGGCTACGACGAGGACGCGAGCGCGGCCTCGAGCGCGGCGAGCTCGCGGAGGAGGCCGGCGGCACGGCGTGCCTGCGGCTGTGCGACGGCGAGCGCGAAGAGGTGGTCGACGAGCGATGCGATCGCCGCACGTGCGATCGGGAGCGCGACGGCGTCGGCGTCCGGCTGTGCCGCGACGGCGCCGCGAACGATCGCGCGTACGAGAGGCAAGAGCGCGGCGGGGGCGATCGCGGCTTCCGGTGCGATCGACGCGAGGGCGTTCGCGAGCGGCGTCGCGAGGTGCGCGAGCGCGCGGTCGACGCGGTAGCGGGCGAGGACGTGATCTCCAGCGAGCGTGTCTGCGTCGCGACCGGTGAACACGACCGCGAGATCGCGCTCCCACGCGGCGCCGGCCGTCGCCAGCGACGTTGCGAGGCGCGCCGCGGACTCTTCGGCGTCGCGCTCGATCCGCGCGGCGGCTTGCGACACCGCGTGCGCGCGCGTCGCGGCGGACTCGCTCGCTGCGCGATCCGCGTCTGCCGCGGTCGACGCTCGCTCCCGCAGTCGCGCGACGATCTGCGCCGCGCGTCGCCGCATGGCGCGCTCCTTCAGCTCTTCGTCGCGTCCTACGATCTGTTCGTCGAGGAGCGCCTGCACGCCGATCCACCCCGATGCTTCGAGCGCCGCCGCATCCCCGAGCCGCCCGGCGAGCGCCTTTCGAGCGCTCAGCGCGATCGGCGGCGACCACGACGTCAATCCGACTTCGTCGAGAGACGCCACGACCTCCGTCATGACCTTCGCGAGATCATCCGGCGCGAGGCGATCGGCTTTGTTGACGAGGATCTGCACCGGCAGCCGCGCCGCCTTCGCCTCCTCGAGGATCGCGCGCTCGGTCTGCTTCATCGCCTGCGCCGCGTCGAGCAACCAGATCGCCGCATCGGCCTCCTCGAACGCCGCGCGCGCCGCCTCGGTGTGGCGCGCGTCCGGCGCGTTGAATCCCGGCGTGTCGAGGATCTCGACGCGCGTGAGGGACGCGAGCGGGAGGAGGATCTCGACGCGGCGGATCGGCGTTCCGTCCGGATCGGCGGCTTGCAACGACTTGAGCGTCGCGCGCAGATCGCCGAGCGGCACGATGCGCTCTTTCGTGCGCCCTTCGCCGGGGGATGCAGCGGAGAGGAGGATGCGCGCGATCGGGTCGGGCGCGTAGCGCAGGTGATGCAGTGTTGCGGTCGTCGGGAGCACGCCCGTCGGCGCGACGTCGGCGCCGATCATCGCGTTGATGAAGGTGCTCTTGCCCGCGTTGAACTCGCCGACGATCGCGACGCGGACGGGACGCCCGCGCTCCGACGCGAGATCGGCGACGCGAGCGAGCGCGTCGAGATCGGAGAGGCTGCGCGCGTGCGTGTCGAGCCGCGCCAAGAGCTCGGGCCACGCGCCGGGGGCGCCGCTCGCGGGGACGAGCGTGCGCGCGACGTCGCGCGTGATCGCGGCGGCCCACGGGACGACCCGCGGATCGTCGATCGCGCCGAGCTCGTCGAACGCGGCGGCGGCGCGCGCGGGATCCGCGACGGCGTCCGGGGAGGGGAGGCGGCGAGCGTCGCTGGCCGCGGCGAGGCGATCGCGAGACGACGGATCCTCGATGCGGAGCGCGTCGAGCGCGAGGAGAAGCGCGTCGCGATCGCGATCGTCGATCGCCGCGTCGAGGAGGGGGCCGGCCGCTGCAGCGTCGCCGCTCGTGACCGCGTCCCTCAGCGCCGCGCGCGCCTCGTCCCGCTGACCCGCCGCCCGCGCGAACGCCGCGCGCCATCGCGCGAGATCCCCTTCGCCTTTCGCGTCCACGATCGATCGCACACGCGCGCGCGTCGCGTCATCGCTCGGCACCCATGCGAGCGTCGCGGAGAGGGCTTCGCTCGCGCCGCGCACGTCGAGGACGGCCGCGCGAAGGAGCGGCGGGTACGCGGCGGCGTCGCCTCTCGCCGCGAGCGCTCGCCCGCGCACGAGCGCCGCGCGCCCGTCGGTGGCGGCGCTCGCAATTCCGTCGATGCGCGCGAGCGCGCCCGACGCGTCCCCTTGAAGGAGCCTCGCCTCGGCGCGCCGCAGCGCCACCTCCGGCGACGTATCTCCCGCTGCGCGCTCGAGCCACAGCTCCGCCCGCGCGCCGTCTCCGTTCGCGAGGTCGAGGTCGGCCAGTGCGATGAGCGCCTCGCGCCGCGGTTCGCTCCCCGACTCCGCGACCGCCAGCGCGCGCACGAAAGCGTCGCGTACGTCGTCCGGCGAAGCGTTCGTCGCGTGGCGCGCGCGGCCGAGGCGCACCCAGACCTCGGCGCGCGACGCCGTTCGACGCGCGAGATCTTCGAGCGTCAAGGCGAGCTCGGCGTCGAGCTCCGCCATCTCGCACGCGTCCGCGAGCAGCGCGAGCCCGAGCGGCGAATCGGGCGCGCGCGCGAGCACACGGTGAGCGGCGGCGCGTGCGCGCATCGGATTGCCCGTCGAGAGCGCCTCTTCGCCGTCGCGAAGATCGTCGTCGGCACCTGCGAGGACGACCTCGACCTTCCCGACCCAGCGGCCGACGAGCTCTCCTAGGCGCACGCGCCGAGCGTAGCGCAGGTCCTACATTTCCTCGCTCTCGAGGAGCACGCGGAGGCGATCTTCTTCGCGGCGCAAGACGATCACCTTCTCGCGATCGACGACGACGAGCCCTGGGGCGCTGCCGCGCGGCTTTCGCACGTAGCGGCGTGGGACGTACGAGATCTCGGCGACAGTCTCGTCCTTGGCGCGCGAAAAATGCGCGGCGAGGTGCGCCGCGTCCGCGAGGAGATCGGGTGGACACGATGCTCCTTTCGCGAGCGGCACGACGACGTGCGCGCCCGCTTGTCCCTTGGCGTGGAGCCACAAATCGTGCGGCTTCGCGACGTGCAGCGTGAGCTCGTCGTTGTGCGCCGCGCCGCGCCCGACGAGGATCTTCGCGCCGCGCGCGCCGCGAAACGTGCGGTACGGAGGCAGCGCGGGCTGCGCTCCCTTCGCTCCGCGGCGCGCTCCCGTCTCCGTCGACGGCGTGGTCGTCGCGCGAAAGTCGCGGGGCGCCGCGGCACGCGCGCGCTCGGCGATCGCGTCGAGCGCGGCGAGATCCGGCGCGCCGTCGACATCGTGAGAGAGCGCGCGTAGCCGCTCGACCGTCGACTCCGCATCCGCGAGTCGCGTGCGCCCGATGCGTCCGCCGTCCTTCAACCGTCGCGCGCGTTTGAACGTCGCGTCGAGCTGCTCGCGCGCCGATCGCGCCGGATCGAGCGGCATCTCGATCGTCTTCGCTTCACCGGTCGACCAGTCGACGACCGACATCACGCGCGCGCCTCGTGGGACGCGCGCCGCTTCGGCGACGAAGAGCTGCGCGTTCGCCGCCGTCTTTTCGGCCTTCCCGATCCGCGCGAGATCGCCGCGCACCGCGTCCGCACGCCGCTCGACCTTCGTGACCGCGCGCGCGATCGCGCGGGCCAACGCGACACGCCGAGCTTCGATGGCGCCTGCTCCGAGCTCCGCGGCGAGCGTCTCTCCGTTCTGCGCCGTGACGTCGATCGGGACCGCTTCGTCGCCGTCGCGAGCACCCAGCGCGAGCGTCACGCCGTCACGAGTCAGCAGCAACCGCGCTCCGTCGCGCTCGAACAGAACGCCCTCCGCCATGACGCACACGACGCGCGCCCCTTCGAGTCGCGTTCGCCACGCGAGCTCTTGCGGATGGCGCTCCACCCGCAGCGCCGCCCGCGCCGCCGCGAGTGCATCGCGTTCGACGAGCGCGACGCGCGTGCCGCGTCGCTCCGCCACGACGAGAATGTGATGGGTCTCCCCCGGCGCGCGCGTCCGCACGAGCGCGGCGTCACCGAGCGAAAGGCGCGCCGCGTCGACGCGCTGAACGATCCCGAGGGAGACGCTATCTGCCGACACCGCCATCGAGGTTAGCCCAGGGTTACAGGCTCTACAGGCTCGGCGGACGCCTGGAGCCTGATGCGCTAGCATTGTGGGTAGCTTGAACCGTCGTAGCTTTCCTTCCGGGCAGACCAGCTCTGCGATGCTCAAGGCGATGCATCGCGCGCTCGAGGGCGCGAAAGGCGCCGCCGCGGC